>JBLWKA010000040.1:0-39543 GCA_048381555.1 Oscillochloridaceae bacterium umkhey_bin13
CTTGACCAGACCCACCTTCGGCACGGAAAGCTGGCCCTCCACAATGCGCACCCGTTGTGGGATGCGGAACGAGGGTCGCCCGCGCTTTCGCGCTTTGAAGCGCGGGAACTTCGCCCGCTTCTCGAAGGTGGATGTGCTTACCGCGTTTGGGGACAACGCCCACGAACTGGATGACCCGGCACTGCTCGACCGGGCCACCGTCCTCGGGCGGACCCTCTTTACGCAAGATGATGACCTTCTGGTTGAGGCGCAGCGTCGTCAGCGGCAAGCATAGCCTTTTGTGGCGTCATTTATGCCCAGCAGCGTGATGTTTCGATCGGGCAATGTATTCATGATCTTGAGCTTATTGTATTGCTGGGCACTGAAGTGGACGTGTACGATCTAACGTCGCTAGGGGACGTTACAAAGCGTGGCAGCGGTATGCCTCGAAAAGAGGCGCTCTCCACAGGCTACGTGTGGGCAGTTAGCGATTCGCCCAACATAGTAGCACATTTGAACTCAAGCAGCAACACCCAGTCTCAAGATACTGGTGTTCACCATTGCCGCCCTGGGGAATGGCTCAGTTTTTGTGGCCCAGCGACCAGGTGCATAAATGTGGTGCGCCGTCACCACCAAATATTGTGGGCAGACCGTTTTGTTGTGCTAGACTAAGGGTACTGGCACGATGTTTTGGCCACTGCAACTTTTGGCCTCATTTACTGCAACCGAAATTCAGCATCTACAACACCTATGCAAACCCTTATCCCTCCCACTGCAACGGCCCCAATCTGGCAACCCGATCTGCTTTCCGGCTGCGAGTTCATGACGCTTGATCTGCCCGCTGCCGCTGATGGGCCAGTAGTCGCTACGCTGGTTCGTCGCCTGCCGCCCCGACCGAATGGGCGCGCTGTGCTGTATGTGCATGGCTTTGTGGACTATTTCTTTCAAACTCATCTGGCCGAGGCGTTTTGTGCCCACGGCTACACCTTTTACGCTCTCGATCTGCGCCGCTATGGGCGCTCGCTGCGCCCCCATCAACTCCCGAACTATTGCACCGATCTGCGTGAATACTATGCCGAACTTGATGCGGCGCTGACCCTAATCGCTGCCGCTGGCCACCGTTGGTTGTTGCTCAATGGGCATTCAACCGGCGGGTTGCTCGCCGCACTCTATGCCCATGAGGGCCAGCAGCGTGACCAGATCAAGGCGCTGTTTCTGAATAGCCCCTTCTTCGATTGGTACCTCACCCGCAGTCAGCTTCCTCAGTTGACGCTTGCGGTGCAACTCGGGGCCATCCGCCCAACGATGATCGTCTCTAAAGGGGTCTCGTCGCTCTACACCGAGAGCATCCACCGTGATTATCGTGGCGAGTGGGCGTTTGATCTGCGCTGGAAACCGCTCAATAGTTTTCCGACCTATGCGGGCTGGGTGCGGGCGGTCGTACTTGGCCAACGCCACCTTCAGGCCGGGCTTGCGATAGATTGCCCCGTCCTGCTGATGCATTCGGCTCGCTCCCATCGTAGCACCGTCTGGTCTGATGCCTTCACGCAGGCCGATTGTGTGCTGAATGTGGCCCATATGCGCCAGTATGGCCCTGGGCTTGGGCGTGATGTCACCCTGCTCGCAATCGAAGGCGGCCTGCACGATCTGGTGCTCTCACCTGCGCCAGCCCGGCGTCAGGTCTTCAGCGAGCTCTTTAGTTGGCTCGCGTTCCACTAATAGACCATCCGCCCACCACGGGTGGTAAGCCCATCCCGGTATAGATCAGCGCAATCGTTAGGCGACCCCCAAGCCCACATCGGCGCTGCCCCCTGCAATCGCCGCCGCCACCGCATCGGTGGCAACAATACGATTGACAACAAAGCCACGATCCAGGATGCCGAGACGCCACCAGCCCAGCAGGGCGGCAACGTTTACCGCAATAATGTGGTCACAGGGTCGCGGGTTGCTGGCCTAACTATGCACAGTGACGATAGCTGGGTGGTAGGCAATTATCTGGGAACTCGTGCCGATGGCACGATCCCGGCACCGCCGGCGGGTACTACGGTCTGCACCAACCCTGATTGGATTTCGGGCGAGGGCATCAGCCTGCTTGGCGGCAAGGGTACCCAGGTGGGTGGCCCCAGCGTGGCCGAGCGTAACTATCTGGTTGGCCTAAGCATTCGTAGTAATGACCCTAATGTGACCCAGCCGATTGGCATTCAGATTGGCAGTGTTGGCAATTACCTGGTGCAGAACAATTACATCGGGCGTGATTCTGCCGGTAACGACGTAGGCGTGTGTGGCGAGGGCCTTTGCATATCGGGTGACTTCACCGTGATCCGCGATAACTATGAGGGCTTTCAGCGCATCACGCATAGTGTCGGCTCAGCCTACCGGGCTATCGGGGTGGCTCGATCCAGGAAGGTAGGCGCTGAAGGTCGCGCCCTGGTCGGGACTACTGCGCACAAACAAGGCTCCGGCATGGGCGCGTACAATCCCCTGGACGGCGGCCAACCCTAGACCCCTACCGGTGAAGCGGGTACTGTAAAATGGCTCAAAGATGCGGTCAAGCCGTTCGGGTGCGATCCCTTCGCCACTGTCCTGCACTTCGAGGAACCCAAACGCTCCTGGATGGGCCACACTGAAGGCGGCCTGGCACAGCATAGTCTGGTCAAGGATGGCCATGCCAGTGCGTACCACGATGCTCCCACCACCCACATTGACGACGGCTTCGATCGCATTGGTTAGGAAATTAAGCAGAATCTGACGCACCTGGGTGGCATCAGCCATCAATTGCGGGTCATTGGGATCAAGGGTACAGCGCATTGTCACGCCAGCCGGCAGACTGGCCCGCAGGAGTTCCATCAGTTCGCGGGCCACATCGTTAAGGGCGACGGGTTCGACGGCCAGATAGCTTTTGCCCGCATAGGCCAGCATTTGTGCGGTCAGGGCGGCAGCACGGCGTGCGCCCAGAATGATCGCATCAAGACTGGCGGCTAATTCGCTGCCCGCTGGTGCATCAAACCGGATGAGTTCGGCGTGACCGAGCATGGCGGTCAGGATGTTGTTAAAATCATGAGCCACGCCTGCCGCCATCACATCCAAACTCTCGATCCGGCGGGCTTCCTGGAGTTGCCGCTCGATCTGTAAGCGCTCTTGTTCGGCCAACCGCCGCTCGGTAATGTCGGTTGCCACCATTGCCGCGCCCATGTCGGCCTCGGTCAAGGGGGCTGCACTCACACTGACCCAACGCTGCGTACCGTCCAGGCGGATGATGCTCAACTCGTAGTCACGCACGATTTCGCCTTTGAGGGCGCGGGTGATCGGCCAGTACTCGCGGGTCAAAGGGCGACCATCCGGCAAGGTGTAGGTGAGTTCACGTTGACGATTGACGGCAAAATCGGCCATCGTCATGCCCATCATAGTCTGAAGGGTCTGATTGGCACGGGCCAGTGACCCATCACGGTGCGAGATCATCACGCCAACTGGCAGCATCTCGAACAGGGCGGAGAGCAGCGCTTCGCGGCGGCGCAATTCGTCTTCATCGGCCCAGCGTTGCAGGGCGGCGGCGATCAGATCAGCGGCGGTCTGGAGCAGTAATCGTTCCTGATCGCCCCAGACCCGGTTGCTTGCACAGGCATGAAACCCAAGGCAGGTTGTGACCGCTTGCCCATCGTGAATCGGGATCACCACGAGCGACCGGACACCCAACCCGGTTAAGAAGCTAGCAAATTCAGGATAGGCCGCCAACCCGGCTGGCGTGACCCCAAGCAGACTCTCACCCTGCAGCAACTGTTCCAACAGTGGCGCTGGCAACTCGACAAAGGTCAACTGCTCGCGTTGCATCACCGTCAACGATGCTTCGACACCCGGTGCACAACGCTCGACCTGAACCATCGTCTGCGGGTCGTGGGTATTGCTCGGTACAATCCTGAGTAAGGCGGCCCGGTCACTGGCGGTACCGGCAAGCAGTTGATCAAGCACCAGGTTTAAGGCAGCTTTACGTTCGGTAGGACTGGTCGCTGGGCGTAACAAAACCCGCGAACAGGTGAACAGGGCCGCCTGCACGCGGCGATCACGTTCAAGTGCCACCTGGGCTTCTTTCTGGGCGGTGATATCCACTTCGATCCCATCCCAGATCCGCCGTCCATCAGTCGTAGGGCGCGGGCGTGAACGAATACGTGTCCAGCGCAGACCCATGGGCGTACGTTTGCGCACCTCGATGTCGAAGATCTCTTTGGCCCGGCGTGAGGCTAATTCTTGGGTCAGGAATGCCGCACGTTCAGTAGGCTCGATCTGCGCATAGAGCAGTTGGGGATTCGCCAGAATTTGCTCGGGGGCCAGCCCGGTCACATCTTTGGCCCCGGCGCTCACATACAAAAAATGGGGCTGATCATAGGCATCACGGGTAATCTGGAAGATCATTGCCCCGGGCAGATTATTGCTCAAGGCCCGCAATTGCGCTTCGCGGTCAGCTAATGCGGCGGTACGTTCAGCCACACGCTGATCCAGTTCGGCGTGACTGGCGGCCAGAGCCTGTTCGGCGCTCCGGCGGGCGCTATCGGCCCGATCATAGGCCACTGCGACCCGATAAAAGACAATCAAGTTCGCAAAGAGCATCAGCAAGAGGCCCACCGTGCTGCCAAAGATGCCAGCCCGCCAAGCCAGTTCGCTCAGCACCGTCAGGCTAATCGGGAGCATGGTTCCAGCCAACAGCAGGATGCGTAGCAACTGGCCCGCAACCCGCCGACTGGTCACCAGTTCCATTAGGCCCTGCCGAGGGTTCACACACAGCGCCGCAACCCCAATCAGGAGCGTCGCACTCGTACTGGTCAAGGCCCGTCCCGTATTGAGACTGATCAGCAAATCGATCTGATTATTAGTCTGAAAGACCCCGACCAAGGTACGGGCCGCATTCAGGATGATCACCAGTGCTGCCAACTGGCCGATCAAAATCATCCGCGGATGGGGCGAGCTACTGCCGAGCAGCATTACTCCGCCCAGCATCAAGTCAACCAGGATCAGGATGATCGGCAGGGGCGCAAAGGGGTTAAACGTGAGCCAGTTCAGGCTCGCCGCGCCAAGCCAACTCACAATCGTCGTGCTGCTCAACAGCAGAGCCATGCCGATCAGCCGCCGGATGCGTGGGCCAGTTAAGGTGGCTACCGCCGAAGCAATGATCGCAACTGCCCCCGAGGGGGTCAGGGGGGGCAGATCAGGGCGGCCCCGGGCCAGCAGTGGCAGATCAAAGGCCGCCCCGATAATCGCAAGCACCGCGATCCCAATCGCACCGAGGACTGCCCCCCGTTGGAGCCAGGTGAGCGAATAGTGAGGTGCACTGGGCATCAAGGCTCCACATCTATCCGATGGTGCATTGTCGGCGTTGACTACATGCGTTCTTGTAGGCTCTGGACGGTCCAGACATCATCGCGCAGGGCACGAATCGCTTCAACCGCCGCCGCAGCCCCCGAAAGGGTGGTCAGGGTTGGCACGCCATGGGTGATCGCAGCCCGACGGATCGCAACCTCATCAAAGAAACTCGCTTTGCCCAGGGGGGTATTGACGATCAACGCCAACTGACCATTCTTGATATAGTCTACCGCATTTGGGCGACCTTCGTTCACCTTGTAGATCGTATTGACGGTGAGACCGGCCTCGCGCAAGAAGGTCGCTGTCCCGCCTGTTGCCAGCAAGGTAAAGCCGAGTTCGGCTAGCCCGCGGGCAATCGGGAGCAGGGTCGGCTTATCACGGTCATTCACACTTAAAAAGGCACTGCCAGTTAAGGGAAGATGTTGACCACAACCGAGTTGGGCCTTGGCAAAGGCTTCGCCGAAACTTACCCCACTGCCCATTGCTTCGCCGGTTGAACGCATTTCGGGACCGAGCAGGGTGTCAACCCCGGAAAACCGCGCCCAGGGGAGGACGACCTCTTTGACGTGGTAGGTTGGAACCGCGCCGGGCGCAGTCTGGGCGGCGGCCCGCTCGATCGCCGCTTGCCAGGCCGTGATTGGCTGACCTGCGGCGGCCTGGGCCGCAATCTGGGCCCATGGCACGCCATTGGCTTTGGCAACGAACGGGATCGTGCGCGAAGCCCGCGGATTGACTTCGAGCACATAGACCACCCCGTCTTGCATGGCGTACTGCACATTCATCAGACCAATGACCCCCAATGCGCGGGCCAGTTGCTCGGTATAGGCTCGCATCGTGGCAACATGCTCGGGGGCGACCATGTAGGTCGGAATGACACAGGCACTATCCCCCGAGTGAACCCCGGCCAACTCGATCTGCTCCATGATCCCGGCGATCACCACCTGCTGCCCATCGGCCACGCAATCCACGTCCATCTCGAAGGCATCTTCCAGGAACCGATCAATCAGTACCGGATGTTCAGGCGAGGCATCCACCGCTTCGCGCATATAGCGTTCCAGGGCCTCGTCATCATAGACAATCGCCATGGCCCGTCCGCCCAGCACATACGACGGGCGCACCACCACCGGGTAACCAATCGCCGTTGCCACCTTATGGGCCTCTTCCCACGAAGTCGCACTGCCGTGGGGGGGCGAAGGGATCTGTAACTGGTCAAGCAGCGTCCCGAAGCGATCACGGTCTTCGGCCAGGTCAATCGCATTGGGGGGCGTGCCCCAGATGGGAACCCCAGCCGCTTCGAGCGCCCGTGCCAACTTTAATGGGGTCTGGCCGCCAAATTGCACCAAGACCCCATCGGGCCGTTCCAGTTCGACAATATTGAGCACATCTTCGAGCGTCAGCGGTTCAAAATAGAGCCGGTCGGCGGTATCGTAGTCGGTCGAAACAGTTTCGGGGTTACAGTTCACCATGATCGTCTCGAAGCCAAGATCACGCAGGCCAAAGACGGCATGGACACAGCAGTAATCAAACTCGATCCCCTGACCAATCCGGTTCGGCCCCGAGCCGAGGATCATCACTTTTTTGCGCTGGGTCGGTTCGGCCTCATCTTCACTTTCGTACGACGAATAGAGGTAGGGCGTGAAGGCCGGGAACTCGGCGGCGCAAGTGTCTACGCGGTGGAAGGTCGGGGCGATCCCCAGCGCTTTGCGCCGCGCCCGTACCGCCAATTCGCCGTTGGCGGCACCGGATTGGGTCGGTAGCCCGAGCAGATGGGCCAGTTGCACATCAGAAAAGCCCATGCGCTTGGCTTGGCGCAGCAGGTCGGGCGGAACCGTAGCAAGGGTGAAGGCCCGCAACCGGCCATCAAGGTTGACAATCTGTTCGAACTGTTCGAGGAACCAGGGGTCAATCTTGGTCAGGGCATGGATTTGCGGCACGCTCATGCCACTTTGCAGCGCATAACGCACATAGAAGAAGCGCTCGGGGCCGGGTGTGATCAGCCGCTCGCGCAAGCGTTCGGGATTGATCGCATCTTTGCCATCGGCGCCCCAACCCATGCGCCCCTGTTCGAGCGAGCGCCATGCCTTCTGGAAGGCTTCGGGAAAGGTGCGCCCAATCGCCATCGCCTCGCCCACCGACTTCATGCTGGTGGTCAGGGTCTGATCAGCCTGCGAAAACTTCTCGAAGGTCCAGCGCGGGATCTTGACCACCACATAGTCCAGGGTTGGCTCGAAACTGGCCGGGGTTTCGCGGGTAATATCGTTCGGCAACTCGTCGAGCGTATAGCCAACCGCGAGCTTGGCGGCGATCTTGGCAATCGGGAAGCCGGTCGCCTTCGATGCCAGCGCCGACGAGCGCGAAACCCGCGGGTTCATCTCAATCACATAGATCCGGCCATCGGTAGGACTGACCGCAAACTGCACATTCGAGCCGCCGGTCTCAACACCGACTGCTCGCAAGACCGCCAGGGCCTGGTCGCGCAACTGTTGATACTCGCGGTCGGTCAGGGTCATGGCGGGCGCGACCGTCACCGAATCGCCGGTATGCACGCCCATCGGGTCAATATTCTCGATCGAGCAGATGATCACGCCATTGTCCATGCAGTCGCGCATCACCTCAAGCTCGAACTCCTTCCAACCCAAGACACTCTCTTCGATCAATACCTGGGTCACGGGCGAGGCATCCAGCCCCCGCTCGACAATCTCTTTGAACTCTTCGGTATTGTAGGCAATCCCACCACCCGCGCCGCCAAGCGTGAACGAAGGCCGAATGATCGCCGGAAAGCCAGTCTGGGTGACAATCGCCAGCGCCTCATCGAGGGTGTGGGCCGTTCCCGACGTTGGCACTTTCAGGCCAATTTCGAGCATCTTGTCCTTAAAGCGCTGGCGATCCTCGGCGATGCGCACTGCCTCGACCGAGGCCCCAATCAACTCGACGCCATACTCGGCCAGCACCCCGGCCTCGTGCAGATCAACCGCCAGATTCAGGGCGGTCTGGCCGCCAACGGTGGGCAAAAGGGCATCAGGACGCTCTTTGGCGATGATGCGGGTCAGACTCGCCACGGTGAGAGGCTCGACATAAGTGGCATCAGCCAGACCGGGGTCGGTCATAATCGTGGCCGGGTTGGAGTTGACCAGGACGACCCGATAGCCTTCTTCGCGCAGCGCCTTGCAGGCTTGCGCCCCGGAATAGTCAAATTCGGCGGCCTGGCCAATCACAATTGGGCCAGAACCGATGATCAGAATGGTCTGTAGATCACTACGCCTGGGCATGATCGCTCCGCACAGTTCAGAATACAGGCTTGGGGCAAAGATCAAGTGATTGCCCGCATTCGCGATTATACCTTAATCCCCGTTACCGCTGATACACCGTGCGCCCTCGCACCCGTAACAACCCCACAAGCAGCGTATAATGCAGTTATGCTTACTACTTTCATCATCTTTTTCCGCAATAGTTGGCGGCGTTTGATCAATAGTTGGCGGCGTTCGGCCCGTCACCCCGTTGGTTGGGTGCGCCTCGAAATTGGTGGCCCGCTCCCCGAATTGGCCGACGAGCCACCCTGGTGGCAACGGCGGTTTGCCGGTGCCCAGGCCCCCCTGAGCCTGCAAACCCTGCGGCGACGGTTGGCCCTGATCCGCGATGGCAAGGCCCAGGGTGTGGTGCTGGTCATCCGTGGCCTAGAGGCGGGTTGGGCTACGATCGAGAGTCTGCACGAGGTGTTGGCGCAATATCGGGCCAGTGGCGGGCGCATTGTCGCCTATCTGGAGGGTGGCGGTTCACGCACTTACCTGGCCGCCTGTGCCGCCGAGGCGATCATTATGCCGCCGAGTGCAACCCTTAATCTGTTGGGGTTGCGGGTCGAGGCGACTTTTCTAGCTGATACGCTGCGCTTGGCCGGGATCGAGGCCGAGGTGATTGCGGTGTCGCCCTACAAAAGTGGCGGCGACCAGTTCGCACGCGCTCAGATCTCGCCCGAGGCCCGCGAACAGCTTGAGCGCATCACTGAACAGCGGTTTACCCTGCTGGTCGAAACCATCGCCACGGCCCGCAAGCTCAGGGTAGACCAGGTGCGTGGTCTGATTGATGCCGCACCCTACCCGGGGCCTGACGCAGTGACGGCAGGGTTGCTTGATGCCACCTGCTACGAAGATGAACTCGAAGCCTGGTTGCGCAGTTGGAGTACGCCCCCAGCCGAGGTGTCCGCACCCAGTGCGCCGAGCGTCGCTGAACCAACCACCGTAGCCGAGGTGTCCGCACCCAGTGCGCCGAGCGTCGCTGAACCAACCACCGTAACGATGGCCTCGCTGAGCGATGCGCCGGTTAGCCCAGCGCCAGACATCCAAACCAAAACCCCGCCGCTCCTGCTGACATGGACCCAGGCGACGCGTCGTTTACCGCGTCCGTTGATCCGCCGTGAGCGCCGTTATGTCGGGGTGGTACAGGTCGAAGGCGCAATCAGTCCGGGGGCCAGTCGGCGCTCGCCGCTCCCTGTGCCGTTGATCGGGGGCGAAATGGCCGGGGCCGCTACGATCATTCAGGCCCTGCGCCAGGTCGAACGCAATGCGCAGGTGGCGGCAGTGGTCGTGCATGTCGACTCGCCCGGCGGCGATGCCTTCGCCTCGGATCTGATCTGGCGCGAGGTGTTGCGGCTCAGTCAACGCAAACCCCTGGTGGTGAGCATGGGCGATGTTGCGGCTTCGGGTGGTTACTACATTGCCGCCCCGGCCCGGGCGATCTATGCCCGCTCGACCACCCTGACTGGCAGTATCGGGGTCTATACCGTACGCCCCAATCTGGCTGGCCTGATCCAACGCGCCGAAGTGGGGACGGCGGTGATCAGTCGGGGGGCCAACAGTGGCATCTTTGCCAGTAGTGCTCCGCTCACCGAGGCCGAACGGGCAACCTTGACCCGAGGCGTCGCAACGGCCTATGCCGAGTTCAAGCAACGGGTCAGGGCGGGACGCAAACTCAGCGCCGAGCAACTTGAACCAATTGTGGGCGGACGGGTCTGGAGTGGCAGCGAGGCCCTGGCCCATGGTCTGGTGGATGAACTGGGTGGTTTTAGTGGGGCGGTGGCGCGGGCGCGCAGCCTGGCCGAATTGCCCCCCGACCCCGAAGCCCCGTTGCTGGTCTTTCGTGGGGCAGGCAAAGGCACGATCTTGCCGCACCCCTTCCCGAGTGAACCGCCCACCCCAGCGCCAAACGAATGGTTGACGTTGCTCTATCACGAGTTACGCCAGACCCGCATGTTGGCGGCCTTGCCGTGGGTGTTGTGGGAAGATGGTGCGTAGGGACGCAGCACGCTGCGTCCCTACCACCATCGTTATAAATGTACGGACTCATTGCGCTGTCGGCAGCCGAATCCGAAAGGTAGTGCCTAAGCCGGGATCGGAGCGCACCGCCAGTTCGCCGTGGTGTTGCTCGATGATCGTATAACTGACGGCCAGGCCCAGGCCAGTGCCTTTGGTGCGAGTGGTGTAAAACGGCTCAAAGATTTTGGGCAGATCTTCGGCCGGAATGCCCGCCCCGCTATCGCCAATCTCGAAGACGACCACCGGGCCGCGCAGGGAATCGCTGCCCCGCCCACCCGAAAAGGTCTGGTAGTGGGCCGCTTCAGGATCGGCTTCGGCTTGGGCTACCGGGTAGGCCACCACGCGCAATTCGCCGCCCTCGGGCATCGCTTCGAGCGCATTGAAGATCAGGTTAAAACAGACCTGCTTCAGATGATTGCTAATCGCCAGAACTCGGGGTAGGCTCGCCGGGATCATGCGCACGAGCCGCACCCCCTGCGCCTGGATCTGGTTCTCGGTCAGGGTCAAGACCGCATCGAGGATCTCGCGGGGTTCAACCGGGCGCATGCCTTCGCGGGAGGGGCGGTAAAAATCGAGCATCCGCTGCACAATGCTGATCAGGCGGGAGATCTCGTCCTGGGTCATCGCCAGATAGGTTTCGCGCTTCTCGTCACTCAGCGGGCGACTGATCATCAGGTGAACTGAATTATGAATGGCCTGCAGTGGATTGTTGATCTCGTGGGCTAATGAGGCGGAAAGGCGCCCAAGGGCGGCGAGCTTTTCGGCCTGCACCAACTGTTTGGCAATCCGCTGGCGTTCACTGATGTCGCGCGCAATCACCAGCAGCAGTTGTTGGCCCGCGTGCGGCACCACACTCACGCTGGCGGCAATCGGCAAGACCTGGCCCTGCCGCGGGTGCAATTCGGTCTCGATTTCGTGGCCTTCACGTCCCCCGCCCCGCAGGCCAGTATGGGCCAGTTCGGCCAACTCTGGTAGCAGGAGGCGCGGGGCCAGTTCTAGCAGTTCGCTCCGGCTGTAGCCCGTGAGTTGCTCGCAGGCTAGGTTGGCATCAAGCAGATGCTGCCCATCGGCATCCATCAGCAGCACCGCATCGGTGGCGTGTTGCAGCAACGCCCGATAGCGGGCCTCGGATTGGGCGACCTGGGTATAGAGGCGGGCATTCTCGATGGCAATGGCTGCCTGAGCCGCCAAAAGCAACAACAACTCCTGGTCGGCCTCGCTGAAGGGTGGACTGGTACGTACCTTGGCCGCATTCAGCACCCCGAGCACCCGTTCACCGGCCATAACTGGCACCGAAAGGGCCGAGACAATCTGGTCTTCGACAAACTCGCCGCGCAGATCCTCGACCGGGGGCGAAACCTCGCCATTGGCCCCGATATAGAGCGGTTGGTGACGGCGAGCCACAATCCCAGCCAGGCTGGTTGCTACGGGGCGGCGATGGCCAACTTCGACATGGGGCGGCAGCCCCGAGCAGGCCACAATCCGGAGCCACTGACCTTCGTGATCATCTTCGAGCAGCATCAGCGAGGCACGGTCGGCTTCGAGTTCGGCGCGCACCGTCGTAATGATCTGGTCTTGCAGGCGCGGCAGATCAAGCTCGCCCAGCAAACGTTCGCCCACCTCGACCACTGGGCGTAAGGCCGCAACCCGGTCGCGTGAACGCACATTGCGCCGCTCGCCCACAATTCCCAGCGCAGTTTCACGGAGGGACGAAGCTTCAAATGGTGGGATCAGCAGGCCCCTGGCCCCCAAACGCATCGCCTGGGCGGCTTCGTGCAGCGTGATCTGATCGGCTACCAGCAGAATAGGCGTCGTCTGGGCCTGGGCTCGTACCTCGGCCAGCCGTTCCAGCGGCGGCACGGGGGTATTGCTCGCACAGAGTAGAATCAGATCAAGGCGTCGTCCGGCCCGATTGAGACTCGGGCCACTCTCGCCCGCATCAGCTTGTTCAACCACAAACCCGGCCTCGCTCAGCGTAGTGGCGCAGCGGGTACAGAGTTCGGGGTCACTGCCGAGCACCAGCACCCGCCCAAGGTGGCGATTGGTCTGGCTGGGCAGTGCTGGACGGCGGGTAGTGGTCATCGGCGACCCTTTCAGGCTTGATAACGACGGGTGAGCTCCTGCCAGATCGCTTCGGTGGACAGCCCCTGATTTTCGAGCAGTACCAGACTATGGTAGAGCAGGTCGGCCATTTCGTAGGTCAGTTCGGCGGATGAGCCATTTTTGGCTGCGATGATCACTTCGGCGGCTTCTTCGCCAATCTTTTTGCCGATGCGATCAACTCCCCCGTGCAACAATTTTGCCGTATACGACTCGCTCGGCTCGGCCGTTCGCCGGGCCTGGATCAGATCGGCGAGGCGGCTCAAGACCGCGCTGGGCGGAGCCACACTGGTGGCGGGGGCACCCTCCAGATCGCGATGAAAACAGCTCCACTCGCCGGTATGGCAGGTTGGCCCAACCGGTTCGGCCAGGACCAGCAGCGCATCAGCATCGCAGTCCTGACGGATGGCGACCAGCCGCAAATAGTTGCCACTGGTCACACCTTTGGTCCAGAGCTCCTGGCGCGAACGGCTCCAGAAGGTCACGTGACCACTGGTTTGGGTGAGGCGCAGGGACTCGGCATTCATATAGCCCAGCATCAGCACTTCGCCGCTGCGGGCATGTTGCACAATCGCGGGAATCAGGCCTTGGGCATCAAATTGCATAGCTTCTGTACAATCAATGACGGAAATGGCGACGTCCAGTAAAGACCATGGCGGCCCCTGCCGCATCAGCCGCAGCGATCACCTCGGCATCACGCACCGAGCCACCGGGTTGAATGATGGCAGTGGCACCCGCCGCGAGCGCGGCTTCGACCCCATCGGCAAAAGGAAAGAGCGCATCACTGGCAACGATACTACCTGCGAGGGAGAGTTCGGCCTGTTGGGCCTTCCAGATCGCCAGGCGCGAACTGTCCACCCGGCTCATCTGGCCCGCCCCAACCCCCAGGGTCCGATCAGGGCCAGCATAGACAATCGCATTCGATTTGACGTGTCTGACGACCCGCCAGCCAAAACGCAGGGCCTGCCATTCGGCGGGGGTCGGTTCGCGTTGGGTCACGACGCGGGCCACTTCGCTGGCGAGGGGTTCGCGGTCAGCGAGTTGGGCCAGTACCCCACCGGGCACACTGCGCAGCATCAATTCGCCGGGGCGGCTGATCGGGCGCAGCGCCCGCAACAGGCGCAGATTCTTCTTCTTCGAGAGCAGGGCCAGGGCTTCGGGCGTAAAATCAGGGGCAATAATGATCTCGGTAAAGATCTCGGCAATTGCCTCAGCCAGGGGCAGATCAAGCGGCTGATTGGTGGCAATAATGCCCCCAAACGGGGCCTCACGGTCGGTGGCAAACGCAGCATCCCAGGCGGCGCGCAGCGTAGCGCCCGTTCCCACCCCACAAGGGTTGGTATGCTTGATAATCGCCACCGCTGCGGCCTCATCAGCTGGAAACTCCTCGATCAACTCGGCAGCCGCCCCGGTATCCAAAATATTGTTGTACGACAACTCTTTGCCATGGAGTTGCTGAAAATAGGATCCAAAATCACCATAGAGCGCGGCCGGCTGATGCGGATTTTCGCCATAGCGAAGCTGTTGGGCACGGGGCCAGGCCAGATTCAGCACCGTTGGCAAGGGTTCAGCGGCCAGATACGTCCCAATCGCGCTATCGTAGCTGGCGGTATGGGCAAAGGTTTTGGCTGCGAGGCGACGGCGCAGGGTCAGATCGGGCTGGGCCGCCTGAAGTTCGGCTAATGCCGCGGCATAATCGGCCGGGTCAACCAGGGGCAGCACCGCCGCAAAATTCTTGGCCGCAGCCCGCAGCAGGGCGACCCCGCCAATATCAATCTGCTCGACGGCCTCTTCCAGGGTAGCATCGGGACGGGCCACCGTGGCCTGAAACGGATACAGATTGACGACCAGCAGATCAATCGGAACCAAACCATACTCTTGCAACTGAGCCAGATGGGCCGGTCGATCACGACGGGCCAATAACCCGGCATGGATCGCCGGATGCAACGTTTTGACCCGGCCATCAAGAATTTCGGGAAAGTTGGTGACGGCACTGACCGCCTGAGCAGGCAAACCAGCCTCGCTCAGCAAGCGTTGGGTATTGCCGGTCGAAATCAACTGCACCCCAAGCTCGTGGAGGGCTTGCGCGAACTCGACCACCCCAGTTTTATCATAGACACTGATCAGAGCGCGCACGCGCTGGCTCCTCTCATCATACCGCAGCCCATAGAATAACCCCACCCGGGGCGACGGGCAGGGTCGCAAGTTCCGCTATTTTACCATAGCCCAACCAGCCTGCAAGGTTGCCGGATCATGACTCGTCGCCGGTCGCCTCGATCTGGGCAGCCCGGGTGCGTTCGGTCACATCACGGAACGCGGCAAGCAGACTGTTGAGTTGTTCCATCTCGCGGCGTTCGAGCTCGACAATCCGCACAATATGGCTACGTTGCACCAGGTCAATCTGCGAACTAGCACGGGCAATGCGCTGTTCCAGTTCACGGATATAGCCATCGCTCCGCTCAAGCCAGGCGCTTAACTGGCGCAGATGGGTTTCGTCGGTTTCGCGCAGGTCACCAATCTTCTCATCGGCCTGCTGGCGCACCTCTTCGAGCCGTTCCTGGTTCATCAAAAACCGTTCGGCCGAGATCCGCTCAACTCGTTTCAACTCGGCATTGATATCGGGCAGGCGGGCCGCGACCTCGGTAATCTGGCCGGGAAGGGTTTCGGCAAACAGGGTAATATGCTGCCGGATCTCGTCCAGCCGCGTAATGCGGGCGGCGTGATCATCAAGCACCGTGCGCACATCAGCGACCAATTGTTGGGCCTCAACCGCCTGGCGACGCAGGCTCTGTTTCTCGATCTGCAAATCATCAGCGACGCGGCGAGCCTCCTGGATAGCGACGGTATCAGCTTCGCGCAGCCGATCCAGTTGGATCAAGACCTGGCGTTGGCGGTCATCCAACTCTTTGATCTGAGCCTGGATTGTGAGGATCTGCTGTTCGCCCTGTTCGATCCGACCGAGCCAACCGACCACATAGTCACGATCGGCTTTACGGGCCTCGGCGACCTGGGCAATCTGGGCTTGCAGGTCACGGATCGGGCGCACGCCTTCATCAATTTTGACCAGCGCCCCGGCGACCTCTTTGCGCAGACCCAGCAGATCACGGCGCACGGCTTCACCGGCCTGAAGTACCTCGGTGGTGTGGCGCTCGAAGAGGCCCTGAACCTGCGCAACAGCGGCCTCGGTCTTGCGCACCTGTTCCATGGCCCAGTTGTACTTATTGGTCTGTTCCTTGAGCAGCCGTCGCAGTTCGTCAATCTGGCCTTGCAGATAGACAATCTGCGACTGTTCCTGGGCACGGAGGCGCTCTTCTTCATATTTCGCGGTCAAATCCGGGTTGCTCATGGTGTCTCCGCAAGCGCGGCAAGGGCCGCACTAAGATCTATTTTGGCATCATAGAGGGCTTTGCCCACGATTGCACCCTCGGCTCCGAGGTCGGCCAGGCGGCGCAGATGTTCAACGGTCGCAATGCCACCGCTCGCAATAATTGCCGGGCCATTGGCTTGGATGAGCTCGCTCAGGGCTGCAAAATTCGGTTCGGTGAGCGTGCCATCGCGGCTAATATCGGTATAGATAATCCGGGCCACACCAAGTTCAGCCATCTGGGCCACCATCTCGGTCGCACGTAGATTGGCGGTAGTCGTCCAGGCTTCGGTTGCGACCCACCCATCGCGGGCATCAACCCCAACGATAATCCGCTCGCCGAAACGCTGCACCAGGCGGGTCACCAGATCGATCTGGGCCACAGCAGCGGTGCCCAGGATCACCCGGTCAACCCCAAGCGCCAGGGCACTACTGACATCTTCTTCGCGGCGCAGGCCCCCACCCAACTGAACGGGAATCGTAATCCCGCGCACAATTGCCAGCACGGCGTCACTATTGGCGGGACGCCCGTTACGGGCCCCGTCCAGATCGACCACATGTAACCGTTTGGCCCCCTGGAGTTCCCAGCAGCGGGCGGTGGCGACAGGATCATCACTATAGACGGTACTCTGGGCAAAATCACCCTGATAGAGCCGCACACAGCGTCCGTCTTTGAGGTCAATTGCAGGAATAAGTTCCATTACCGGTCTTTCTATCGGTAGCAGTACGTCTAGTAAGCATGACTCCAGCGCACAAAATTGGCAAGCAATTGGAGCCCATAACGCCCGGATTTTTCGGGATGAAACTGCACCGCAGCCAGGCGCTCCCGCATCAGGATGCTCGGAAAGGGCAGGCCATACGCGGTACGAGCGGCGACCAGGTCGGGGTCATCCAGATCACAGTAGTAGGAATGGACAAAATAGAAGTCGCTCTGATCGGGGATGTCGGCAAAGAGGGGATGGTTCACCATCGTCGGGGTATAGTGAACCTGGTTCCAGCCAATCTGGGGGATCTTGCCGGCCTGATCAGGCAACCGCCGCACGGTTCCCTCCACCACTCCCAGGCAAGCGTGGTTACCAAACTCAGTGCTGTTGCCCAACAAGACCTGCATGCCGACACAAATCCCCAGAAACGGTTTGCCGGCCGCAATGATCGTAGGCAACACCGCCGCCATGCCCAGTGCTTCTAGGCTGCGCATGGTATCAGCCGTCGCCCCCACCCCTGGCAGCACCACCGCATCAGCGGCAGCGGCAACCGCCGGATCTTCGGTGACGACCAGATCGGCCCCGACACTGCGCAGGGCGCGCACGGCATTGGGCAGATTGCCCGCCCCATAATTGATCACAGCAATGCTCATGGTTCAACTCAACAATGGATGGCGTTCGCGGAGTAGTTCGATCACCTGGTCAACCTCGTTAAGCGGCTCCGGGGCATTGACTTCGCCAATCGGATCAGGGCCGGGATCGTGGCCCAACAACTGGCGCAGACTGGTGAGCACACACGCCCCGAGTGCTTCGAGATTATAGCCGCCTTCGAGCACAAAGACGATGCGCCCATCACAGAACTCATCCGCCAGTTCAAGCAGCACCTGGTTTAGATGGGCAAAGCCACTAACCGCTAGCACCATCGGACCGAGCGGATCACTCCAATGGGCATCATAGCCTGCCGAAACCAGGATCAGTTCGGGCTTGAAACGGCGGATCGCGGGGGCGATCGCCTGGGCAAAGACCCGACTATAGCTCCGGATCCCGGCCCCAAACGGCAGTGGCACATTCAGGATGGCCCCGGGGGCCATTTGGTAGTCGCCCATTTCGCGCACGGCCCCGGTACCGGGATAGAACGGTGCCGCATGGGTCGAGACAAACAAGACATGGGGGTCAGTATAGAAGATATCCTGGGTGCCATTGCCATGATGGACATCGTAGTCCACAATCGCCACCCGGCGCACACCCAGGTTGCGGATCGCATAGCGGGCGGCGACCGCAATATTGTTGATCAGACAGAAGCCCATGGCCCGAGCGGGCGTGGCGTGATGGCCGGGTGGGCGCACCAGCGCAAACGCATTGCGGGCACTCGTACCTGCAATAGCCTCGACCGCTCCAATGGCGGAACCCGCTGCCAGGGTTGCGACCTCCCACGAATCGGCGGTCACATAGGTGTCCGAATCGAACTGACCGCCCCCATAGCTCGCGTGCTGACGAATCCGCCGCAACAACTGCGGACTATGCACCGCTTCGAGCGCCGCATCGGGGGCTGGACGCGGCAAACGATGTTGCAAGGCATCGCGGAGCGGCGTAATCGCATTGCGGATGGCGACCAGACGGGCTGCCTGCTCGACATGGCCATGCCAATCGTGTTGATCGAACGATGGATCAGTCAGAATAACCGTACCGCTCATGGGTGTCTCTTGGTTGCTAAACGAGAAACGTTAACGTTTCGGTCGCCACAACAGAATGTGTAGCCAGCCCGGAGCGCCATTCCTCCCGCGTTCATGGACTGGAAACCGTATTGTAACATGTTGTCCTGGCAGGTGTAGCAGTATCTTCTCAATGGTATAATCTTGCCCATTATGCCGTATTGAACCCAGAATGGTGGGTTGAGCCTGAGCAATGCGATCAGCAATTTGGATGCGACCGAGCGCCCTGAGCCGCCGACCCAACCGGCCTGGCGCGCAAGGGTCTGGCTGATTATTCGGCTGGTGGTGAGTGGTGGGTTGCTTGTGGCGCTGGTCTGGCGGGCCGATCCAGCCCAGATTCTGGCCAAGTGGCAACAGGCGAGCCCGTGGCTTTTGCTGCTCGCTTTTGCACTCCAACTGAGTGTCGTCGCGCTGAGTGCGCTCAAATGGCGTTTGTTGTTACAAGCCAACGGCCAGCATCTGCCCTACCGCTGGCTGCTGGGGGTCAGTTTTGTAGGCCTGTTTGCCAATAATTTCTTGCCGACTGCGGTAGGCGGTGATGCCACACGCGTCGTTGCGCTGGGGCGGCGCACGGGCCAGTATGCGCAGGCTGGCGCTTCGGTCTTGATGGAACGCCTAACTGGACTGGTCGCCCTGAGCCTGATCGCCTTGACGGCGCTGCTCGTGACCTCAACCGATCTGGGGGGGACACGCTTGATTAATACACCTGCCCTGGCACTTGGGGCCGGAACGTTTGCGCTGGTGGCGCTGGCCATTGCCGGGGCTGCGCTGGCGGCTCCGTGGCTGCTGGGGCATGTGGCACCACTGATTCCGCGGATGGCCCGACCGCCGCTCGAGTCGATTGCAACCGCGCTGGGCCAATACGCCCAGGCCCGCATCGCCCTGGTGGGGGCCTTGGGGCTTTCGTTCTTGGTTCACGCTGCCTGGATTGGCACCCATGTCGCGGCAGGGTTGGCCCTAGGCCTGAACGCTCCGCTAGCCCTGTATGCCCTGATCGTGCCCCTCACCGATATTATTGGGATCGCCCCGATCTTCTTTAACAATGTGGGGGCACGCGATCTGGTCTTCACGCTCTATTTAGGGCAGTTGGGCATCGCTGATGCGAGTGCCTTGGCGCTGGCCTTTACGATCTTTAGCTTGCGCTTGTTAGCCAGTATGATCGGCGGACTGGTGCTGCTGTTTGGTGGCATAGGGCGACGGGATTAAGGGCGGACAGAACGTTTGGGCTCTGTACGATTTTTGATGCCGTACGAGGCGTGTGCCGTACATATTTTCTGTCCGCCCTTAGATACGACGGGCCGTGGCGTCCGCAGACACATCTGCGTCCCTACGAAGATTGCGGCTCGGGCAGGGTCAGTTGGCGGGCTTTGGGTGCAAAGCGGCCCTGCGGGTCAAGGCTGGCGCAGGTGGTAAAGTGTTCGTGGGCGGCTTCGAGCGCCCCGTTCCGCTGCAACAGTTGGCCCAAATAAAAATGTAGCCCCGCCCGTTGGGGCAAGGGACTCGCTGCCAGCAAGCCGGGCACCGCTGCCAGATGCAAATTGGCCTCGCCATGGCGGCCCTGCGTGTGGAGCAGTTCGGCGAGAGCACAGTGCAGGGCTGCCTGATCTGCGGGCGGGCCAGCGTATTTCAGTCCAGCCTGTAATAAGGCTTCGACCTCGCCGGGTTCGGCTCCCTGTCGGGCCACCGCTTCGGCCAAATGAAGTTGGGCCAGGGCAGAGGTTGGATCGAGGCGGAGGGCCTGGTTGGCGGCACGCTGGGCAGCGGCGTTCTGGTTCGTTTCGAGCAGGGCGGCGCTCTGCAAATTGTAGAGTTCTGCTTTGCCGGGTGCAAAACGGAGCGCCTGCTCAAGTCGGGGTAGGGCCTGCTCTGGTTGGCCCTGGGCCAGAGCCAATGTGGCGCACAACGCCTGTGCATCAACCGAGTAGGGATTCAACGCCAGGGCGAGATCACTCAGGCGCGTGGCCCGGGGGTAGGCCCCCATCGTCAACGCCCGCCGGGCCTGGATCAGCAAACTCAGGCGGGCACCAAACCAGCCAACGATCAGCAGCCCGAGCAGCGCCAGCCATGGTGGGGCCGCCAAGGCCAGATGTAGGCCAAGCACTACGACGAGGACAAACACTTCGGGTACCAGATAGAACTGTTGGCGAAGCCATGCCTGCCAGGCCAATCCAGGCGCTGGTAACACCTCAACTGGCAAGCTCTCGACCGAATGTGCTTCCATACACAATACCTCGTTTAGCGCAACGTGGAGCGGAACACGTTGACCCTTCGGAAAACGCAGGGCTAGCAAGTTCACCACCTGCGCGAGGGCTCACGCAACCTCCCTGTCCACGGGTCATGCTGAGCGGAGCGAGGCATCGCTTGTGGGGGGACAAGCGACCCTTCGCTACGCTCAGCCTGACGATAGCCGGACATTGCAAGAGGCTTGCCAACTGCGCAGGCAAACTCGCCAATCGTACGAGATTCAGTGTATGCTATCAGTGTGACACCTACGGTCACACTGGGCGGATGCAATGTTATTGGGCAAGTCCCAGGTTTTGGTATGGTTTGGCGGCTTCGCCGCCAAACCACACGCACCGCCGAAGACGGATTTGCAACCGCCCTGTACGGTCACACCGTGCAACAATCCCACAACGGTGGCGTCAAAGTATTAGTGACGACGGAATGACCGTCGTGGCCCTGGTTTGCTCAAGGAGTATGCGATGCAACCGCGACTTACCCGTAGCGCCTCCGAGACGATGGTGGCGGGCGTGTGTGGCGGACTCGCCGAGTATTTCAATATTGATCCGGTGATTGTGCGGCTGATCTTTGTGCTGATCACGCTCACCAGTGGTCTCGGCCTGCCCGTCTATATCGTTTTGTGGATGATTATGCCCCGCAGTACGGCTGTCCCCTCCCCGCAAGAGAAGACGCTCCCCTATCTGCGTGATGATTCGAGCGCCTACGGGCAGGCCAGCCCGGCGCGTGAGCGTGAAGTGCTGGTCGGCCAGCGCCAGGATCAGAGCCAGGGCCGCAGTGCGGGTAGCTACGACCCGTATGCCGCTCCGGCTAGCCCCGAATTTCGCTTTGATCCGCTGACCGGCGAGCCACTTGATCCTAATCGGCCTGCCACGGGTCGTACCGTCAATCTGGGCATGCCTCCCACCGACATGGCTGCCAGTGGATCCGCCCCGCGCAAACACAGCTGGCGCACGCTTGGCCTGATCCTGATTGGGGTGGGCGGCCTGATCTTTGTCGAGCAGCTCGGGGTGGATCTGTCGCTGCTCTTCCCGTTGATGCTGATTGTGGCTGGCACGATCTTAATGCGGCGCAAGCGGTAATATCATTTTGGGTTTTAGCTTTTGGATTTTGGATTGCGCCGTAGCTCATCACAACGCCAAATAGCGCGTTTTGTAATGCAGCATCATCAACCGTAATTGGTATAACTGGATCGGGCTGATCCCATTGAGCATTGATGGCACAGCAAAGCGCCCCGATTGGGGCGCTTTGCTGTGTGGTTCATCCGGCACGTCATTGATCCTACTCGAAGCGGAGCGTATCCCACTCCAATTCGGTCTCACCAATGCGTACCATGTCCCCTTCTTCGAGCCCAGCGGCCAGCAAGGCGGCACTGATCCCGCTGGCCTCGAAGACACGCTGCAAGCGATCAACGGCTTCGAGTTGATTGAAGTTGGTCATGCGCATCAGGCGTTCGATCTTGACGCCACGCACCCGCCAGGCCCCCTCTTCGCGGATGACCGTGAAGGCGTTTTCGTCCAGCACCGGGAGCGGCCAGGTCAAAGCAGGGCTGTCGGACTCAACTGGTTCGCGTTGTGGGGCGGGATCGTCGCGTAACAGGGCGGCAACCCGTCGCAGTACCTCATCCACCCCTTCGCGGGTGGCGGCCGCAATCGGGAAGAGGTTTTCGGGTGGGACGCCTAACTCGCGGCGCAGCCGATCCAGGTTGGCCCGCGCCTCGGGCAGATCCTGCTTGTTGAGCGCCACGACCTGGGGGCGGTCAGCCAGTTCTGGTTGATAGAGCCGGAGCTCTTCGTTGATCTGGCGGAAATCGTCAACCGGGTCACGAAAGTCTACTCCGGCCGCATCCACAACATGGATGAGCACGCGGGTTCGCTCAACGTGGCGCAGGAAATCGTGCCCCAGCCCAACCCCGGCATGGGCACCTTCGATCAAGCCCGGAATGTCGGCGACCACAAACCGATCACGCTCGCCCACTTCGACCATGCCCAGGTTGGGCTGGAGCGTGGTAAAGGGATAGTTGGCAATCTTGGGGCGGGCCGCGCTGATCACCGAGAGCAGGGTGGATTTGCCGGCATTCGGAAAGCCAACCAGACCCACATCGGCGATCAGTTTCAGTTCCAACTCGAGGGTCAAGGCTTCGCCGGGTTCGCCCAATTCGGCGATCCGTGGGGCCTGGCGCACCGACGTGGTAAAGTGGATATTGCCTAGCCCGCCGCGCCCGCCCCGGGCTGCCAGCAAGCGTTGGCCGGGTTGGGCCAGATCAACTTCGTAGGTCACGCCTTCGATGTTGGCCCGCACGACAGTACCAGGGGGCACCCGGATCTCAAAATCCTTGCCCTGGCGGCCATGCATATTGTTTTTCTGGCCATTGCCACCCGCTTCGGCCGCGAATTTGCGCTCGTACCGAAACGAGAGCAAGGTATTGAGGTTGGGGTCAGCGACCAGGTAGATATGACCACCGCGCCCGCCGTCACCACCATTGGGACCGCCCCGGGGTACAAATTTTTCGCGGCGAAAGGTTGCTGCTCCGCCGCCGCCCGTCCCGGCCCGCACCTCAATCGTTGCACGATCAAAATAGTCTTCTGCCATACGTTTCTTGGTTGGTTATTGCGCTGAGGAACGGCGCTGGCGCTTGTTCCTCAGCGCAGGGAATCTGGGAGAACCATGTTCTCCCAGGCCCGATCTTGCCACATCACAGGCGGGAAGCGCCTGAGGTACCCAGGCCCGATCTTGCCACATCACAGGTTGGAAGCGCCTGAGGTACCCAGGCCCGATCTTGCCACATCACAGGCGGGAAGCGCCTGAGGTATCCAGGCCCGATCTTGCCACATCACAGGCGGGAAGCGCCTAAGGTATCCAGGCCCGATCTTGCCACATCACAGGTTGGAAGCGCCTGAGGTATCCAGGCCCGATCTTGCCACATCACAGGTTGGAAGCGCCTGAGGTATCCAGGCCCGATCTTGCCACATCACAGGTTGGAAGCGCCTGAGGTACCCAGGCCCGATCTTGCCACATCACAGGCGGGAAGCGCCTGAGGTACCCAGGCCCGATCTTGCCACATCACAGGTTGGAAGCGCCTGAGGTACCCAGGCCCGCGAAGGCCGCAGCGTAGTTTACCATGCGGCGCAGCCGTGACCATGTTCACACAAAGAGCGCGGTTGCGAAGCGGCATCACCGCTTTGCTACCGCGCTTTACCATCAAATATACCTAAAACACGTTTACGCCTTGGTCTCACCCTCGGGCTTGGCAGGCGTAGCTGGGGTCTCGTCGTCTTTGACGGCCTTCTTAAATTCACGAATACTGCCACCAAGCGCCCCGCCGATCCCGGCCAAGCGCCCAGCACCAAAGACGGCAATCACGATCACCAGAATGATCAGTAACTCGCCCCATCCTAGACCAAACATGGCGTGCTCCTTCCCAGTGTTACGGGTACCACAGCCTGTCGAGCAAACACCACTGGCTGCGGGCATATCATATGGCGTATAGGTACTTTGTATTATACCTGAGCAGGGGGGGGTGTCAACCAAGCGCGGCTTCGTAGGCCCGTAAGGTGCGTTCGGCGGTGATGCGCCAGTCAAACGCGGTACGGGCGCGGGCCAACCCGCGTTGGCGCAGTTCGGCGTGCAGATCGGCATCACTCAATACGCGCCGGATGGCGTCGGCAAAGGCTGCAGCATCGTGGGGCGGTGCAGTCAATCCTGCGTCACCAACCACTTCGGGCAGGCTCGAACTGTTCGAGGTAATGACAGGCGTGCCACAGGCCATGGCTTCGAGCGGTGGCATGCCAAAGCCTTCGTAGAGCGATGGGAAGACAAAAACACTTGCCGCCGCATACCAGAGTGGCAGTTCGGCCTCATCAAGATAGCCCACGAACTGCACCCGCTCGCGCAGGCCAAGCTCGTCCAGCCGCCGAAAGACGGCATCATAGAGCCAACCCTTGCCACCGCCGATCAGCAGCGGTACGTTATGGCTGCGGGCGACTTCGGCGTAGGCTTCGAGCAGGGTGGTCAGGTTTTTGCGCGGCTCGAGCGTGCCAACGTAGAGCACAAACCGTTCGGGCAGGCCTTTGCGGGCACGGAAGGCGTCCAGTTCGGTGTTGCTTGGCACCCGAAAATGCTCGCGCACCGCATTGGGGGTCACGACGACCCGGGCAGGATCAACCCCAAGCAGGCCCACGACCTCGCGTTTGGTATGCTCCGAGACGACCAGAATACGACTGGCGCGGCGCACACTTAGACGGGTGGCAAAATCGAGATAGGCCCGGTTGTAGGCCCGGAAGGTCTGGGTAAAGCGAATGAAGGCCAGGTCATGCACCGTGACCACACTCGGAACCGAGCCGACCAGGGGTACGACACTATGCACACCATGGAACAGATCGGCGCGACTAGCCCGTAACAGCAGCGGGGCCAACAACTGTTCCCAAGGAATCCGCACGCGGGGATTGATCGTTGGCAAGCGGCTGGGAATGACCCGAAAATTAGGCGGCAGCGGCAGGGCTTCGGCGGTCAAGCCACGGGTGGTATAGACGTCATACCGATTGTGGTGGTCAAGCTGGCCCAGGTGCAGCAGGGTCTGCTCGACGTAGTGCGAGATCCCAGCCCGCCGAAACGAGTTGGTGTGCGCGAGCAGGTGGGCATTGATCGCAATATGCATATTACGGCATACCAACCAGAGGCGGGATGGCTTCGTAGGTATGGTGAGGCACGAGGCCCCATTCGCTGACCGGGTAGTAGATCAGCCATGCTTTGCCCACAACGCGGTCAAAGGGGAGCGGCCCCCATTCCCGCGAATCGCTCGAACTGGCCCGGTTGTCGCCAATCACAAACAGATGGCCTTCGGGTACAATCATTGGCCCATTGCCACAAGCAATACCACCGATACAATAGGTTGGTGCGCCGAGCAAATAGGGTTGATCGAGGGGCACGCCATTGATCAGTACCATGCCATCACGGATCTCGATCTGCTCGCCCGGCAGCGCAATCACCCGTTTAATATAATCTTTGGTCACATCACGCGGATACTCGAAGACCACAATATCGCCACGGCGGGGTTGGTGGAACGGGTAGACCATGCGCTGGGGCAGATCTTCCTGGCCGGGCAAGAGTCGCAAGGGCGCATTCAGATCAAAATGGAAATAGACCAGCTTATTGACTAAAATATACTGGCCAGTATGCATCGTGGGCTCCATACTGGTGCCCTCGATCTTAAAATTCTGCACCATGCCGCGCACAATGAAGAAGACCAGCAGGATAAAGAGCGCCGTTTCAACCAGTTCGCGCACCACACTGCGAATTCGCAGGGGCCGGGCCGTGGACTGCACCGGTTCATCGAAGCGCTCCCAGGATCGCTCGGCGGCAGGGGCTTCGGGCGGCGGTGGCACGGCGGCTCCTAGCGGCGGGGGCCGCAGCGGTCGATCATCCATAAAAACACTCGTACCAAACCAGGCATGCGAATGAGTAGTACACTATAATCTAAGGAGCGATCCACGCCCTGTGGCATTATACCTGACCGCTGTATCCAACGCCAGACCGATCTGTCCTGAGGAGCGCCCATGTCTGACGAGTTTGAATTGGCTGAGCTAGTACGTCCCGGCGACGATGGAGCCACCGTCTGTATGGCCTGCCAGTGGCGCTGTGCGTTGCGGCCTGATGAGGTCGGGCGCTGCCAGGTACGGGTCGGGGTTCCTGGTGGGATTGCATTACATAATCATGGATTGATTGCCGGAGCCATGATCGGTCCGATCGAGGATCATCGGCTTTGGCATTTTTTTCCTGATTCGCTGGTGCTGGCAATTGGGGGTTGGGGCTATGCCACGGTGGCCGATCAGGGGCGGGGCCAGTATGGCACTATTCCCGAAGAACCCGCTCGCCGTCGCAAGTTGGATGCCGACCGTGCGGCCAACTTTGCGCTCGAACGACTCTGTCGTGGGGTGGTCTGGGCCTATGGCGAACCGGCGGTCAACCACGAATACACCCGGAGCCTGCTCCAACTGAGCCGGGCCTCTAGCCGTTATACCGCGATTGTCACCAGTGGGGCGATGACCGTCGAAGCGCTCGACGAGTTGGGTCACTACCTTGATGGGATGAGTTTCGATCTGCGGGGCTTTAGCGATGCCAGTTATGCGCGGTTGGGTGGCCTGCCCGACTGGAAGGCCACCCTAGAAATTGCCGCCCGCGCCCGCACGCGCTGGAATTGTCATCTCGAAGTGACCACGCGCATCCATCACGGGGTCAACGACGATAGTGACGAAGTACGGGCGATGATTAGCTGGATCAAAGAAACGCTAGGTAGCCATACGCCCTGGCATGTCTTGCCGGGGGATGCCGGGAGCGAAACCGCAGCCGCAACCATGCGTGCCCGTCGGATGGCCCTCGAACAGGGCCTGCAATACGTCTATGGCTCTGAACCGAACCAGCCGACGCGCTGCCCGAGTTGCCATACGACCCTGATCACGCGCAATAATGGGGTCACCCGCCTCAGCGGCCTGAGTGGTTCCATCTGTGCTAACTGCGGCCACGAGACCAAGTTGCATCTGTCGATCTTTAAGTCGCGTGATCGGTCAAGCGGGTAATGCCATTTTGGGTTTTAGCTTTTGGATTTTGGATTGCGCTACAGCGCAGCGCCCCGGTTGTCATTCCGAACGAAGTGAGGAATCTGCCTCCTACGGGGGGTCTAGCTCACCCCGATCCTACTCAACCGTATACTCGCCCTCGACGACCCCATCATCACCCTTACGCTTCGGGGCACCGGTCGCACCGGTCGCGCCGGGCTGGCCCTGCGCCGCCCCTTCGCCATAGGCGTTCTGGGCCAGGGCGTAGATCGCCTGCTGCAACTCGCTGCTGAGGCTCGCCATGCGCTCCTGGTTCTCCTGGGCCACCGCATCGCGCAGATCCTTGATCAGCCCTTCGATGCGGCCCTTCTCGATTGGGTCAACCTTGTCACCGAGTTCGGTCAGGGTCTTTTCGCCCTGGTAGGCCAGACTGTCGGCCTGGTTCTTCAGTTCGACCATTTCACGGCGGGCCTTATCCTCAGCGGCGTGGGCCTGAGCCTCGCGCACCATGCGCTCGACCTCGTCCTTGTTCAGGTTCGTGCTGGCCGTAATCGTGATCCGCTGCTCCTTGTTGGTGGCCTTGTCTTTGGCACTGACGTGCAGAATGCCGTTGGCGTCAATGTCGAAGGTGACTTCGATCTGGGGCACGCCACGCGGCGCGGGCGGCAGCCCTTCGAGCCGGAAGCGCCCGAGTGACATGTTATCCGACGCCATTTCGCGCTCGCCCTGCAGAATGTGGATATCCACCGCCGTCTGCCCATCCGCCGCCGTCGAAAAGACCTCGGTCTTCTGGGTCGGAATGGTCGTATTGCGATCAATCAGTTTGGTCATCACGCTGCCAAGCGTCTCGACGCCGAGCGAGAGTGGGGTCACGTCGAGCAGCACGACGCCCTTGACATCACCACCGAGCACCCCGGCCTGGATGGCCGCGCCAACCGCGACGACCTCATCGGGATTGACCGACTTGTTCGGCTCCTTGCCGATCATCTTGCGCACGGTTTCCTGCACAACCGGCATCCGGGTCGAACCACCGACCAGCACGACCTCATCAATCTGGCTGGGCTGGAGCCCGGCATCCTTGAGGGCCTGGGTCACAGGGCCACGCAGCCGCTCGGTCAACTGACTGGTCAACTGCTCGAACTTGGATCGGCTCAGGCGCATCGCCAGGTGCTTGGGCCCCGAGGCATCGGCGGTAATGAAGGGCAGGTTGATCTCGGTCTCGGTCAGGCTCGACAGCTCCATCTTGGCCTTTTCGGCGGCCTCCTTGAGGCGCTGGAGGGCCTGGCGATCCTTGCCAAGGTCGATCCCCTGGTCTTTGCGGAACTCGTCCACGATCCAGTTGACGACGGCCGCATCGTAGTCATCACCACCGAGGTGGGTATCGCCACTGGTCGAACGCACCTCGACGACGCCATCGCCAACTTCGAGGATTGACACGTCGAAGGTGCCACCACCAAGGTCAAAGACTAGGATGGTCTCGTCCTTCTTCTTATCAAGGCCATAGGCCAGCGCGGCAGCGGTTGGCTCGTTAATAATGCGCAGCACTTCGAGCCCAGCGATCTTGCCGGCGTCCTTGGTGGCCTGGCGCTGGCTATCATTAAAATAGGCCGGCACCGTAATCACAGCCTGCGTCACCGGCTCACCCAGATAGGCCTCGGCATCAGCCTTAAGCTTCTGCAGCACCATCGCCGAGATCTCCTGGGGCGCGTAGTCCTTGGCGGTCTGGGGCACCACAATGCGGACATCACCACGCGGACCCTTGGTGATCTTAAAGGACATCATCTCGCGCTCGGTGGTGGTCTCATCGAAATCGCGCCCAATCAGGCGCTTGACCGAATAGAGCGTATTATCGGGGTTGATCGTCGCCTGGCGCTTCGCGGTCTGGCCGACCAGGCGCTCGCTGTTCTTGGCGAACGCGACGACCGACGGGGTGGTACGATTACCCTCGGCGTTGGGAATGACGACGGCATCACCGCCCTCCATCACCGCAACACACGAGTTCGTGGTTCCAAGGTCAATGCCAACAATCTTCGGCATGGTAGGTTCTCCTTCACACACAGTAGGTGGAATGCGCGTAAGGCGCAGATATCGCTATAGCTAGTGTAGCGGTTTTTCGCATGTGGCACACTAGCACTGTATTAGAAGATTGCTAGAACCTACCGGGTGGGAAAGGGGCCAAATAATGGAGCAAGCTCTAACGATCTCGGTATTGACAAATATTCCATCGAAGGAATATCATACCAGCTATGAAGTGGACTATCCTGCTTGATCCTGAGTTTGAGCAGTGGCTAACTGACCAAGCCAGCGGGGTACAAATTGCGATTGCCGCCCACGCGAATCTGCTCAGTCAACGTGGCCCGGCCTTAGGCCGACCCTATGTAGATACGCTCAAGGGCAGTAATCTGCCCAATCTGAAGGAGTTGCGTGTCCAACACGGCGGCGTACCCTAGCGCATCATCTTCGCCTTCGACCCCAAACGGCAGGCAATTCTATTGGTTGGCGGCACCAAGCAAGGCAATAATCGCTGGTAGCGGGAGATGATCCCGCTTGCGGAGCAGCGGTATTATCGCCATCTAGCAACACTGGAGGAGTAACTATGGCACGCTCGCTAGAAGATTTCATTGCCGCCATGCCCCTTGATGCCCAGGAAGCAGTTGCGGCTGAAACTCAACGTTTGTTGAATGAGGAACTCAGTCTACGTGAATTACGGCGCATTCGAGCCATCTCGCAACAGGCCGTTGGCCAAGCGTTGCATGTCAACCAAGCCGCCATTTCGAAACTGGAACGGCGTACCGATATGTACCTAAGCACACTCCGGGCCTATATCGAAGCGATCGGTGGAGAGTTAGAGATTGTGGTGCGCTTTCCTGATCGCGCCCCAGTCATCATTACTCAGTTTGGCGATCTGGATGCAGAGAGCGACCAATCGGCTCACGATTGAGGATCGCCCCCATGACCTCATGCCTCACTCCCCACCCCAAGTTACGCGCACAATGGCCTCGCCACCACTGGTGGGCACGGTCACATAAGGCCGCATCGCCACGCGTTCGATGGACACGGGAACGGGTTGGCCGTCCAGGGTGATCTGCAAGGGGCGATCTTCGAGTTCGGGGGGCAAGAGCAGCCGGAGATACGCGAGATCGCCACTGCTGGTCAGTTCGAGGGTCATGCTCTGTTCATCGCGTTGCCAATGGTAGGCGGCATAGGCATCCGAGGCGGGATAGCGAATCACGGCACGAACCTCGCGGAAGGTGGGTTCAGCGGCCCAGCGTGGCGAAAGGATCAGGTCGCTCAGGCGCGGGGCGCGGGCATCAAAGCCAGCCGCACCCTCAAATAAGGCCCCGATCATCGCGCCGGCCCCCCACCCATCATTGGGAATCGTATTCGGGCCTTGAATCCCGGCTCGGCCATCAGGGTAGTACCACAAATAGGTTGACCCGGTCAGTTCAGTCAGGGCGGCATAGCGACGAAGAATATCGAAGCCATAGAGTGCTTTGCCAAAGCGGAAGGCCCCCCGCGAGAGTTCGCCGCCGACCAGGGGCATAATCCCGCCATTGGTATACTCGCCCGGATTTTCGCCCTTGCCACCACCCATGCCAAAACTGCCGGGGGGAAAGGGCGGGTCAATGCTGTACCACTCGGCGAAAGCACGATCAAAATCGCGGCGGGCAAAGTATTCCTCGATGATGTGCTGGCCCTGATGAGGTTCGAGCACTTCGCGGTTGAGGGCATAGGTGTTCGAGAGGCTGAGTTGGCGGCTCGCATCAACCCCGGCGGGCGCAAAATTTGGATCTTCGGGCACAAAATGGGTAAAAAAGCGCCCGTTCCAACTCAGATCATTGAGGCGCTGCATCAGACTGCGCGATTCGCGTTGCCAGTGTGCGGCCTCGTCGGCATTGCCAAAATACAACTCGATTCGGGCCAACAGGTCGAGCGCATGGGCCAGGCCAGTATTATCACCGTGAAAGGTCCCCCAGATCGTATCCTCATCGATCCAGTGGCGCGGGGCCGGTTTGCCATCATCACTGATCGTACTGGGGCCATAGGCGAAGTCCCACATATCAATCGTATAGGGTCGCCGCACGAGGCCCCGCCTGGCGTCCCAGCGCAGCGGGTCACTCATGATATAGCCTACGGCGCGGCGCATCGGTTCAAGATGGCCCTGCACCCATACGTCATCGCCAGTGAGCAGCCAGGCTTCGTAGACCCCCTGGACGTACAGGAACTCCAGATCCGACTCGACCTCTTTGCGGAACGCGGTTACAAAGCGTTCGGGATAATCGAGCACATCGGGCAGACTGCCATCGGGCAGTTGGGCGGCCCGGAAGGCATCAAGCGTACTGGTCACATCAGTTTCGAAGTAACGAAACCCACGGTGTTGGTAAACGTGATCACGTAACCAGAGCAGTGGATTATCAGGTGAGCGGTAGCCCCGTACGGTGCGACCATCAAGCTCGTAGGCGATGGCGGCCCGCTCCATAAAGCCCCGCAACCGGGGATAGAGCGCATCAAGACTGGGGTCGCCGGTGCGCAATTCGGTCTGGGCCTCTAGGGTAAAGAGCGCACTGCTGGCTCCGGCGAGCTGGCCGTCAATCAGTAACATGGCCCACTGCGGGCCAAGCCGTCCCCGGGGCGTGACGCTCGGGGCGGCCCTGCCATCCTCGATCTGCACCGTGATATTCCCGGCGGGGCGAAGAGTCGCATCATAGAGCCACAGTTCGGCTGGGCCGCTATACCCTGGCACCCGCAACTTCAGGGTGAGCGGGGCCAGCGGGGCTGCCATGGCTTCTTGGCCCTCAGTTAGGGCCAACGAGGCCCGATGGGGTGACGCGGCGAGCGTGAACAGATCGGCGGGATAGGTGGCTTCCCAGCCCGCAGAAAGCGGCTCAACCACGGCGCGGCGGCCATCAATCGCGCTGATCATATGGCCGGCAAACAGTTGAACCTGATACTCGTCAAGCCAGAGCGGCGGAGTCTGGGGTGGGCCGATGGTTTCGGCTCCTGCCCGACGCCAGGCCGACAGAAACGGTTCGGTCAGGCCGTGCGGCCCGGGGACATTCGGCATGGGGGCGGGCGCACAGCCAGCCAAAATGCTTATCAGGAGCGGAATCAAGAACAGCTTGGTCTTCATGGATGGTCAAAAAGTAAGGCGGCATAACGTTGACCACGCTTTCCGCTGTGTGCATTGCGTGTACGACACCGTTGGGCAGTATACCATTAGCCACACTGGTTCACCCGCGCCCACCTGCCAAGCGTGCCGCTCCTGGCCCGCGGCGCAAGACGACCATAGCGATCACGCCCACCACCGGCCCCAGGGCCAGAAAGGCAAATGCGCCTGACCAGCCAAAAGGTTCAACCAGCACTGGCACCAGCCAGATCGTGCCCAGGGTCAACAAAAAGCCCAAACTCGTCTGGAGGGTCAGGGCAGTACCGGTGTAGCGACTGTCACACAACTCACTGACGGCAGCCGAAAACTGGGCCGAGTCAGCGACCACCGCAAAACCCCAGATCAGGGCCACCGCAGTGACGAGCCAGGGACTGCTCCCAAAGAGCGAGCCGATGATCAAAGCACAGGTGCCACTGATGATCAGGGACGCCCCGGCGACCGTGGTGCGCCCGACCCGATCCGCGAGTTTACCGGCCAACAGACTGCCCACGCCACCGACGGCGATCACGGCAAAGGCGGCCAGACTGGCCCAGTGGGGCGCAATCCCGGCCAGTTCGTAGCTCGCGAGCAAAAAGAGGGGGATCCAGGCCCACATGGCATACAGTTCCCACATATGGCCCAGGTAACCCAGATTGGCCAAAGCCAGATTGCGATCACGCAGCACCATCCCGACGGCGCGCCACTCGAACCGGGGGGCTGGTGCGCGGAAGGGGCCTTCTTGCACAAAACCTGCCGCCAGCACTGCGCCTAGCACCGCCAGCCCAGCCGCAGTCAGCAAGACCAGGTGCCACTCGGCCATGCCACCAAGCAGGGTCAGCAGATGCGGTGCGCCCGAGCCAACGGTGAGGGCGGCGACCAGCAGGCCGATTGCCAGCCCACGGTCGGCCCGGGTCCAGGTTGCCATAATCTTCATGCCGACCGGATAGACCCCGGCCAGAGCGACCCCGGTCAAGAAGCGTAACGGCAAGGCCAGGGCTGGCCCATCAGCCACCAGCGCAATCATAGCGGTGGCGAATGCGGCGAGCAGTGCCGAGCCAATGAAAAGCCGTTGAGCCGGAATGCGATCAGCCAGATTCAACAGGGTTGAGCCAAACGCGCCCACGACAAACCCGGCTTGCACCGACATCGTCATCCAGGCGCGGGTTGTCTCATCCAGACTCCAGGCCACAGTCAGGGCGGGAATCACTGCCGAGGCCGAAAACCATGTGCCCATCACCAAGAGTTCGGCCAGGGCCAGCCAGAGCAGGGTCGGCCATTTTTTAGCGAGGGTTGTCTCATCAACCGCAACCGCAACCTGCGCTGCCTGCTGCGCCATGGTTTTCTCCTTGATGACGTTGGATCTATAATACCCATTACCTTTGAAGCCACGGCATACCTGTCACCCTGAGCGCAGCGAAGGGTCTTATCCTGCCCGCTCAGATTTCTCGCTGCGCTCCTAATGACATATCGGATGTCATCCCAGCATCACTGGCCGACGGGCCATAGGATACTCGGAATGACAATAATGCGGCATCATCAAGCGTAATTGGCATAAACCGTAATTGGCATAAACCGTGATTGGCATAAACCGTGATTGGTTCTTACCGATCATTAGGTACAACCAGGTGAGCAGACGTAACCTGACAAGCCCTACTGGGTAGGCCACAGGCGACGGTCACTGTTGCAAAATCTTCCCTGCTCTCGATGTGGGTCTACTTTGTAGTGTAGCAGTAAACCGTTCAGAAGGATTTCCTGATCTAGGTGGATCATTTCAGGCAACGATGAGGGGACTTTATCAGGATCCTGACACGGTTAGAGGCAGCGTCCAACTGAAGACCGGCACTGGCTCGGGCAGCCCTTTGAGGTTCGCCTGGCCCTCGGGGCGCACGGCTGAACCCAAGAGGGCCTGAACTTCTGGATCGTGCTGCACCGCTTCGGTGAAGACGACGCTCCCACCCTGGGCCAGCCCTTGCACGCGCGCGGCCAGATTGACGGTGGTGCCAAAATAGTCGGGTTGCCCATTCAGGGTAACGCTGAGGCCAGGGCCAACATGCACGCCGACTTTCAGGATCAGGCGCTCGTCGCCCGTGAGTTGCGCATTGCGATTGAGTTCGGCTACCGCTAACAGCATGGCCTAGGCGGCGCGCATGGCAGCCCTGGGGGTCTGGAAGGCGGCCATCACCGCATCACCAATCGTTTTGATCATCATGCCGCTCTGTTCATCGGCAACCCGGAACAGTTCGTCGAAGTGCAGGCGTACCAGGTGGTAGGCCCGCGGATCGCCGCGTTGGGCGTAGAGTGCGGTTGATCCGGCTAGATCAGTAAACAGCACTGCCACCCGCTGGATCTGCAAACTCTCATCGGGGAGCAGGCGCTGTTGGGGAAAGAGCCGCCGAAACTCGGGGAGCAGCAGGAGCGTATGACCGGCAACGACCCCAAACTGGGCTTCTTGACCGGCACGCCAGGTTGGATCATCGGCCTCGGGGCCAACGCGGCGTACCCGCTCGTGAACCGTAAAACTCACCCGTACCTCGACATCGAGTTGGGGCGCGAACTGGAAGCGGCAAGCCGGACAGGTTGCTTCGTGGTGCAAAGCCGCCAACGAGTCGCCACGGTGGTCGCTGGCCCCACAGGCTGGGCAGCGCACCTCCCAATTGAGCGCGACCAGACCCGCTTCGAGCGCGGCAAGCAGCAGGCGCAGCATGGCCCGTTCCTCAAGCCCAAGCTGGGCAGCCAAGGCGCGGGGATTGAGGTAGCGCAGCTCACGGGCCGGGGCCTCATTTAGCCAGCGGGCCATCGTAGCGGCCAGGGGTGGCTCTACCCGGTAGCGAATAAGTTCGGCGGCCAGATCAGGCGACGATCCTTGACCAAAGAGGCGTCGTAACATTGGTTTAGTCCCTGGAATCAGCAGAAGGGGAGCAGGTCCTGCGATCCCAAACGAGTGCCCGATAGCCAATTATGCCAAAAGCGTCATTGGGATTACGCGATCTGGTCGGGTGGCATGGCTGCCAGGGGCAGATTGGGGCCAGTGTAGCGCAGCCGCCCCTCTACCCAGGCCGCAAGATCAACAGCCGTAAGCCATGCGGCCACCGTAGCGGCGCGCCGATGGGCCGTACTATCAGCCAGGGGCGCTAACTCCTGGAGCACATGGGCAATCCCGGCCCGATCCAGCCCATCGTTGGCCCGCAACGCAATCACTACCGCCCGCGTTGGATCGCGTTGGAGCAGCAAGCGGCGCAGGTAGGTGCGTTGTTCGGCGCGGTTACTGCGGGCAAAGCCACGGCCAAGCGTGGTCAGACGTGGCTCATCGCCGGGATCGCCTTCGGCCACCAGGCCCAGAATGCGGGCGGCCTGGGTATAGTAGTGTCCCTGCCGCAACACCTTCATCCCAATATAGGCCGCAATCTCTTCGGTGGTACGCCGCCCGCGATCAATCGCTTCGGGCACCCGTGCCACATCCCAAAGTTGGTCAGCCTGCGGAATAAAGGCGGATTCGAGGGCCATGGCGCGTTCCTATGCTGGCTACGAACATCTGTATGCTGATCATAACCAAGAATTGGGCCATGTCAAGTAGGGTCAGTTACTGGCAGGTGTGCTGGCGCACCCTGCCAGCAAGAAGACTTCAGGGAGAACCATGTTCTCCCTGGCCCGCTGCCGGACAAGCGTGGCATTGGGCTGCAACTTCCGCCCCATCATCCCGTTAATGCTTGTTCACTCACAATCATGCCGTCTTCGTCGGCGTAAAGGTACGCGCCCGGGCTGAGGGTCAGGCCCGCAAAATGGAGGGTCGCATCGCGGGTGCCGACCCCGGCCTTGACGCTGCGGCGGGGGTGTGGGGCCACGGCCATAATCCCTAACGGGGTGGTTGCTAGTTCGGCGCTATCGCGGACGCAGCCATTGATGATGACGCCCGCCCAGCCGTTGCGCACCGCCAGGGCCGCCAAAATATCACCGAGCAGGGCGCAGCGCAATGAGCCACCCCCATCAACGACCAGCACCTGGCCTTCGCCTGGTTGTTCGAGTAGGTCACGCACCAGACTATTGTCTTCGAAGACCTGCAACGTGACAATCCGGCCGGCGAAGCGGGTCAAGCCGCCAAAGTGGCGCAGCAACGGTTCGCCCACCTGCACCTCGGGGTGGGCATCGCTCAGATCAGTGGTTTTGAAGGTCATGGTTTGATTCCTTATCAAGCACGATAACGTTCCATCCAGGCCACGGCATAATCAACCAGCGGCACCTGCGGCAGCAGGATCGCCTCGGCGGCGGCAACCATGCCCCGTTGTTCGAGACCCGTATCGGCGGCAAAATCGGCCCCGAGTTGTGGGAAATCCTGATCATTCCAGTCGAGATCCCGAAATGTGACCCAGCGCCGCTCGCCCTTAACCAACATTGGCGCACCGGTGGTGACAGTCGGCTTGTGCGGCAGATGGGCACGATACTCGGCCAGGTGCAACGAGGTATTGTTGCTATGCCCAACCCCTAATAAGAGCACAAAGCCATTCAGTTTGTAGATCCGCGCCAGCGGCGAATCCTCGCCTAAACAGGCTTCGAGCCGATGGTTAGCGGTGATCGTTTCGGCGTGCTGACCCCAGGCCGCAAACGAGACCTGGGGATGGGCGCTGCGTCTGACCCCGGGCAGGGTGCGAAACAGTTCGGCGACCACACCCATCTGGCGGGTCGGCGTGACGGCGGGATCATAGGCCGGGGTCTGCTCACGAATAATTGGCCACCAGTCTTCGGGGACGGGGGGATGTTGCCAGGCTGCCGGATCAGAGAGATCGGTCGAGTGGCTTGGCATCACCAGGGTGCCCTCGATGCCAAGCACCGCTTGTAGGGCCTGGATCAGTGCAACCGCCCCGCCACACACCCAACCCAGGCGGCTCAGGCTGGTATGTACCAGCAAGGTCATACCGGGGGCAACTCCCAGTTGGGCCAGATCGGCCTGTAACGAGGCGATCGTAGCGGGGCGGGCACCAGCCCGGCTGATCGCGCTTGCTTCGGACATATGGTACCATCCTACTTCTTTGTTATACTAGTTGCCACGCCTCTTGAACCAAGTGGTGGCTTGCAACCAAACCAACGCCTACCCGGCAAGAGTTGCGGGCTTGTGTGCCCTGTTATCGTACGAGGAATGGCTGCCTTGTCAAATCCCGTGGAAGGCTCCCTCTCGCTGTTTGCATTGTTGGCGGAACGCCTGTCCGGACGCCTGGCCCCGATCCAGACAACCAAATCCACCTTGGTTGATGTGAGTCATACGCTCGAAGATCTAGTGCTGAGCGAGCGCCTCCCTGCGATTATTTTTACCGGCTTTCAGGAGTCGAGCCACTGGCGTGAAGAGACGGCGCGTTACCGTGAATTGGCAGGGATTGCCGAGCAGATCTGCATCTTTGCCGGTGGGACGCTGCCGATTGAGCAGGATCAGCGCCAGATCCATGTGCGCCTGCGTGGCCCTGATCCGCTGCGCCAGGAGTGGTTTTTGCTAGTATTGACCGAGTCATTTGCGGCGGTGCTGGCCGGGCGTGATCTGCAAGCCCCGATGCCCAGCGAGAGCGATCGCCAGTTTGATACGATCTGGAGTTTTGAGCCTGAGCATATTCGGCAGACCTTGCAACTATTGCGCGAGGTGGTGGCCCGCGAACGCCCTGATCGGCTCGCGGATCTTGATGCGGCGATGGTGCGCTTTCCGCCCCCGCTGCCCGATCCGCACCTAGTGACCTTATTCACGACCCGGCTGATCCATAGTATGACCGTCCAGCACCAGGCCCGGCTGCACCTCGAACGGGTGCTCGCCTACGAGTCGCGCCTGCGTTCGTTGGGCCAGGTGCTGTCAGGAGTGGCCCACGAACTCAACAATCCGTTGCAGAGTATTCTGGGCTTTGCCAGCCTGCTGACCGAAGATTCTAATTCCGAGACCGCGAGCGATGCCGGGTTTATTGTCGAGGCGGCCGAACGGACCCAGCAGATCGTGCACAGCTTGTTGCAACTGGCCCGTCCGAGTACCGGCACGCTGGTGGCGACCAATCTAGCTGAACTGGCTGAGCATACCCTGATTTTTGTGCGCTCCGATTTGAGTGCCAATGGGATTCACGCCAGCGTCCAAGCCCCCCCTGAGGGCGTGCAGGCTCTGATCAACCCGGTGCGCATCCAGCAACTCTTGATCAATCTGCTGGCGAATGCGATCCAGGCGCTTGCGGATCAGCCTGCGCCGCGCCGGATTACGATCACCCTGAATGATGATGGTGACGGCCAGGCGATGATGACGGTTGCCGACAATGGCCCTGGCGTGCCCTTGGCGCTCCGCGAACGGGTTTTCGAGCCATTCTTTACGACCAAACCGGTGGGCGAAGGTACGGGCCTTGGTCTGAGTATTGTGCAAGGGATTGTGCAAGAACACGGCGGCACGATCACCTTGCAGAGTGGGCCAGGACAAGGGTGTACCTTCATCATTCGCCTGACCTCGACCACGACTGACTTGCACCCGACGACCCAGGTGGAATCCCCGAGTGGTCAGGGCACAATTCTGGTTGTAGATGATGATCCGCAGGTTAATGCGTTCATGACCCGCGTTCTGACCCGGGCGGGTTACCAGGTGCATGCGGTGGCGAGTGCCGAAGCGGCCCAGGAGCGGATTGCCCAGGGTCAGTATGCCGCAGTGATCTCTGATCTTTTGATGCCCGGCATGAGTGGCGTGGAACTGTACGAAGTCTTGGTGCGGGGCTATCCGGCTCTGGCGCGCCGCTTGATCTTTGTGACGGGTGATGCGACTCGCCCCACGACCCACGCTTTTCTTGAGGGCAGCAAGTTGCCCTATTTGCTGAAGCCATTTACGCCGCAACAGTTGTTGACCACGCTTGATCAGGTTGTGCATGCCGTAACGTAGGCCGTAGGGACGCCGCGCGCGGCGGGCGCACCGCCCGACCTGTTCTGGTTTGTGAGGTTGTGCCATCCCCTGTGCCACCCCCCCCCCGCCCCGGGGGGGCCTGGCCTTCCGGGGGTGCGGGGCCCCCCCGGGCGGCACGCCGTGCGCGGGTGGGGTGCTCCCCGACGCCCCCGGGTCACTGGTGCGGCGCGCCTCCCCCCCGGGG
>JBLWKA010000041.1:0-39330 GCA_048381555.1 Oscillochloridaceae bacterium umkhey_bin13
GCCATCTGACCCCGCTGACGACCCTCCAACAACGCCTGCTGGCGCTGGCGGGCCTGGAAGATACGTGCTATCTGCAACTGGTTGCGCATTCGTCCGAACCACCTCAAGAAATAAGCGAACGGTAAGTCGTTCCTTACGGTGGGTGGCTTTGATCGGGGTTGGATCCCCTGCTGCGACCCGTTTTTTGCGTGCTGCGTACTACGGGTATTGCTTCACACGGTTGGCGCGGAAGGGATGTGTCAACTGTGTGATCATTTGGTACATTGCGGCCATGCACCAGGTGGTAGAACACGTCGGAACGTGGACGGAAGGCCAGATTGAAGTTCGCCATCCCCGCTGGCGAGGTCTCGCAGAGCACACGCTGGTTCGGGCCGGGCACGCGCACGGTAACATCAATCAAGAGCGGGACGAAGAGCCGATACTGGGCGGCGGTTTCGGTACACAGATAGTTGACCAGATCGCCCACACTGGCCCGAATAGCTCGCAGCAACGGATCAAGTAGCACCCCAACCAACGTATTGGTGAGCGGATTATTGCCCAGCGCCTCGCGGGCGATCTGCGGCATCAACTCGTTGAACCAGATCTTGGCAGTCTGTTCGACCGGATTGCCCAGATGTTGGCTTCCAAACGTGAAGAGGTGGGCAACATCACGTTGGTAACTCGTGCCTTCGATATAGCGCTGGGCAACCACCCCGCCGGTACTATGGGCAAAGATGATCACCTTGCTGGCGCCGGTCGCCTGGCGGGCCTGGTTGATCTGCAAGCGCAAAGCCCGTTCGTGGGTCGTATTGAACCCGGTGACCGTTGGCGTCCCAAAAGCCGACGAGTTCATCATCACGGTGCGGACATTCCAACCCGCATTGCGCAGTGCTGTCAACAGATTGGCAAACTCAACGTCACCACAGCCACCGGGATTGTACGAACCACCGCCTAGCATCGGCTGGGGGCAACTATCCTGCGGTAGGCCAAAGGGCGAGTAGCCACCCTGAATAATGATTGGCGGACGCAGCATGGTGGCATCCTGCCCGGTCGCCGAGGCCGTGACTGGGCGCGTCGCGGGCTGAAACTCAAATACGCCCTTGCGGGGACGCAAAAAATAGCTGTTCAGGGCCAGCGTACTGATAGTCGCATTGAGCGTATAGGCACCCTGGGCATTGGTGAAGGCTCGCTGCACAATTCGTTCGCTAAAAACGCCACTGAAGAGGCGGCGGCGTTCTACGAGTTCCACGATCACACCGGGTTCGCCAACGGTGCCTAAGCGGATGGTGCCCGCCAAACGCACCGCCTGCTCGAACTGCTGCGGTGCCAACTCGGCCATCGTCGGCCCTAGTGGTTCGGCCTGAAGCGGGGTGACCGGCGGCAACAGACCCACCACGAGCAAGCAACCTAGGAACATGCTGATCAAGCGTGCAGTGCGCGGTGTCATCATTGATCTTTCGTTTTCGGTTTTGGGGTGGTAATGGGGGAGAATCATAGCATGCCATCAGGGATTTTAGGGGCAGAGAAGATCGGTATTTTGCCCACCCCGACGATCCCGTCGCCCACCCCGACGATCCCGTCGCCCACCCCGACGATCCCGTCGCCCACCCCGACGATCCCGTCGCCCACCCCGACGATCCCGTCGCCCACCCCGACGATCCCGTCGCCCACCCCGACGATCCCGTTGCGCATCGCGTCATGGATGCCATGGTGGCGATACGTAGGGCCGAAGCATTCGCCACCGGCTGATCGGTAAGGACACGTGGATCGGATGGCGAATGCTTCGGCCTTACATGTTCCCGCCATCGGATTGGTCGCCCACCCCGACGATCCCGTCGCCCACCCCGACGATCCCGTCGCCCGCCACACGATCCTGTGGCCCCGCCCCCGCGATCCCGTCGCCCGCCACACGATCCTGTGGCCCCGCCCCCGCGATCCCGTCGCCCGCCACACAATCCTGTAGCCCCGCCCCCGCGATCCCGTCGCCCGCCACGCGACCCCGTCGCCCACCCCGCGATCCTGTCGCCCCCATTCGGGTATTGTGACCCCACCTGCGGTACAATAAATCTGGTAGGTGTTATCAAGCCAAAAGATTGCCCACACTTATGTCGTTTCGTGCGCGGCTTACCTTAATCTATACCGGTTTCTTTGCGCTGGCCCTGGTGCTGCTCGGCTGGGGGATCTATTTCTCGGTGCGCCAGTCGCTCTATGCCGGAGTGCAACGCGACCTGTGGGCAGCCACCCAACAGGTGCGCCGGATCTTCAATGCGGGTGGGCTTGAACCGATCCGCACCCCCACCGGCGAACTACGGCTCTTTTTGCGCGGCGAGTTCATCCAGATCTTCAATAATCCTAACCTGGTGGCGCAGATCTTTCGCGCCGATGGCGAACTGATCGATAGCACGCCCAATCTAGGCGGGCGCGAACTGCCTATCCCAAGCGAGGCCCTGCAACTCGATGTTGATGATGTGAGTACGGGCCTAACCCTGGTGCGTGAGGTTGGCGATACACGGGTCGAGTCGCTGATCACGCCGCTGGTTTTTGCGGGCAATGATCAGGTCGTAGGCTTCCTGCAGATCTCGCGCCCGTTACGCGATGTTGATCAGACCCTGGCAATCCTGACTTGGATCCTGGTGGGCGGCGGCACGATCGCCTTGATGATCACGGCAGCGGGTACGGCCCTGATCGCCGGACGAGTCTTGCAACCGATTGACCAGATCACCCGTACCGCCCAAGGCATTGTTCACGCCGATGATCTGGCCCAACGGGTGCCGGTACCGCCCCATCAGGACGAACTGCACCGCCTGACCGTGACGATCAACGATCTGCTGGCCCGGCTCGAAGCCTTGTTTACGGCCCAGCGCCGCTTTGTGGCCGATGTGAGCCACGAACTACGCACACCGCTCGCCGCCATGCAAGGCAACCTCGAAGTGCTTGATCGCGGCGGGTTAGCTAATCCCGAATTGGCCGCCGAAGCGGTTGCCGATATGCGCCGCGAGACCGCCCGCTTGATTCGCATGGTCAACGATCTGCTGCTGCTGGCCCAGAGTGATGCGAGCATTCAGTTGCGCTGCGAGCCGGTTGAACTTGATACGCTGCTGCTCGAAGTGTTTCGTGAATTGCGCCCGCTCGCCCGCGGGGTCAGTCTGCGCATCGGGGCCGAAGACCAGATCACGATCCACGGCGACCGCGACCGGCTCAAGCAAGCGTTGCTCAATCTGGGGGTCAATGCGCTGCAATATACGCCGCAAGGCGGCAGCGTGACGCTCAGCCTGGAACGGCGCGAAGGCTATGCCTGCGTTGCCGTCGCCGACACCGGGGTTGGCATCGCCGAGGACGACCTGCCGCATATTTTCGAGCGCTTCTATCGGGCGGATCAGTCCCGCTCGCGCCATAGTGGCGGGGCCGGGTTGGGGCTCTCGATCGTCAAACGCGTTGCCGAGGCCCACCAGGGCCATGCGACCGTCGCCAGTTTAGCCGGACGCGGCAGCACCTTTGCGATCTGGCTGCCCATGCCGGCCAGTCTGCCCGAACCTACCCCCACCGAGGCACCCGCCGCCCGCGAGCCGGTAGAGATCTAACGGCACCTACGCTACACTCGCAGCAAGCCCCGAAAGCCGCGTGCCGCATAGTACGACTCGGCCCCATTGTGGTAGACGAAGACCTGGCCGTAACGACGATCACAGAAGAGCGCACCACCCAACGCCCGCACCGCGTCGGGGGTTGCGATCCAGCTCGAGGTTTTGGTGTCGAAAGCCCCCAACTGCTGCAACTCGCGGTACTGCGCCTCGGTCAACAGTTCGATCCCAAGCTCGGCAGCAACCTCAAGCGCACTCCCCTTCGGCTTATTCGCTTTGCGCGCCTGAAGGGCCTTGCCGTCAAAGCACAGACTCCTGCGTCCGCTGGGGCTTTCGGCCGAGCAATCACAGAAGATATACTGATCAGTAGCCTGGTCATAGCCGATCACATCAGGCTCTCCGCCGGTGTGTTCCATGCGGGCCAACCCTTCCAGCGCCTCGGGTGATCCTTCCAGCCGGGTTTGAATCGCCTCCCAGCTTACGCCTCCATGCCGACCAGGATAGGATGCTGCCGGAACCGCACCTTCAACGTCTGCAACAGCGTGTCACGTTCGTGGGCTTGCATCAAGCTTTGCTCCAGGAGTTCAAACCGTATGGCTACGCAGTATGACCAATCAGGGAGTGGGAGCACAACGTGCTCCCACTCCCTGATTTTATCACTCTAATTCGGCAATTGTGGTCTCAATCAGATCAACTGCCTGGCCCATGGTGGCAGGATCAAACGCAAACCGCGCCCCGGCTGTCGCAAACAGGTCGGGGATCGTCGCCGTGCCGCCCAGCGCTAACGCCTTGCGATAGGCTGCCACCGCTGCGGCCTGATCGCTCAGTGCGTTGCGCCAGACCTGAACCGCCCCAAGTTGCGCTAGGCCATACTCAACATAGTAGAACGGATAGCGGTAGATGTGCAGTTTGCGATGCCAACCGGTCATGCGCTCTGCATCCAAGCTGCTCCAGTCAATCCCGCCCATAAACCGCGCCCAGAGCCGATCCCAGGCCGCGTCGCATGCTGCAGGATCGGCGGCTTCGTCGGGGTTGGTATAAACCCAATGCTGGAAGCCGTCTACGACCGCCATATAGGGCCAGAAGGTCAAAATGCCTTCCAGATGCTCAACCCGTGCCCGCGCATAGGCCGCCTCGTCGCTGTAAAAGCCCCCGTCGTGGGCACGCAGGTACGGTGCCGCCAACAGTTCCATTGCCATCGAGGCGACTTCGGCAAACTCAATCGGGTAGCTGCGCTGATGGTGGTAGGGCAGATCGTTGGTCGCAAAGACATGAAACGCGTGCCCGGCTTCGTGCAAGAGGGTACGTACATCCGTTGGCAGGCCCACCGCATTCATAAAGATGAAGGGCCGCCCCACTACCGGGAAACTGGTGCAGTAGCCACCGGGCGCTTTGCCTTTGCGACTCTCTAGATCGAGCAACTGCTCGTGCCGCATGATCGTAAAGTTGGCCCCCAGTTCGGGATCAACCTTGTGCAACACCGCCTCGCTACGGGCCGCCAGGTCGGTGCCGTCGGCAAAGGGGCGCAACATCGTCTCGCCCTTGGCCCGCCCTTCTACATCCCAGGGGCGCAGCCGATCCAGGCCGAGCCGTGCCGCCCGCCGGGCGTAGACCCGCGCCGCCGCAGGCACCGCCGTAGTCTCAATCGCTTCGTGAAAACGCAGACAGTCGTCGGGGGTATAATCGAAGCGCTTGCGCAACTGCCAGGCGTACGCCCGATAATCAGGCATGTCGGCGTTGGCGGCCAATGTGCGCCGCAGGGCCAGCAGATCCTGCCAGACCGCATTGATCGCCGTCCGGTCAGCCAATTGGCGCTCGGACGCCAAACGCCAGGCACGCTCACGCACCGCTCGGTCGGGATCTTGTAACAACGGCCCTACCTGCTGCAGCGTCAACTCTTGACCCTCCCAGGTTACGGTCTGGGCCCCAATCACTTTGTTATACTCATTGCCCAGCCGCCGCTCTTCGCTCAACAGGGGCAGATTCGCCTCGCGGAACAGTGCCGCATCGGCCCGCATATCCCGCAACGGGACCGTAAACCCATCTGGCTCGATCCCACTCGCCAACAACATCTGCTTCAGGTCGTGATCGGCCGCAATCCACTGAGGATACACCTCGCTAATGAAGGCTCGGAAACGCGTTTCGGCAGTCGTATCGGTCGTATCTACGGTTGTCGCCACCGAAAGACGGCTATAAGTTTCGCTGATCAAGTTGCTGATCCGGCCCCAGGCGGCCAGCCAGGTTGACCCATTCGTCGCTGTGATTGGGGTGGCCCGCAGTTCATCAAAGGCCGGACGCCACTGCGCCCAGCCCCATTCCAGGGTTTCGTGCGCAGTTTCGGGTAGCGTAATCGTCATAACTCGTTCCTTTCTATCGCCGGGATGTGCCACCCAAATTATAATAGCTATCTATGAACTATGAACTGCTGCTGCTGTTGGGATCACCGCAGGGCCTGATCGCCGCCTTGATCCTGATCTTCCTGGCTGGCCTCTCCGAGGGCGCAGGCACCCGTGGTGTCGTCCTGCTGATCAACCGCATTACGCCGTTGGGTTTTGCGCTGAGCCTACTCGCTGCTGCGCTGCTCTTTGTGTTGAGTGCCGTGCTCTGGGCGGGCGGGATCTGGTTGGCTTCGGATCTGTTCTTTGGGCTGAGCATCCCGCCAAGCAGTTTTTTTGTGGCCCTGAGTGCAGCCTATGCGCCCTTGCTGCTCGGCGTGCTGGCGCTCTTGCCCCTCATTGGTACAACGATCCGGGTTCTGTTACGGCTTTGGAGTTTCCTGATCGCGCTGGCGGTGCTAATCTCACTTGGTCTGAGTCTCTGGCAAGCGCCCTTAGCTGCCCTGATGGGTACCCTGCTTGTTAGCGGTGCCGCTGCGCTGGTTGGTGAGCCGGTCGCCCGCGCCTGGTATCACCTCAGGGTGCGCCTTGGGAACAAGCCAACGCTACGCGAAGAGGTGCCGCAGGTGATTCCGGGTTACCAGCGCAGTCCCGATCAGGAACAGGGAAAGACAATGTTATGACCAAGGATTTGCGTGAACTTATCGCCGGGGTAACCTTGTTCAGCACCGAAGGCTCGCTTGACCGTCCGATTACCGGCCTGGCCTACGATTCGCGGCAGGTCACGCCCGGTGGGCTGTTTGTCGCGGTGCGCGGCAGCCATGTAGATGGTCACGCCTATGTCGAGCAGGCCCTGGCCCGTGGTGCGACCGCGCTGGTGGTTGATGCACGCTATTGGCAAGGTCAGGCCCCCGCGCAGGCCACGGTGATCACCGTGCCTGATAGTCGGGTCGCCCTGGCTCCGCTGGCAGCGGCGTTGTATGGCTATCCTGCTGCACACCTGCGCACCATCGGTGTGACCGGCACCAAGGGCAAAAGCACCACCACCGACCTGATCAGCCAGACCCTCGATCACTGCGGTTTTAGCACCGGCCTGATCAGCACCGTGGATTTTAAGCTGGGCGGTCGCCGCTGGGCCAATACAACTCGCCAGAGTACACCCGAAGCGCCTGAAGTTCAGGCCCTGTTGGCCGACATGGTCGCAGCGGGTTGCGAACTCGCCGTGATCGAGGCTACCTCGCACGCGCTTTCGGCCCGCTGGAACCGGCTGGGCGGCTGTCTCTTTGATGTGGCGGTCTTCCTTAATCTTGGCCACGAGCATCTGGATTACCACGGCAGCTTCGAGCAGTACCGCGCTGATAAGGCTCGGCTCTTTGCAATGCTTGACGAACGGATTCCCGGGGTTGTGCTTCCGCCCGGCGAGCGCTGGGCGATTGTGAATGCCGACGATCCAAACCACACCTTCTTCCTGGCGGCCGCACCAGCTACGGCTCAGCAGTTGCGCTACGGGGTGCAGCAACCCGCCGAGGTGCAGGGGCGCATTCTGCGCGCCGAACCGGCTGGCTCGACGGTTGCGGTAACGACACCCTGGGGCGCCAGCGAGTTTGAGTTGCCGCTGCCTGGCCCGTTTAATGTTGCCAATGCCTTGGCCGCCCTGAGCGTGGCCCTCAGTCAGGGGGCCAGTCTCGAACAGGCCAGTGCTGCTCTGGGTCGAGTCCAGGCCCCGCGTGGGCGCATGCAGCCGGTTGTGGCGGGTCAGCCGTTTGCGGTGCTGGTGGATTATGCCCACAATCCCGAATCGTTCGAGCAGGTCTTTACGATGTTGCGCCCGCTTACCAAGGGTCGGATCATCGCGGTCTTTGGCAGCGCCGGTGAGCGTGATCTTGCCAAACGCCCGCTTCAGGGTGCCCTGGCCGCTCGTTTCTGCGACCTGCTGATCTTGACCGACGAAGATCCCCGGGGCGAGGATCGGGAGGCGATTTTGGCCCAGATTGCGACCGGGGCCGAACAGGCTGGCAAGCGGGCCGGTGCGGGCTATCACTGCATTCCGGATCGGGCCAGCGCCCTTGCCGCCGCCATGGCCGCCGCCCAACCCGGCGACCTGGTGCTACTGCTCGGCAAAGGCCACGAGGGGAGCATCATCTATGCCGACCACAGCCTGCCCTGGGACGAGGCCGCCGAGGCGCGGCGGGCACTGGCGCTGTTGGGGTATGATACCAAGTCTCATTGACCGCATCGCCTTGGCTCAGTTCCCTACCTCCTCAGCTCGACAGCGCGGTCCCACCTGCTGGGGAGGTGTCACGCTGGGGAGGTGAGCCGGGCAATGCGGTGTCACCAACGGCATGTGGTATGAGGCCGTAGGGCTGTATGTTTCGCCAAACGTGCTATCATTCGAGGCCCAATTTCTTCAGCATCGGCAAAGCAGAAATGCCCCCACGCTGATAATGCGCCGACTGGCGTGGTATTCCAACGGATCGCTGTCAGCTGTACCTCGTCGATGTCGTATATCGTTCTTGGCTTCAGTCCTAATTGTAAATCTCGAAACATATCTATGAGTTTTTCGCCATCAACTAATTCAATTGGCGGTACGCCGTCCCGTAATGCTTCTCTTCGTGCTTCTGAGGTAAATGTTCCTGTTGTCAGGATAATACCTTTTGAGCCAATAGTGTAACAGATGCAGACAGTTTTTCTTCGATCACTTCTTTTTTTGTCTTTCCGTGTCTGTTGGTTGTCTTCTTTTTCCTCCCTAAATTGATCTTGAATTGGCTTGAAGATGATAATTGCTTGATCGAATGTGGAAATGGTACTTGCTTGCCCTTTCTCTGTGAGGCTCCAAACACCACGGGTTGTTGAATCAATATATCCTGCCCGCGAAAGATAAAATTTCGCCCAATGAACCTGATTATCAAAACGCCCTTCAGACGCTATCCATGGGGGTAGGCTGTAAACGCCTTCTGACTTCCATCAAGGCGAATCCTAATAGATTTAATCCCTTCCAAGCTTTTGGATCTTCGATCTTCGGATGATCGACAGACATACCAATCCCCCAAATCCGATCATACGGACTCGCCTCAACTAAAATGGCCTCATGGGTTGAGAGTAAAAATTCTTTCATGTCATGATGCTGTGAGAATTTTGCTTCATTCCCTGTTACCATAATGTCGATGCGATGGGCATTCCATAGCTCTTCACGGAATCCTGTAACTTCTCGTCCAAGGGCTTTTGCTTCTTTGGGCGTTTTCGCGTTCAGGATCGCTTGATAGCTCTGGGTATCACCAAACAGTGTTGCCTTGTGGGCCATCATGTAATGTTCAGTGGTGGCGTAGGTGATGCCATTGAGCGTAAATACGGCTGGATACCAGTTACTCAAGCAACTTTTCGAGACCATTCCATGCGTTTCGGGTTGATGTCCCCAGAAGAAGAGATACGTCACCTTATTCCCTCCATCTACGAACCGTATCAGTTCCTCAATACTTCTTATCTGTTGTTGTGTCCCCATGTTCGTCATAGCTCCTCTGCTCTTTATATCTAGAATGCAGTGAGGAATCTGTGCTGATCACCAGTGAAGACCCCTCATACTAATTACCTATGAGCATCCTGCATTGTCACCTCGAGCAGCCTATGCTCGGCAGGCCAGTGGTGCTGAAAGAAACAGGGGTTGTCACTCCGAGCGTCAGCGAGGAGTCCCGGCCTGGATCGCATCACCGCCGGGATTCCTCACTGCGTTCGGAATGACAGATGACACGCTGTACGCCAACAACACGGTCTGTTTCTTAGGAGCGTAGCGAGGGGTCTTGCGCGACCCGCTCAGATTCCTCGCTACGCTCGGAATGGTATCTTCAATCGTAATTGGTATCACTTCGTTCGGGGTGACAGGGCGGGCGTTCGGGGTGACAGGCTATACGTAGCTCACAAGTTTAATGATCATCAGTCGGCAAATCTATGTACCGCCAACACTGCCCGCACCGCATCAAGCAGCCCCTCATGTGGGATCTTGATCGCTTCGCCCTGCCGGGGCTTGAGTTCGAGTTCGTTACTCGCCAGGAGCCGTTCGCTGACTACGAGGCGCAGCGGCAGGCCGATCAGGTCGGCGTCGTTAAACTTGACCCCGGCACTCTCGTCGCGATCATCGAGCAGGGTACGCAGGCCAGCAGCCTGCAAGACACCCGCCAACTGGGTCGCCGCCGCTTTGGGGGCGGCACTCTTGCCCAGGGCAATGATCTGCACGTCAGCGGGTGCCAGGTGGCTTGGCCAGACCAAGCCGCGGTCGTCGTGGGCGTACTCAAGCACCGCTGCCAGAAGCGCTTCGAGGGTCAGTTGGCAACTGCTGATCAGGAGCGGGCGGCTCGTGCCCTGTTCATCCAGGACAGTGGCTCCCACGGCGCGACTTAAACTCGGGCCGTAGCTCGTGAGGGTGCCTACCCGGAGGCCGCTCGTGCTGGTCAGGGGTTGGCCGCAGCCGGCACACGGATCGCCCGGGCGGGCCTGCGCCAGATCGGCGCATTGGGTCGCCTGCCAGTCGCGCCCGTAGACGACATGACGCAGGTGGTAACCCACCCGGTTGGCCCCGGCCACGAGCGGCCCGGCTGCGACCACCGAATGGTCCGCGATCACATAACAGTCCTGCAAGCCCACCGGCGAGGCATAGCCAGCTACGGCCCCAGTCGCAGCGATCTGTTCCAGACTGGCTGGCCGCAGGCTACTCACTGCCGCTGCCTGACACAGTTTAGCCGGATTGACCTCGAGGTCGCCGCGAATCACCACAAAGATCAGGCCCCGCTCCGGGGTGTCAAAAAAGACTGCCTTGGCCGTCGCTGCTTCGGGTAGTTTAAGGTAGCGGGCCAATTCGGCAATCGTGGCAGTGCCAGGGGTTGCGACTGCCTCGGCGGGCGGCGCGGCGGGCGGCTCAGGCAGGGCCAGGCGCTCCCAGCCCACGGCGGTCAGGGCCGGAACCGAGCGCGTGCCACACTGCGCACAACTCAACACTTCGCTCTCGCCATTGGGCGTGCTGACCAGGTAATCCTGACTGGTTGCATCAGCCAGTTCGGCGGTGGCCCGCGCGGGTTGGGCTACCAATCCACAGTGCTGCATGATCCGCTCACCCAGCGCGGCCAGTTCGGCACTGGCCTGGGCCTGCTCGGTCGCATTGGCACTCAGCCAGAACAGTTCGAGGTGGGTCGTTTCACGCAGCCCCGCCCAGCCGCTCCGGGACGGCCCATCGTCACGGTAGCGTGGCCCTAGTTGATAGACCAGGGCAGGCAATTGGCGGTACGAACTGATTTCGCGGCGCGCCAACTCGGTCAGGGCCAGCAACTGGCCGGGCGCAATCACCAACGGGCGTTCGTTACGATCGGTGGCCCGTAACGGCTGATGAGCCAGGGTTGGCCCGATCTGTTCCCAGAGCGCGGCCGGTTGCACCAGGGGCAAACGCACGGCCTGGGCCCCGAGTTGGGCCAGTTCATGCTCGATGATCTGTTCGATCCGGCGGATGGCGGCCAGGCCAAGTGGCAACAGAGCCAGACTACCGGGGGTAAGGCTGCGGATCAACCCGGCGCGCCAGGCCCGTTGCGCCGCCGGACTGGTCGCCTCCGCTGGGGCTTCGCGGAGGGTACGGCCAAATAGGTTCGAGAAGCGCATGATCATTGATCTTTTGGATGGTTACCACAGTTGCCGACGCCCTCCCATGTCATTCCGAACGCAGTGAGGAATCTTCACTGATCGTCATGGAAGACCCCTCACGTTGTTCGGGGTGACATGGGCAGGTAATGCAACAAACTGGTTACATTGCCCACCATTGGCCGACAGGCCATCGGATACTCGAAATGACAAGCAAGCGGCATCTTCAGTAGTTGTCGGAGTGCTTAGGGATCAGTAAGCGCAAAGAGCAGACTCGCCTCGCAGGCCAGTTCCTCACCAACGGTGGCGCGCCCACTGCCGCGCCCCACCCCACGCCGCATCCGCTCCAGGCTCACCTCGATCCGCAGCAGATCACCTGGGCGCACGATCCGCTTGAAGCGGCAGCTATCAATCCCGGCAAACAGTACCAGTTTGCCCGCATACTCGGGCAGGCTCAACGCGGCGACCGCCCCGGCCTGGGCCATCGCTTCGACGATCAGCACTCCCGGCAAGATCGGATTGCCAGGAAAGTGGCCCATAAACTGCGGTTCATTGACCGAAACCAACTTCTCGGCTACCGCACGCACCCCCGGTTCCAACTCGACCACCCGGTCAATCAGCAGGAACGGGTAACGGTGGGGCAGCAGCGCCATAATTTCCTGAATGGTGAGCATAGGGCTTCCTTAGGCAGGCACAAACTCATCAGGCTGACCAAGACTATGGATGAAGGCGGCAATCAGGCGGGCGGCCTGTTCAACATCGGCCAGATCGACCAGTTCGTTGGGCGAGTGCAGGTAGCGGGTGGGGATCGAAACCACGCCCGTGGCGATCCCACCACGCGCCTTGTGGATCGCATCAGCATCCGTCCCGGTGGCCCGAGGGCTCATCTGCAGACTGTAGGGAATGCCCTCGCGCTCGGCCACTTCGACCAGACGGCGGAAGACCAGCGGGCTGTTGGCCGAACCCCGTGACAACACCGGGCCAGCGCCCAGGCGCACATCACCCCATTGGCGCTTATCGGCATCGGGATGGTCACTGCTAAAGGTCACATCGACCGCAATCGCAACCTGGGGGTCAAAACTAAACGCCGCCGTTGCCGCCCCACCAAAGGTGATTCTCCTCCTGCGAGGTTGCCACCGCTGCTACACTGGCCTGGGGCCGGTTCTGGCTGAGCAAGCGCAGGGCTTCGAGTACCACAAAGGCCCCAATCCGGTCATCAAGGCTACGGCTGGCGATGCGTTCCCCCGGCAACTTGTAGAGCGGTGTATCAATCACGCCGACCGTCCCCACCGGAGCCAGGGCGCGGGCCGCATCGCGATCCTTGACCCCAAGATCGAGCCAGAGTTGATCAAGGCGACTGGCCTGGCTTCGCTCCTCGGCCTTGAGCAAATGGATCGGTTTTTTTCCAACCAGGGCGATCACCTCGCCAGTTGGGCCAAGCAAACGGATCCGCTGGCCCACCAGCACCTGGGCGTCCCAGCCACCAATCGGCGCAAACGAGAGGAAGCCCTCATCGTCAATATAGGTCACCATAATGCCGATCTCATCAATGTGACCAGCCAACAGCACCCGTGGGCCGGAACCATCAAGCACGGCATAGCTATTGACGGCCACATCGGCCCAGACCCGGTCAGCAAAGGTTTGGGCTTCCTCGCGCCAGACCCGGGCCGCCGCAGCCTCGTCACCCGATGGGCCAGGAGTACTCAGAAGACGTTTCAAAAAGGCCAGACGTGTTGACTCCATGATGCATGCTCCATAACAAAAAATGATGGCGGGATCGGGATAATCCTGCGGCAGTATAGCATGTCCGGCGCAGGTTGCCCTCGGACGGGGTAGTGGCGTAGTGACGTATGTTCTTGCACGGTGGTCGGCTCCGTCGGGCTGAAAGCCCTCGGCTACGGTGGGCCAAGCCCGCCTGCGCGGGCTGCTCAGGCCACGCAGGTGGCCTTCGCTTCCCATAAGGCGTTGACGCCGACGGGGAGCAATGCGCTGCAAGACGTTACGTCACACCCATACGGCTTTGGTTGGTTCTGTGGTTCCGTGGTATCCTTGAGGCAGCAGTCGCGTGAGGGTGATCATTAGCGTATGGCCGGAGGCAAGGGATGGGGACGCTCAGGCACGTTGCGGTTCTCTACAATCCGTTCTCGGAGCTCTCGGTCGAGTATTCGCTCGAACTGTCGGCATGGCTCCGTGGCCTTGGGGTCATGACGATGCGGGCTGTCTCGCAGGAGTTTCGGGATAACCCGAGTGCGCTGCGTGACGCGGATCTGATGGTGGCGTTGGGGGGCGATGGCACCATCCTGCGAGCGGCACGGCTCTGCTTCCCCTTGGATATTCCCCTGCTAGCGGTGGCGCTGGGTCGCCTGAGCTTTATGGCCGAAGTGCAGCCCGAAGATATTTATACCGCAATCGAACGGGTGATGCGCGGTGGGGGTTGGCACGATGAGCGTTCGTTGATCCGGTCGCTGCTTTACCGTGAGGGTCAGATCATTGGCGATTTTATGGCCCTGAACGAAGTTGCCCTGTCCCGTAGTGAACTTAGTCGGGTGATCAATGCCCACGTCAGTGTAGACGATTCGCCCCTGACAACGTACCACGCCGATGGGGTGCTGGTGGCGACGGCGACCGGTTCGACCGCCTATGCGCTGGCAGCAGGTGGCCCAATTGTTGATCCCCGTTCGCGGGCCTTGTTGCTGGTGGGGATTGCGCCCCACCTGACTACTGTGCCTTCGATGGTGCTCCATGAAGATGCGGTGGTCACAATTCGGATCGAGAGTCGCCATCACGCGATTTTGGCGGTGGATGGCCGCGAGAACATTCCGCTCTATTTTGGCGACGAGGTTGTGGTGCGCCGTAGTCCCAAGGTCTGTACCTTCGTGCGGCTCAGTCCGACGAGCCAGTTTTACACCCGCCTGGTGGCCCGCTTGCGCCGTGATCAGTAACCCTTTTTTAATTATCCTTACTCCCAAGGAGTCGTGTATGTTAACTTATCCTGGTGCGTCGGTAAGTGCCCTGATTGCCGCGCCGATCGAGGCGGTCTGGGCCCAGGTGAGCGATCCTCATAACCATCCTCGGCTGGCCGGGAGTGGCGAAGTCCAGGCGATCGAGGTGCTTGGTGGGGTGATGGGGCCAGGTACGGTGTTTCAGTCCCAGCAGCAGATGCGCGGCCTGTCGTATGTCACTGCGAACCGGACGGTACTCTGGGAGCCGCCAGCCCGTTTTGCCTGGCGGGTGGGCTTTAGCTTTGCACCCGGGGTGGCTCAGGTCTGGGGCTTTTTGTTGACCGCCGAAGAGGGTGGCACCTGGGTCGAGAATGGGGTTGCGCTGCCGTATCCGCTGCCGACCAAGCCGCCGTTTGATCGGCTGCACGCCGAAATTGGTCGCCGCGAGGGTTCGGTGATCGCCCCGACGCTGGTCAACCTGGCAGCGGCGCTTGGCGCACCACCACCCGTGCATATGGTCGAACGCCATACCGCACCCGAGGCGCTGGCCGACCTGTTGCCACCGCCGTTGATCCAGGCCGCGCTGATCGCGGGTGGGGCGGCTGTGATCTGGAGCTTGCTGCGTGGCTCGCGCCGACGCTAGTTCCCCCTCAATCCATGCCCCCAAGGAGGCTGTATGGCAAAAGCAGGGTTGGTCTATGTTGGTACCGACGACGGCCTCGTGACGCTCAGCGATCCGGGTGGCACAGGGCGCTGGCGCAATGCGGGCACGAGTTTGCCAGGCCAGAGGATCAAGGCCCTGCTGGCTGCCGATGCCTTGACGCTTGTGGTTGCGACCGAGGGGCGCACCTTGCGTAGCAGCGATGGCGGCCAGCATTGGTTGGTCGCGCCTGAGGCTGACGCCGCCAGCGTAGACGAATTTATGAGCGCGAGTGGCCTTCCCGTCAGTACGGCTCAGGGGCCGGGACGCTGGCGTGGTACGGTGGCCCCGGCCCCGGGTGCGACCCAACTGGCGATCCTGGCGGGCAAGCAAGAGACGATGATCGCGGCGATTGCAGGCGGTACAACTCTGGTGCGCAGCGAAGACAGTGGCACCACCTGGCAACAGGTTAGCGCCGAGGTGAAGGGGGTTATTTTGGTCCTGACCCCCTCGAGTTACCACATGGACATCATCTGGGCCGGGACTGACCAGGGCCAACTGCTGCGTTCGGATGACCGCGGGCGCACCTGGGCCGAGGTGATGAGCCTGCCGCAGCCGGTGCGCTGCCTGGCCGTGATGCGGATTATCTCATAAGGGAGTTGGGAAAACTTGGTTTTCCCAACTCCCTTATTCCAACCCCAGATAGGCCTTCTGGACGGTTTCGTTGTCACGCAGGGCCTGGGCCTGATCTTCCAGCACGATCATGCCACTCTGGAGCACATATCCGCGGTGGGCGATGCCAAGGGCCTGCAAGGCGTTCTGCTCAACCAGCAGCACGGTCATGCCCTGGCTATTGATCGTCTGAATAATCTCGAAGATCTGTTCGACGAGTACCGGAGCCAGCCCCATCGAAGGTTCGTCGAGCAGCAAGAGTTGCGGTCGGGTCATCAGGGCCCGCCCCATGGCCAGCATTTGCTGTTCGCCACCCGAGAGCGTGCCGCCCTTCTGGCTGACCCGTTCGCGCAAACGTGGGAAGAGCGTAAAGACCCGTTCGAGATCCTCTTGATAGGTTGCGGTGCGCGTATCATGCAGATAGGCCCCCATTTCGAGGTTTTCGAGCACGGTGAGGCGCGGGAAGATGCGGCGGCCTTCGGGCGACTGGGCAATCCCGAGTTTCACAATCTCGTAGGCGGGCATGGTATTGATGCGCTGCCCATTAAAATGCACCTCGCCCTGCCGCGGATTGAGCAGGCCCGAGACCGTGCGCAGCGTCGTGCTTTTACCGGCCCCATTCGAGCCAATCAGGGTAACAATTTCGCCTTTGTTGACCTTGATCGAGACCCCTTTGAGGGCGTGAATTTTGCCATAGTAGGTATGAACGTTTTGGAGCTCCAGCAGGGCCATAACAGATCCTTTGCTCAGGGTTGATTAGTCAGGGCGATCGCAAAGATAACTTGACCACCAACCCCGTCCTTATCACAACCAGGGAAACTTTGATCGAAGCGCGAGCGGTAGTAGTCCGGGCTGAGCAGATTGGGCCACTTGCGCCATTCGTAGATCACCTCACGCGGGAAGCCTTGTTCCGGGTTGTAGTGAACGCTTGTGCGCAAGGTGGTGCGACAGGCGCACATCGCTTCGGTCGGGTAACAACGCACCTGGGTGTGTTCGAGTTCGGCGATCCTATGCCGCCGCCTCAGCGGCCCCTTTGCCAAGGTAGGCCTCGATCACCCGAGGATTGCTGCGTATCGTTGCGGCATCACCTTCGGCGATCTTGGTACCATAATCAAGCACCGAAATGCGTTCCGAGATTGCCATCACCAGGCGCATATCGTGTTCGATCAGCACTACCGTCAGCTTCAGATCATCGCGAATGCGGCGAATCAACTCGGTGGCCTCGCCGGTCTCTTGCGGGTTCATGCCGGCGGTTGGCTCATCAAGCAGCAACAGCTTCGGCTCACCAGCCAGAGCGCGGGCAATCTCGAGGCGGCGCTGATCACCGTAGGGCAGATTCTTCGCCAACTCTTCGCGCTTTTCATCGAGGCCCACATAGGCCAGGTGTTCACGCGCCCTCTCACGGGCACGCACCTCTTCTTTGCGCACACTCGGCATTTTCAGCACAATATCCCAGAAGGGCACGCGCAAGTGGGTATGCATACCGACCAGCACATTTTCGAGCACCGTCATATTGCCAAAGAGGCGAATATTCTGGAAGGTGCGGCGCATACCAAGCGCGGCGATTACATCGGGTTTGCTGCCCGCAATCGACTCACCGTCAAAGGTGATCGTGCCCTTATCAGGCTTATAGATGCCGGTCAAAATATTGAAGAAGGTGGTCTTGCCTGCACCATTCGGCCCGATCACACTGACGATCCGGCCTTTTTCGATCGTGAGCGTGACATCGTTCACGGCGGTGAGGCCACCAAAGGACTTGGTGATATTGCTTGCGACAAGCAGGCTCATGCATAATCCTTTCAGGAAGCCCCGCTAGTGGCAGGTTTTGCCTCATCGGCAGGTGGCTCTTCATCGGGCAGATCGTCTTTGTGGCTCAACTCTTCTTTGCGGCGCTCATCCGGCATAATGCCCTGCGGGCGGAAGATCATCATCAGGATGAGCAGCATGCCGAAGAAGAGGCGCTGGTACTGGGTGGGGTCAAAAGCGGTAGGAATGGGTGCGCCGGCTCGTTGCAGATCACGCAACACGGTCGAGACGCGGGGCAGAATTTGCAGGTCAAGCAAGGTCACCAGCACCGAACCAAGGATGACACCAGGGATCGAGCCCATACCACCCAGAATGACCATGGCCAAAATATTGATCGAGCGCAGCAGGTCAAAGGTGGGCGGGTTGATAAAGAGTTGCTTCGAGGCGAAGATCACGCCCATAGCCCCGGCGAACGAGGCCCCGACGGCGAAGGCGAGCAGTTTGGTGCGCACCAGCGGAATGCCCTGCGCAATCGCAGCCGTCTCATCCTCGCGAATGGCCTCCCAGGCCCGCCCGATCCGTGACGCCTTGAGCCGACTGACCACCACCACCGTCAGCAGCACGATCAGCAAGACGGCGAAATAGAAGAACTGCTGATAGAGTTGCTGATCATCAAGATTCCAGCCCAGCGTATCGCGCACGAAACTGGCAAAGAGCAACGGTGGGCGCTCGATTTCACGAATACCCTGCGAGCCATTGGTAATATTGATCGGGCGGTCCAGGTTATTGGCCAGCACGCGGATCACTTCACCGAAGCCCAGGGTCACGATGGCGAGATAATCACCCCGCAAGCGCAACACAGGCAGACCGAGCAAAATTCCGGTGATCGCCCCCACCACCAACCCCAGCGCCAGGAAGGGGTAGAACATAATCGGCGGCACGGGACTCCAGGCTGGATTGATCTCGGTAATCTGCGATGTGCTGAGAATCGCCCAGAGATAGGCCCCGACCGCAAAGAAAGCCACATAGCCCAGGTCGAGCAGGCCAGCAAAGCCAACGACCACATTCAGGCCCAGGGCCAGGGCCACGAAGATCCCGGCCTGAGTGGCAACATCAATGTAGAACGGGTTGAGGGTGCCGAAGAAGGGGAGTACCAGCCCCAACATGATTGTCGTCAACACGACCTTGAAGGCCAACGCTACCTTCGACCGGTAGATAATCAGCACCAGCAACAGAAAGAGCACAAAGGCAATGTCGGTATTCAGGCTCGTCCGCGGATTCGTGATCAGCAACCAGGTACAGATCGCCGCATACAGCCCCATAAAGCCGTAGGCGGTTGGCCCCTGCCCCAACGTCGCTTTCACCCGCTCCCATAAACTATCTGATGGTACAGATGGTGTCATAAGTACTTCGTATGCTCCAGATTACGTTGCCGGTGGCGTGCGTTCGGCTTGCGCCGGGCTCCCTGCATCAGGCGTGCGCTGCCAGGGCCAGGGTTCTTACATCAGGCTTGGGCCAGGCTCCCTCCATCAGGCGTGCGTTCGGCTTGCGCCAAACTCCCTGTATCAGGCGTGCGCTGCCAGGGCCTGGGAGCACATGGTGCTCCCTGATGCTTCAACTGGCAATGTGCGCCAGCAACATTGCCAGTCCACCTACACCTTCTGAGTCGTTGCCTCACCCAACAGGCCAGAGGGCCGGAAGATCAGGATCAGGATCAGGATGCTGAAGGCCACAATATCGGCATAGGCCGCACCCGAAAGGGTCCCACCGGTAAAGAGCGAGAGGTACGAGGCGACGAAGGCTTCGAGGAAGCCCAAGACCACTCCACCAACCATGGCCCCGGTAATATTGCCGATCCCGCCGAGTACGGCAGCGGTAAAGGCTTTGAGGCCGGGAATAAAGCCCATGTAGGGGTTGACCGCGCCCACATTCAGACCAAACAGCGCCCCAGCCGCGCCACCAAGGGCCCCACCGATCAAGAAGGTCAGCGCGACGATCTGATTGACATTGATGCCCATCAGGCTGGCAGTGGGCATATCCTGGGCCGTAGCACGAATTGCCTTGCCAAGCCGCGTCGCATTCACCAGATAGTTCAGCCCAATCAGCATAAACGTCGCCGTGACGATGAAGATCAGCGCCTTGGGGCTGATGATAATCGGCACCGGGCGCTCGCCCAGGGTCATCTCGAACAGGCGGATCGGCGGCCCAAAATCAGGCGAGTTAAACCGCGCATTGAAGCCCATCGGCGAATTGGTCATGATCAGGCGCACAACATCTTGCAGCACCAACGAGACCCCAATCGCCGAAATCAGGGGCACCAGGCGGGGCGAGCCACGCAGCGGCCGGTAGGCCACGCGCTCGATCGTCACCGCCAACAGGCCGCTTACCACCATCGAGATGCCCACGATCATGAAGACAAAGACAAAGCCATTCATGTCGTTCAGCACGCCCGCACTGGCCAGGCCCAGCCCTACTGCGGCCCCCACGACCCCACCCACCATAAAAATTTCGCCGTGGGCAAAGTTGATGAACTCGAGCACCCCATAGACCATGGTGTAGCCAAGGGCAATTGTGGCAAACAAAAAGCCGCGCACCAGCCCATCAATAATCACCTGGGGCAGAATCGTCAGGGCCTGGGTCATCACGCGCGGGTTGCTAAAGCTTTGGATAAAGGCAACCACAACTACGAGCAGACTCAGGGCCAGGGCACATCCGATAATAAAGATCAACAACTGCCCAACCGGGGCAAAGACGGTGCGCAACACTTCGGCCAGCGAACGCCGCCCAATGCGCGACAATGCTGGAGCTTCGACTTCAGCCGCCATCTTACCTCTCAGCCGTTTCAGAGTATTAAAAAGAAGCGATCAACAGGGAAGGAGAGGGCGAGGGGGGAACCCATGGGTTCCCCCCTCCGTTTGCTTAGCGCGGCGGCGCAATCTCGAGCCGGGTCACCAGTTCGTTGTTGTTCCAGTCAGCAACGTTGGCACGCAGCACGAAGTAGGTAGCCGGATCGGGGTCGCCTTCGCTATTGAAGGCATAGCTCCCGGTGATGCCTTCGAGGGTCGGCAGTGCCCGCGCTGCAGCCAGCACCTGGGCACGGGTCGGGGCAGCCCCGGCATCGGCAGCGGCCTTCAAGATCGCCCCGGCACAGATGGTGGTCGCATCATAGGCCTGCGCCGAGAAGGGCGGGGCCGAGTCGTTGTAGGCAGCCTGGTAATCGGTGGCGAAGCGAGCCGCGTTGGGGAACTGGCTCACCGGTGCCGCCACCGAGGTGTAATGCATGCCGTCCACGGCGTTCCCGGCCAGTTCGGCCAGTTCGGGGCTATCCAGCCCATCGGGGCCAAGGAACTCGGCGGTGATGCCGCGGTCGCGGGCCTGGCGGAACATCGGGCCAGCCTGGTCGTAGATCCCACCGAAGTAGATCAGGTCGGGGTTGGCGGCCAGGATCGGGGTCAGGATGGCCGAGAAGTCGCTCTTCTCCTCGGTGCCCTCGAAGCCCAGCACTTCCACCCCATTGGCCTCGGCGGCCTGGCGGAAGAACTCAGCCACACCCTGGCCGTAGGCGGTCGTATCGTGAATGATATAGACCGACTGGGCACCCAACTCTTCGCGGGCGAAGGCCTCGCCCACCGTGCCCTGGACATCGTCGCGGCCCACCACGCGGAAGGCCACATCGTAGCCACCCTCGGTGATGTTGGGGTTGGTATTGGCCGGGCTCATCATCACCAGCGAGGCATTCTTGTAGTCGGGCAACGAGGCCAGGGCTACGCCCGAGTTCAGGTGCCCAACCACACACATAATGTCAGGATCCGAGACAATGTTCTTGGCATTGGCCGAACCCACCTCGGCACGGGCCTGGTCGTCAAACGGCACCAGTTCGAACTGAATGCCACTGCCCGTCAGCGCGGCATTCAGCTGCGTAACGGCCAGTTCGGCCCCATTGCGAATACCACTCCCAAGGGCGGCCTGCGGGCCACTCAGGGGGCTCTGGCTGGCAATCTTGATGGTGCCGATCGCCGAAGCGACATTCGCCGGAATGGTTGCGGCCATTTCGAGCGCGTAGTCGGTTGGCGTGCCCGAAGCACCCTCAACTGGGCCACTGCCGGGAGGGGCAATCTCGAGCCGGGTCACCAGTTCGTTGCTGTTCCAGTCAGCAACGTTGGCACGCAGCACGAAGTAGGTTGCTGGATTGGGGTCACCAACCTCATTAAAGGCATAGGTTCCCGTGATGCCCTCGTAGGCGGGCAGGCTCTTCAGCGCCGCGAGCACCTGGGCACGGGTTGGCGCGCCACCTGCGGCTTCGGCCGCAGCGGCAATCGCCGTGATGCAGATCCCGGTCGCATCATAGGCCTGCGCCGAGAAGGGCGGGGCCGATTCGTTGTAGCCAGCCTGGTAATCGGTAGCGAAGCGGGCTGCGTTGGGGAACTGGCTCACCGGTGCCGCCACCGATGTGTAATGCATGCCGTCCACGGCACTCCCGGCCAGTTCGGCCAGTTCGGGGCTGTCCAGCCCGTCGGGGCCAAGGAACTCGGCGGTGATGCCGCGGTCGCGGGCCTGGCGGAACATCGGGCCAGCCTGCGGATAGAGCCCACCGAAGTAGATCAGGTCAGGGTTGGCGGCCAGGATCGGGGTCAGGATGGCCGAGAAGTCGCTCTGCTCTTCGGTGCCCTCGAAGCCCAGCACTTCCACCCCATTGGCCTCGGCGGCCTGGCGGAAGAACTCAGCCACACCCTGGCCGTAGGCGGTCGTATCGTGAATGATATAGACCGACTGGGCACCCAACTCTTCGCGGGCGAAGGCCTCGCCCACCGTGCCCTGGACATCGTCGCGGCCCACCACGCGGAAGGCCACATCGTAGCCACCCTCGGTGATGTTGGGGTTGGTATTGGCCGGGCTGACCATAGGCAGCGAGGCGTTCTTATAGTCGGGCAACGAGGCCAGGGCCACGCCCGAGTTCAGGTGCCCAACCACACACATAATGTCAGGATCCGAGACAATGTTCTTGGCATTGGCCGAACCCACCTCGGGGCGGGCCTGGTCGTCAAACGGTACCAGTTCGACGGCAAACCCCAGGTCGGTGAGCACACCGGCCAACTGGTCTACGCCCAACTGAGCGCCATTGCGAATACCGGTGCCAAGCGCGGCCTGCGGGCCGCTGAGAGGACTCTGTGTAGCAATCTTAATCGTTGCACCAGCAGCGGGCGGGGCCGGGGCGGTGGTGGCATCGGGCGCGGCGGGCGCGCTCGTCGCCGGGGCGGTCGGGGCACTCGTGGGCTGCGTGGCCGGTGCACCGCCACAGGCGGCAAGCAGGGCCGTGAGCATCGCCACGAGCGCGATCAGGCTCAGCGATCGCTTCATTCAGATCACTCCTTTTACACTAACAGGCATCTGCAACCGAACACTCCCAAAGCTGCTACCACCCTAGTCTGGTTGCTAAACCCCAACGTCAGGCGCACGCGTTGCGTGTACGTGAGCGCCGCACACCTACTTGCGGTGCGTTAACTCCCTGACGGCGGGATGGGTATCAACACTGACCTTACAGTGGAAAGTTGCCTACGGTGGTAGACTGGGATACCCTAATTATACATGCTTTTGGCGGGGACGCGGGCGGGAGTGTAGCCGATGGGTTTGGGCTTGTTGTCAAGCCTCGAAGGCTACCACCGATCCTCGCACCCGTGCCGTGACCCGATCACCCGGTGTAAAGTTGTGCCAGGCCGGCAGGCGCGCCCGCACGCAGCTACCATCGGCCAGCCGCAACTCGACCACCTGGTCGGCTCCGAAGTAGTTGCGTTCAGCGACCAGATGGGGGCCATCGGACTGCGGTTCCAGGCTGATCTGCTCGGGGCGCACCAGGACTTCGCTGATCCCACGCAATGGGCGGGCTAGCGGCAAGTCGCCCAGGGCACACTGCACCCCATGTCCATCGGCAACACCGGGTAAGAAGTTCGCCGCTCCGACAAACGCAGCTACGTCACGGGTCGCCGGGCGTTCATACAGTTCGCGGGGGTGAGCAGTCTGGGCCACGCGCCCATGCAGCATCACCGCGACCTGATCAGCGAGACTCAGCGCCTCTTCCTGATCGTGGGTCACAAAGACGGCGGTGACATGTTCGCGGCGCAGGATGTCGCGCACCTCGGCTCGCACACTCTGGCGTAAGCCGGCATCCAGATTCGAGAAGGGTTCATCGAGCAAGAGCAAGGCCGGGCGCGGGGCCAGGGCGCGGGCCAGCGCAACCCGTTGTTGCTGGCCACCCGACAACTGGTGCGGCATGCGGCGTTCGGCTCCGGCCAGGCCCACCAGTTCGAGCAAGGCCGTCACCCGTTCGTGGCGCTCGCTGCGCCGTCCCAGCCCGTAGGCCACATTCTGGGCCACATTCAGGTGTGGAAAGAGCGCATAGTCCTGAAAGACCATGCCGACGCTGCGCTGTTCGGGCGGCAAGCCTGCGCCACAGGGCGAAACCACGGTGCGCTCGCCAATCATGATCAACCCGGCATCAGGTTGCTCAAATCCGGCTATCAGGCGCAAGAGCGTGGTCTTGCCACAGCCGCTTGGCCCCAACAAGGCCAAAAACTGACCCTGGGCAACACTCAGATTTGCGTCATCAACGGCGACCAGGGATCCATAGCGCCGGGTTATGCCTTGAACCCGCAGGGCAACAGCATCAGAAGTGGACATAGACATAGGGCCATTATACCATTTTAGCCTCGCGCTAAGCGTCGCAGGAGGGCCTCGCGCTAAGCGCCGCAGGAGGGCCTCGCGCTAAGCCGCCAAGCCGCCGCAGGAGGGCCTCGCGCTAAGCCGCCGCAGGAGGGCCTCGCGCTAAGCCGCCAAGCCGCCAAGCCGCCGCAGGAGGGCCTCGCGCTAAGCCGCCAAGCCGCCAAGCCGCCGCAGGAGGGCCTCGCGCTAAGCCGCCGCAGGAGGGCCTCGCGCTAAGCGCCGCAGGAGGGCCTCGCGCCAGTCTTATTCCTTTAAGCCATTGACCAAGCGCACTATGCCATCTTTAATGTACGCAGCCCCAAAATTGATCAGCAGCCCGAGACGCAAATCAGTCAGTTTGAGGTACGTCAGCACCTGTTTTCTATGGACAAGCGACGTGGTTTCTACCGATTTTAACTCAACAATCACTTTTTCTTCGACAATAAGATCAGCACGAAAACTTACTTCTAGTTCAACACCTTCGTAGATTAACGGGATGGGCTGTTCAATTGCTACGTGCAACCCCCGCTTACGCAACTCATGCACAAGTAACGCCTGATAGGCTGACTCTAGCAAGCCTGGGCCATAGTGGGTATGGATTTTATAGGCTGCATCCACGATCTGCTTGGCAATCTCGTTTTCAGTCATACGTCAGTTACTCCTTTCAAACGTACATCATGTGCAATGTTTGCGCCTTTGCGGCTTGGCGCGAGACACCCAAGCCATCCGTGGTACAGCGGAGCCTTTGCGCCTTTGCGGCTTGGCGCGAGACACCCAAGCCATTCATTGTCCGCCAGCGTTCCCTACTCTTCCCGTGCCGTCATCAGGGCCATCGCCAGTGCCGAAATCAACAGCAACAAGAGGGCCGGGGCCGCCGCCCGGGCAAACATCGCTTCGGTGCTGGCACTCCAGACCATGGTTGCCAGGGTGGAAAAACCAGTTGGCCCGAGCAACAGCGTCGTAGGCAACTCTTTGATCGTGGTCAGGAAGACCAGGGCCGCGCCAGCCAGGAGTCCCGGAGCCAGCAGCGGGGTAGTAATGCTCGCCAGCACCGCAAAGGGTCGCCGTCCCAGCGAACGGGCGGCCTCTTCGACCCGTGGATTGATCTGGTGCAAGGTGGTGCGCAGGCTCCCGGCGGCCTGGGGAATAAAGCGCACCGCATACCCAATCAGCAGCAGCGGCAGGGTCTGGTAGAGTCCCGGGGCAAAGTTGGCTCCAAAGAAGACCAGGGCCAGGGCGACGACCACACCCGGCAGCGCGTAGCCAAGATAGGCTCCCCGTTCGATCAAACGACTGAGCCGCCCAGGATGACGCACGGCCAGTAGGGCTACTGGTAGGGCACAGGCTACTGTGACGATTGCCGCCAGGGTTGCGGCCAGCAACGAATTGCCCGCCGCCCGCCAGAGCGAGTCGAGTTGCTCGCCGTTGGATAGCCCCCGCCAGAGCCAGAAACTCAGGGCGTAGACGGGCATGCCCAGGCCCAACAAACTGATCAGGGCGCAATAGGCCAGGGCGGGCCAGCACCAGGGGCCTAAGGCAACCAGGCGGCGCGGACGGGCCACCGTGCAGGTGGTTCGGCTCATGCTGGGGCGACCGCGAATCACCTGTTCGAACACCATCAGGCCCATGGTCAGCAACACCAGTAAGACCGCCAATAAGGCTGCCCCGCTCCGATCAAATGAACCCCGGTACTGGACATAGATGGCACGGGTGAACGAATCAAACTGGAGCAACGAAACGGCCCCGAAGTCGCTCAGGGCGTAGAGGGCCACCAGTAAGCCGCCGACGGCAATTGCAGGGCGCAGTTGGGGCAGCAGGATGCGAAAAAAGACCGCGACTGGCCCATCACCTGCGCTGCGGGCCGCCTCTTCGATCGCCGGATCGCAGCGGCGCAATGCGGCCCGCGTCGTCAATAAAACATACGGATACGAACAGAGCGTTAGGGCGAAGATCGCGCCACCTAGCCCATAGATCGAGGGCAAGCGATCAACGCCGAAGGGGGCAAGAGTCTGCTGGAGCAGGCCCCGGGGACCAAGCACCACAATGATCGCAAAGGCTGCGATATACGATGGCACCGCTAAGGGCAACACCGTCACCACCGCCCAGAAGCGGCGCAGCGGCAGATCGGTCGCAACCGTGAGCCAGGCTAACGGTAAGGCAATCAGGGTACTAAACAGGGCTGCCCCGAGCGCCAGGGCTGCGCTACCCAGAAAGACTTGCAAGGTGCGGGGCCGCAACAAGGTCGCCCAGGCATCCGGGCCAGCCCCGACCGCACGCAAAACCAGGTACAACAAGGGCAGGATCACGAGGGCGACCACCAGCCCACTTAAGCCCAAGAGCACCCAGGGGCGTGGCGTGTGTCGTACCACCCGGGACTGCCTGATCGTCAAACTTGGTTCAAGAGTTGTCATGGCACGCTTTCGTCAAGGTGGAACAAGGCCGTGGGCCAGGGAGCACATGGTGCTCCCTGAAACCCGAGCAGGCAAGGCGTGTCGGCAGCCTTGCCTGCTCCCTGCAAACAAACTACAACACCCCCACATCCTGAAGCAAACGCAGCGTATTCTGCAGATCACTCAGTTCGTTCAGGTCAAGATCCGGGGTCTTGATCTCGCTCAGTGGGCGCAAGCGCGGGTCAGCGGGCACACTGTCGGTCAAGGGGTACTCGAAGGTGCGTTCGGCGAAGTAGCGCTGGCCAGCGTCAGACAGCAGATAATCGAGCAGACTCTGGGCATTGGCCGCGTTGGGGGCAGTCTTCAGAATGCCCACCCCGGCAATGTTGATCAGGGCACCTACGTCACCATCCTGGGGATAATAGTTGGCCGCCTGCAAACTGCCGCCGGCCTCTTGCTGCAGCTGGTACAGATAGTAGTGGTTCACAAAGCCAACGTCAATCTCGCCTTCGGCCACTGCTTTGACAATCGCAGAGTTGCGTTCGTAGACTTTTGCATCATTGGCGAGCATGCCACTCAACCAGGAGCGGGTAGCCTCATCACCAAGCTGGACCCGCATTGCGGTCACGAAGGACTGGAACGAGCCGTTGGTGGGTGCCCAGCCCACCCGGCTTTGCCACTCGGGGGCCACAAAGCCGGTGATCGAGGCCGGAAGATCGGCTTCGCTCAGCACGGCGGTATTGTAAACCACCACGCGGGCGCGACCGCTCACCCCGACCCAGTTGCCTTGCGCCGACCGAAACCGCGCTTCTACTTGGCTCAGGGTTGCTTCGGGCAGCGTTGCTAACATTTCGGCGGCCCCTAAGGCCCCTAAGGCTCCGGCATCCTGGGCAAAAAAGAGATCAGCCGGGCTGTTGCGGCCTTCTTCGAGGATCGTTGCCGCCAGTTCGGCAGTATCACCATAACGGGCCTCCACCACAATCCCGGTCGTGGCGGTAAACTGTTCAAAGAGTGGTGCAACCAGAGTCTCGCTGCGCCCCGAATAGATCACCAGTTTGCCACTGCTGACCGGAGCATCAGGCGCTGGCGCTGGTGCGGCGGGCTGCGAGCCACACGCCGCTAAGATCATGGCGAGCAGGGGGATAATCATGCTGAGCACACGGAGCCGCATACACGTAGACCCTTTCTTGGTTGCCTCGGACAATGGGGTTGGAAGACCTAGAATGCGGATGTTAGTATACGCTAACACTTCTTGTAACGTCAAGATCGTGCGATATTGCAAGTGGTTGAAGAATAGTGATAAGATCGCAACTGTGGGGGGCATGCTTGCGCCTGATCCTAAGTTGGAGTATCCTCAAGCCCCATTATGAGCACCCTGTCTGCGCTTGAAGAACTTGTCGGCTATGTTCCGGCCCTCATCCTGCACCGGATCGCGGGTGATGCGGCAGCCACAATGGCTCCCGCTATCAGCCGTTTTCCGGCTGCCGTGCTGTTTGCCGATCTTTCGGGGTTTACCGCTCTGACCGAACAGTTAGCGCGCCAAAGTCCCGCTGGAGCCGAAGAACTCACGCGCATCCTTGATCTCTATTTTGAGTATCTGGTGGGAGTGGTGCTGGGCCACGGGGGTGATGTGGTCAAATTTGCGGGCGATGGCCTGCTCGCGCTCTGGTATGGTGATGAGCCGCTCGCAACTCTGGCCCAGCGGGCGGTGCAGTGTGCGCTCGGCATCCAGATGATGATGACCCCCGAAGCCTGGCTCTCGCTTGAGGGTTCGGATCCGCTGCCGCTCAAGGTGCGCCTGGGCGTGGCCGCAGGCGAAGTGACCATTATGCATCTGGGGGGGGTCTTTGGGCGTTGGGAATTGCTTGTGACCGGGGCGGCGCTGGCCGAGTGTGGTCGAGCCGAAAGCGAAGCGACCCCAGGCGAGGTGGTGATTGCGCCGTCGGCCTGGCCCATGGTTGCTCCGGCCTGTCTGGGTCAGCCGCTCGCCTCGGGGTCAGTCCGGCTGCGCAATCTGACTGATGCGCTGCCGGTGCAGCCGCTGAGCCTGCCCCGGCTTGTGCCAGCGATGAATGATGCCTTGCGGGCCTACATCCCCAAGGCGGTGCTCGCTCGCCTGGATGCGGCCCAGATCGCCTGGTTAGCCGAGCAGCGCCGCATTACGGTGCTGTTTGTCAACCTACCCGATCTACAAGCCGACCTGCCCTTGCCCAAGGCTCAGGCCCTGATGCGGGCGCTGCAGGCTGCACTGTACCGTTACGAGGGCAGCATTACCCGCCTGGGCACTGATGGCAAGGGGCCAACCCTGGTCGCAGCACTGGGTCTGCCGCCCCTGGCCCACGAAGATGATCCCGAACGGGGGGCGCGGGCTGCGCTGGCGATTGCGGCCGCGCTCGAACAGTTGGGGCTGCGTGGGGCGATTGGGGTCAGTACGGGCCGCGCCCTCTGTGGGGCGGTCGGTGCCCCCAGTCGCCGCGAGTATACGATGATGGGGCCGATGGTCAATCGGGCGGCCCGCCTGATGCAGGCGGCGGCAGCCCTGCCCGCCCAGGCCGCCGTGATCTGCGACGAGGCGACCTATCGTGCAGCCTGTGCCCATCTGAGTTTCGAGCCACTCCCGCCATTAAGCCTGAAGGGGTTTGCCACCCCGGTGGTGGTCTACCGGCCCCTACCGACTGATCAACCGGCCCTGGTTGGTGCTGGCCGGGCCGAGGTGATGCTTGGGCGACTCCGTGAGCACCAACTGTTGGTCGAGCGCCTGGGAGCGCTGGGTACGGGCAACGGTGGGGTGGTGATTATCGAAGGTGATGCCGGGATCGGCAAATCGGCGTTGTTAGCCCATCTGATAAGCCAGGCCAATGAGGCTAACTTGCTCCTTTTTCACGGCAGTGGTAGCCCGGTGGACGCGCTGCCCTACCATGGCTGGCGTCCGATCCTGCTCCATCTGCTGGCCTTGCTGGCTCAACAGACGGCGGCACCGCAGACGTTGGTGGTTGGCTCCGACGGGGTAGCGGCCACGCTGGCCCGCCCAGGTGATCTGCTGCTCGCTCCCGTCGCTGCCCAGGGCCTGGGATCGCCGCTGGCCCAACGCATGCTCGAGGTGCTGACCGCGCTGGAGTTGGAAAGCCTGGCGCCGCTGCTCAATCCGTTGCTCGACCTCGATCTGCCCGAAAATAGTCGTACTGCTCAATTGAGTGGCCAGGTGCGGGCTGAGAATACCCGTACCCTGCTGTTGCGCCTGTTGGGGTACGCCGCCAGCCAGCAGCCGCTTATTCTGGCGTTTGATGATGCCCAGTGGCTTGATGCCAGTTCGTGGGCGCTGCTTTATGCGCTGGCCGAGCAGGCCCATCCGATCTTGTTGGTGGTGCTGGCCCGGCCCCTGCCAACAGTGCCAACCAGTTTTCAACGCCTGGCCTATCTGCCCCATAGCCTGCGCCTCCAACTGCGGGGCCTTGATCAGGCCGATCTTGGCATGCTGCTGGCCCGCCGCCTCGGTGTGACGACCGTCCCAACGACCCTGGTTGAGTTGATCAGCGCCCGTGCTCAGGGCAACCCATTTGTGGCCGAAGAGCTCCTCTATGCGCTGCGTGAGCGTGGGGCGCTGGTGATTAACGCCGGTCAGTGCCGTTTGGCGCTTAGTGATGCCAGTGAACTGGTGGCGGCGATCAGTCTGCCTGATACGGTCGAAGGCTTGCTGATTAGCCGGATTGACCGACTCCCCCAAGATCAGCAACTGACCCTCAAAGTAGCCAGTGTGATTGGCCCCCTCTTTACCCTCGAAGCCCTAATGGTGCTCCATCCAGCCATTAATCAACCCGAAGTGCTCGTCGCGCAACTGTTTGCCTTGCAACAGGCTGGTTTGGTACAGATCGAGCGCTTTGAGCCAGATCTGGCCTATACCTTCAACCATGTGATTGGCTGCGAGGTGGCCTACAATCTGATGAGTTTTGCCCAACGGCGGCGTTTGCACCGCCAACTGGCCGAGTGGCTCGAAGCAAGCACGCGGGCGGCACCGGCGCAACTGGCCCATCACTGGCATCAGGCCGAAGAACCCGCTCGGGCTATGGGGTATTTGGCGACCGCCGGGGCCAATGCGTTACGCAGTGGGGCCTACCGCGAGGCGGCTGATGCGCTCAGTCGCGCCTTGGCTTTGGCGGATCGCCCCGAGACCCCTGCGCTGGCGACCTTGACCCGCGCACGCTGGGAACGTCAACTGGGCGAAGCGTATCATGGGATGGGTCGCCTGATCGCCAGCCGCGAGCAACTCGAACGCGCTGCTGCGCACCTTGGCTACCCGATCCACGGGCGCACTCGCCAACGGCCGCTGGCGATCACCGCCGAACTGCTGCGTCAGGTGCGTTCCATCTTCCGCGCTGATCGGCTGCGCCCGCGCCCCGATGGGGCCATTCACAGTGAAGCCGCCCGCGTCTATGCCTTGCTGGCCCAACTCGCCTACTACGACGGTCAATTGGCTGCCTCGACCTATGCGGCGCTGCGGGGCCTGAACCTGGCTGAGCGGGCCGGGCTCTCACCCTCGTTGGCCGGGGGCTATGCTGCGACCCAACTTGCCGCTGGGGTCTTTCCGCCACTGGCCCGCCTGTACCGCCGCCGTGCCCGGGTTGCGGCCCAGGCGCTGGGGCACTTGCCCACCGAAGGTTGGCTTGCCGAAGCCGAAGGGTTAGCGGCACTTGGGCAGGCCCGTTGGCGGAAGGCCGCTGCTGCGTTTGCACTCAGTAGTGCGATTGCCAGCCACCTGGGCGATCAGCGCCGCCTGGCCGAGTGTCTGGCGGCCAGTTGCCTAACTGATTGCCTCCAGGCCCGTCACGCGCAGGCCCTGGCGGGATGTACGAGCCTGCAACAGTTGGGGGCAAAAACAGGCGATGCCCAGGTTTGGGCCTGGGGCCTGATCGGTGCGGCCGAGAATCTACTGGCCCTAGGGCAGGATGGCCAGGCCATGAGTCTGCTCGGTGAGGCCGAGGCGCTGTTGGCGGAGAATTTTGGCGGGGCTAGAGCCGAAGAGATCTGGTTGTATGCGTTGATGGCCCGCGCTGCACTGCGTCGCGGCGATCAGCAACTGGCCCGCTCGATGGTTGATGCGGCGGCCAAGTTGATTGAACGCTTGCCGCCAGCGGCACTCTATGGCCTGGGTGGCTATAGCGCGATCGCCGAAGTCTACCTGGCCTTATGGGCGGGCCATCCGCCGACTGACGCATCCGGACGGGCCGAGCTTGCGGCGCGGGCAAAGCGGGCATGCCTCTCGCTGGCCCAATTTGCCTTGATCTTCCCGGTTGCCTGGCCCGCTGCCCTGGTCTGGGGTGGACGCCAGGCCCAATTGGCAGGCAACCCCTGGTTGGCCCGCTGGTGTTTGCACCAGGCTCGCCGCATCGCCCAACGCCAGGCCATGCCTGGGTATGTGGCGCTCGCGGAGCGGCTGCTGGGGCAGGGGTAGGTTGGCCCTGACAGGGCGCTTGCGCCCTGTCAGGGGGGATTTTCTGGGAGAACTATGTTCTCCCAGGCCCTGTGTTGCACCAATGGGCGATCGTGCCTCGCCATTGGGGGGCGTGTGCCTCGCCCTGGTCTACCTTAAGCCCTGCAAGGCCCCACCCAGGAGGGGGATTCTGGGAGAACCATGTTCTCCCAGGCCCTGTGTTGCACCAATGGGCGATCGTGCCTCGCCATTGGGGGGCGTGTGCCCCGCTCTGGTCTACCTTAAGCCCTGCAAGGCCCCACCCAGGATTTCGAGTGCCTCTTCGAGCAGGTCGTTCTCGATATTGAGGGGAACGAGCACCCGAATGACGTTGTCGTAGAGCCCGGCTTTGAGCAAGAGCAGGCCCTGTTCGCGGGCCTGAGCCACAATTTTGGCCGCCAATTCGGGGGCTGGTTCGCGGGTGGTGCGGTCACGCACGAGTTCGAGCGCCACCATTGGGCCTAAGCCGCGCACGTCGCCGATGGCTGGAATGTCGTTCTGCCAACTCCGAAACACACTGTGCAGCTGCTCGCCCAGGATCGCACCACGTGCTAATAGTTGCTCTTCGGCAAAGATGTCGAGCACTGCTAAACCTGCTGCACAGGCCAGCGGATTGCCAGCATAGGTGCCTCCAAGCCCGCCCGGGGCCGGGGCGTCCATCACGTCGGCCCGGCCAATCACGCCCGAAAGGGGCAAACCACCGGCCATGCTTTTGGCGACGGTAAGCATATCGGGGATGACTCCGCTATGCTCGATCGCAAATAACTTGCCGGTGCGCCCAAAGCCACTCTGGATCTCGTCGGCGATCAGCAGGATGCCGTGTTGGGCCGTCAGGTCACGTAGGGTTTGCAGGTAGTCGGCTGGGGCGGGAACAAAGCCGCCTTCGCCCAGAACTGGCTCGATAATCACGGCGGCGACCCGGTCAGGGGCAACACTAGTCGCAAACAGTTCGTGGAGCGCCGCGAGGGCGGCTGGGGTGTCCCAGCCCCGGTAGGCGTTCGGAAATGGGGCGTGGTAGATCTCGGGCGCAAAGGGGCCAAAGCTCTGTTTGTAGGGTGCCGCCCGTCCGGTCAGGCTCATGCCCATCAGGGTGCGCCCGTGAAAGGCACTGCGGAAGGCGATGATGGCCGGGCGACCGGTGGCGGCGCGGGCAATTTTGATCGCGTTCTCGGTCGCTTCGGCCCCGGTGCTGAGAAAGATGGTTTTTTTGGCAAACGAACCAGGGGCCAGTTGATTGAGCCGCTCGGCCAGTTCGAGGTAGGGTTCGTACATGGCCACCTGGAAGCAGGTGTGGCTCACCCGATCCAGTTGGGCCTTGACCGCCGCCACCACCTTCGGGTGGTTGTGGCCCACATTCAGAACCCCGATGCCACCAACAAAATCAAGATAAGCTTTGCCGTCTACATCCCACAACCGTGAACCTTCAGCCCGTTCGGCGACAATCGGGTGGGCATTGCCGACCCCACGGGGCACGGCGCGTTCGCGCAGCGCCACCAGCGCCGCCTGGCGTGATTCAGATGTCATACCGTTTCCCTCACTTCGTCAGAACGTAGTTCACACCTTCCTGGAGCGAGCTACGGGTGGCGACCATACTCAGATCCAGGCCAAGGCCAACCACGGTTTGGGCGACTTCGGGCCGGATGCCCACTACAATCACTTGAGCACCCAACAATCGCGCCGCCTGCACCAGTTTGATCAACCCGCCTGCTACTTGGCTATCTACCACGGGAACGCCCGTAATGTCAAGCAGCAGGTAGCGTACCCCGCGCTGCTGTTCCAACAGGGTGAGGGCCCGTTCCTGGGCGCTGCGGATGCGTTCGCTGTCGAGTGCCCCGACCAGCGGCATCAACAGGGCACGGGGGGTGATCGGCAAGACCGGCACACTCATCTCGCGGATGACTTCACGCTGCTGGGTGATCGTCCGGATCTGATCGGCGAGGGCGATTCGTGCCGCTTCGGCTGCCGTGCGTGCCGCTTCGGCCTCAGCCACTTCATGCTCCAACGCCTGGGCATTCGCTTCGGCCAACACTGTTGCGGCTTGCGCCTTCGCGGCATTCGCCTCGGCTTCGCGCTGGGCGGCACGGGCCACATTGGATGCCAACGAACTCCCAATCACAATCACCACCAGGAGGCCTAGGTTGATCAGATTATAGGTTGGTCCAAGCGCATTCAGATCACCACCCGTGCTGATCAGCGCCCGCAGCGCAATCAAGACCACCATGGTCACAAAGATGGGCATGCTCCACCGTGGCGAGAGCAGGATCGCGGCCAGGATGGGAGGAATCAGTATGGTCAGCAAGATCGTATTTGCGATATAGCTTGGTTGCGCCGCTAAGATACTCAGCAAGGTTGCGACGATCACCAACGCTTCGGCACTGTAGCGCCAGCCCCGCTGATGCAGAATCCACAGACTGCCAATGACCACTAGTGCAAGCAGGCTGATGCCGCTTCCTACCGTAACCAGGCCCGTCGTCACGACTGCAATCACAAAAAAGATCAACGAAGCTACCAGCATGACGTTCAGGAGGGTCTGGGTGATACGCGTAGCAGTCATAACCAAGCTCAATTCGGTTGCTACAATGATGGGTGCTTAACCGATTGTAACATAGGCTTATGACCAGATTCAGCCAATAAGCAAACCTCCATGGTTTGTCAGCTAACCAGGAGGATGCCGCCCTCTAAATCAATGGTCCGCTGAACTAGACTGGCTTCAGAGACAGATCGGCACCCGTAGCGCCGAGAGGAGGCCAGCGATGAACCCGTTCCCGACCACGAGCACCCCAGCCGCCGTCTTCACCGCCCCTGCCGCCCCGAGCGACCTGCGCCAGATTGAACTTGAAAGCCTCGCCCGCCGGGCCGCGGTCGAGAGCCGCCGTTTCTATCGGCACGAAGCCTATGAGCCTGCCTATGCCTATGAACTGTTTCGACGTGCCCTCGTCGAGCGTGACCAGGCCGCCTGGGGTTTGCTCTACGAACTGTACGCCCCACTGGTAGACCATTGGGTGCGCCGTACCGGGGCCTTCACGGTCAGCGGCGAAACCAGTGACTATTTTGTCTGTTCGGCCTTTACGCGCTTCTGGCGCGCCATTCCGCCGACCCGCTTCGAGGCCTTCCCAACTCTGGCGGCGCTGCTCAACTATTTGCGCCGCTGCGCCACCTGTGTGGTGATTGATACCGCTCGCGCCCAGTCGTATGCCGATATTTTGCCCGAAGAGGCCGTGAACTGGAATGATCAGCGCCTTGGCTATGCCGACGAAGAGGCTACTGACCGGGTCAGTCACGCCGAACTGTGGGCCATCGTGGAAGGCTTGTTGGTCAACGAGGCCGAGCAGGTGCTGGTGCGCGGTTCGTTCCTATTGGGCCTGAAGCCCAGCGAGATCTTTGCGCGCTGGCCGCACCTGTTCAGTGGCGTCGAAGAAGTCTATAGCCTCAAGCGGGCCGTACTGGCCCGCCTGCGCAAAAGCCCCGAATTGCGTGAATTGGCATAAAGGATGTAGGAACGCAGCGTGCTGTGTCCGCGTTCGCGGACGCAGCACGCTGCGTTCCTACGACTATTTTACCGCCGCACCATGGGCAAATAGACGCTCTGTTGGGCACCCGCCGGGCCGCAACGCCCACTCGTGCAGGCCAGATTGAGGGTGTAAGTCCCCACTGCGGCAAGCGATTGGTCGTCAGCAATGATCGTATGGGTACCGTCAACGGTCAGATCGCAGGTTTTGCTTGCCTCGCTTCCAAAGCTGTAGGTGCTACAGACCAGCACCCCATTAGGGTTGTAGACGGTCACGCGGGGCCTGAAGGCGCCCGCCGTGCGGCGCATGGTCAGTTGCACCTGGTCGCTCACCTTGGCTTCAAAGCTGTAGGTGCTGAAATCGGCAATGGTTCGAACCGAACCCGCCAGGGTCTGGCCAAAACTGATCGGATTGGCCTGGCCGGGGTTGTTGCGGCGCTGCACATGCAGCCGGTAACCACCCGTGCTCGCCAGGCTCTGGTCGTCTACCAAAATACTGTAGGTACCCGAGGCGGGCAGGGCGCAGGGTTCGATGGTCACGACTACATCGAAAGAATAGCTGCTACAGAGGTTGGTGCCATTGCTGTTTAGCACGCTCAGGCGTGGGCGGAAGGCCCCGGTTTCCTTGACCAGGCGCAGGATTAACTGATCGTTGGCTTCGGCCTCTAGCTGAAACACATCAAGCTCGGCGACTCGGCCCAGCGTGCCGGTAATTACGCTGCCTGCTGTGATTGGCACGGCTGCCCCAGGGTTGGTCAGGCGTTGCACATGTAGGTCGTAGTTCCCGGGCCCAACCGAGGCCTGCGAGTCGATCAGGACACTGTAGTCACCCGCTTCATCAAGCGCGCAGTTCTCAAGCGTGATCAGCGCATCGAAGGCATAACTACCACACTGCTCGACCCCAGCCGCGTTGAAGACCCGCACCTGGGGGCGCATAGTGCCGCTGGTGCGGTAGAGTCGCAGCCGCACAAGGTCGTTCTGGCTGGCGGTAAAACTGTAGGTATTGCTTTCGATGGCCGAGGCCAGGCTGGCCTGCACCAGTACCCCAAAACTGAGCGGGGTAGCGTTGCCGACCCCATTCAGGCGTTGCATGTAGAACTGGTAGTTGCCTGTAGCGGCATTGGTGAAGGAGTTGACTTCGAGGGTGTAGGCACCACTGCTCGTTGCTGTACAGCTGAGGGTCAGTAGGGCACCATCCGTTAAGTCGGTACAGACGACTACGCCATTCTGGTTGCGCACGGTGATCTGCGGGCGGAGCGTGCCACTGGTGCGCAGCATACGGATAATGAAGCTATCGTTGGTGGTTGCGTTAAAATCATAGCTATCACGCTCACCTAGCGCACTGATGGCACAGTCAAACAGTTCACCAAATGGGATGCTAGGTGGGCAACTGGTTGCAAGTTGCGGTGGCGGCTCGTTCGCCTGAACCACCGAACTTCCCCATCCTAACCAGACCCCAAGCAGCACCAAACCACCAACCAGCCCGACGATGAGCAGACGCATACTACCTCGCTGTTCGTTTACATCGATTCCGCAGATCCAGGGGTATGGTGTCACTTTAGCGATTTGGCGTGGCTCAAGCTAGTCACATAGGCTATAATTAGTGCCACAAAAGTGACACAAATCGAAGGATCTGCCTGCATGTATGAAGTTGGGGTGAAGGCCCAGTTCGAGGCGGCCCATCGCCTGGTGGGTGATTTTGGCCCGGCAACCCGGATGCACGGCCATACCTATACGCTCGAAGTGGCGGTACATGGCGCAGCACTGCGCCCCGATGGCACGCTCTTCGATCTGACCCTGTTGCAAGCGGCAGTGGCACGTCTGGTGGGCATGCTGCATTACCATGATCTGGGGGAGGTGCCGGGGTTGGCGGAGGTCAATACGACCGTTGAACAGGTGGCCTCTTTCTGTTGGCAGCAACTGGCTCCAGCCTTAGCGGGGCAGGGTTTGCTGCGTTTAACGGTACGTCTGTGGGAGAATCCCGCAGCCTATGCGGCCTACGAGGGGCCACTTACAGCGTGAGGCGGGTGGCTTTTCTGACAGTGGGCGATCCGCGCCGCTTGACCGGTGGCTATCTCTACCATCGTGAGGTGTTTGCGCGTTGGCGGGCGCGGGGGCTGGCGGTGGACGAGTTGATGCTAGGGTCGGCCGATTTGGGCGCACAGTTAGCCGCCGCGCCAATGGTCGCAGAGCAGTTTGATCCGCGTCCCTACACTTGGGTAATGGTTGATGCGTTAGCTCGTGCGGTGTGTGCGCCGTCGCTCGACCGTTGGCGGGCGCAGCGCCCCCTGGTGGCTATGATCCACGAGTTGCCGAGTGTGGCTGGGGCTGATACGCCTGCCGAACGGGCGCGCGAGGCTCCATTGTTGCGGGCTGATGCTGTGATTGCAGTGAGTGCTGATGGGGCCGCGATTTTGCGGGCGCGCGGTGTGCCCGCCGAACGGATCACGATTGCCTCGGGTGGGCTTGATCGGTTGCAACGCTACCGCAACCCGAATCCGCCCGTGCATCTCCCAGAACCAGCCCGGGTGCTCTGTGTGGCCCAATGGATCCCGCGCAAGGGCTTGCTTGAGTTGGCTACGGCCTGGGTTGCCACCGCCCGGGCTGGTTGGCAACTCGAACTGGTTGGTGAAAATGAAGCCGACCCGGCCTATGCGGCGGCCGTGCATGCGGTGCTGGCGGCGGCCCCACCAGGGAGTGTGCTGGTGCGTGGGCCGCTGAGCGATGCCGAGTTGGCTCTGGCTTACCAACGGGCCACGCTGTTTGCGATGCCATCACACTACGAAGGCTATGGGATCGCCTTTGCCGAAGCCCTTTTTTATGGCTTGCCGGTGCTGGGTTGTGCGGTCGGCCCGGTACCGGCGCTGGTTGGCCCGGCCGGGTTGCTGGTTGCACCACGTGATCAGCAGGCGCTCAATGCGGCCCTGGCCCATCTGCTTGAGCATGCCATGGTGCGCCAACAATTGGCGCAGGTAGCCCGGGAACAGGCGGCAAGCCTGCCCACCTGGGATCAGACGGCGGCTCAGGTGCTGGCGGCATTGCAAGCGGTGGCATCCCAGTGAACACGGTAGGGACGCAGCGTGCGGACGCAGCACGCTGCGTCCCTACCTGCCTACGGTTCAGGTCGATCAATGGTGATCGTGGCTGTGTCACGGTTAGCCTGCGAGCGCACGGGCTGGGCTTGGAGGAAGCCAACCCGATTGGAGCTGCGCCAAGCTGCTTGCAGGGTGCTCAATGCGGTGCGGGCCCCATCCAGTACGGCAGCAAGATCGCCGGTAGCTTCGAGTTCAGTAAGGGCGTCACTCAGGATCTGCTGGGCTTCACGCACCCGCTCGCTGCTCAGGCTGGTGACGACACTCGGTTCAACCCAGCGCAGGGTCGCATCTTCGAGCGTGATCGTGCCCCGGGGTTGGGTTTTGCAGACGACATCACCGAGGTCGCGGCGCAGGCCAGCGCGGATCGCTTCGGCGGCGTTGATCTGCGCGGTGACGGCGGCGAGGTCGCTGTACATGCTGCGGATCGCAGGCACAGGGGCTAAGCTGCCGTCGGTCCAGGCCTGGTAAGCCGGGTGGAGCGGGGCTTCCGGATGTGTGGCTTTGGGCATAGCGAACTCCTTGTTAGGGTGTAGAGGTGTGGAGGTGTGGAGGTGTGGAGGTGTGGAGGTGTAGAGGTGTGGAGGTGTGGAGGTGTAGAGGTGTGGAGGTGTGGAGGTGTGGAGGTGTGGAGGTGTGGAGGTGTGGAGGTGTGGAGGTGTAGAGGT
>JBLWKA010000042.1:0-39221 GCA_048381555.1 Oscillochloridaceae bacterium umkhey_bin13
TGCTTTGCAAGCAGGAGGTCCGGGGTTCGAATCCCCGTCGCTCCACCACAGTCCAATGCGGAATTCCCGGCTTGCGGGGTTCCGCGTTTTGGTTTGTTGGGGGATGTATGATCTGTTCAATGCGCCAGGCACGCGCTTTTACCGGGTCACCCGTACCGCCGAGGGGTTGCGTTGGGAGTTTGTGCGTGAGGTGACTGGCACTGCGCCAGAGCCGCAACCGATCCCTGATCCGCAACATGCTGCGTCCCTCCTCCCCATTACCCAAAACAGGTCGCCAGAAAGTCGCGAGCTAGTTTAGCGATCGTCGCGGGCTGCTCGTAACGTAGGCAATGGCCCGCCCCGGGCACATGGGCCACCCGCACCAGCGGATTCAGGGCCTGGAATGCGGCGGCTTGGGCCGGGGTGACAATCACGCCCTGGTCGGGGTCGCCCGTAACGAGCAGGGTTGGTACCCCGATTTCAGCCATGATCGTGTCAACGTCGGGGGCAGCTAACGCAAACCAGTCAAAGACCTTCAGGCTGGCCTCGCGTTTGGCTTGCGCCCATGGCGGAAAGATCGCGTCGGGCCAGCGTGGGTTGGCGATTTTGCCACGGGCGATCAACTCCTCTAGGCTGCGTTCACGGTCGGCGGCATGATCAATGGGCCAGGTCGTATGCAAGGGGGTTGCCCATTCTTCGGCGCTGAGCAAGGCCGGGTCTTCGAGCATCGCCCCGCGAATCAGGTGCGGAGCCTCGGCGGCGACCACCGCAGCGCTCAGTCCGCCCATTGAATGCCCAATAGGAGCGCCAGCGAAGGATCCCGGCGTCAGATGCATCACCGCCGGGATTCCTCGCTCCGCCTGCGGCTCCACTCGGAATGACAGACACCGTGCTGCACTTCGTTGACGTACCCATCCACCGTTGTTGCTTAGGAGCGCAGGGAGGGATCTTCGCTGCTGATCAGTGCAGATTCCTTGCTCCGCCTGCGGCTCCGTTCGGCATGACCTTGGGGGCGCTGCGCTCCGTTCGGCATGACCTTGGGGGCGCTGACGCTGCCTCCCTACGCCCACCCGACGGTCGCACACAATACCAACGCCCTAGTGGTCATGATCCACCCGGGCGCTGGAATGTTGAAGTTGGGCTTAGGCGGTGGGCGCTATGGCTCCTGGCTTACTTCGCTTCGGCGAGCAGTTGACGTAAGACGTACTGCAAGATCCCGCCGTGCAGGTAGTACTGGATCTCTTGCGGGGTATCAATCCGGGCGAGGGCGTGGATGGTACGTACCTGATCGCCGGGGCCGGTCACCCGCACGTTCAGGGTACGCCCGTTGGCAAAGCCGGTCGCAATTGCGTCGGTCAGGCCCAGGATGTCGTAGACTTCGGTGCCGGTCAGGCCCAGGCTTTCGGCGTTCTGGCCGGGCAGGAACTGCAAGGGCAAGATGCCCATGCCGACCAGGTTCGAGCGATGGATGCGCTCGTAGCTTTCGGCGATCACGGCCCGAATGCCCTGGAGGTACGGCCCCTTGGCGGCCCAGTCGCGGCTCGATCCCGAACCGTACTCTTTGCCGGCGATGATCACCAGCGGCGTGCCATCAGTTTTGTAGCGCATGGCCGCATCATAGAGCGGCAGCACTTCGCCGGTGGGCAGGTAGGGCGCAAAGCCGCCCTCAGTGCCGGGAGCCAGTTTGTTGCGCAGGCGCACGTTGGCAAACGTCCCGCGCACCATCACCTCGTCGTTGCCACGCCGCGAACCGTAGCTGTTGAAGTCACTGGTAGCAACCTGGCGTTCGAGCAGATAGATACCAGCGGGCGAACTGGCCTTGATACTGCCCGCCGGGCTGATGTGGTCGGTGGTGATACTATCACCAAGCACCGCCAAGACGCGGGCACCCTCGATCTCGCTGACCTGGGCGGGCGGCTCGGCACTCATGCCATCGAAATAGGGCGGCTGGCGCACGTAGGTGCTCTCTTCGTCCCAGGCGAAACGGTTGCCCTCGGGTACGGCGATCTCTTCCCAAAGCGCATCACCCACAAAGACGGTCGCATAACTGCGCTGGTACATATCGGACTGGATGGCCTCGGCAATCGTCTGCTGCACTTCGGCCTGGCTCGGCCAGATGTCGCGTAGGAAGACCGGCTGGCCATCCTTGCCCGTGCCGAGTGGCTCGTTGGTCAGGTCAATATCGACCCGGCCAGCCAGGGCGTAGGCCACAACCAGGGGCGGGCTCATCAAAAAGTTGGCCTTGACCTCGGACTGCACCCGGCCTTCGAAGTTGCGATTGCCCGAGAGCACCGAAGCGACCACGAGGTTGCCCTGTTCGATCGCGGCGCTGACTTCAACCGGCAGCGGACCCGAGTTGCCGATGCAGGTGGTGCAGCCGTAGCCGACGGTATTGAAGCGCAGCGCATCAAGATAGGGCGTCAGCCCAGCCTGATCCAGATATTCGGTCACGACCTTCGAGCCGGGTGCGAGCGAGGGCTTGACCCAGGGCTGGGTATTCAGGCCGTGCTCGACGGCCTTTTTGGCGACCAGGCCCGCTGCGACCATCACCGACGGGTTCGAGGTGTTGGTGCAACTGGTGATCGCGGCAATCACAACCGAACCGTGGTGCAGCTCGTGCTCGGTCTCGTCCATAGTCAGGGTCGCAGTCGAGGCCAGCACGGCTGGTTCGGGGTTGCCCTTGGGGCTGATGATCGCCGGTAGGGCCGAGGCAAATGCCGGGCCAACCTTGCCCAGCGTAATGCGATCCTGGGGCCGCTTCGGCCCGGCCACCGAGGGCTCGACCGTCGCCAGATCCAGGGTCAGAATATCGCTGTACTCGGCTTCGGGGGTGCTCGGATCGTGGAACAGGCCCTGAGCCTTCATATAGGCCTCGACCAGGGCGATCCGTTCCTCGCTGCGCCCCGAGAAGCGCAGGTAGCGCAGGGTTTCTTCGTCCACCGGGAAGATGCCGCAGGTGGCTCCATACTCGGGGGCCATATTGGCGATGGTGGCGCGGTCGGCCAGGGGCAGCGCAGCCAGACCGGGGCCAAAGAACTCGACAAACTTGCCGACCACCCCGCGTTTGCGCAGCATCTCGGTCACGGTCAGCACCAGGTCGGTGGCGGTGGCCCCTTCGGGCAGCGAGCCAATCAGGCGGAAGCCGACCACTTGTGGGATGAGCATCGAAACCGGCTGCCCGAGCATGGCGGCCTCGGCCTCGATCCCGCCGACGCCCCAGCCCAGCACACCCAGGCCGTTGATCATCGTGGTGTGGCTATCGGTGCCGACGAGTGTATCGGGATAGGCCTGCACCGGGCCAGTCGCCCGCGGATTCTCGTCGCTGGTAAAGACCACCCGGGCCAGGTATTCGAGATTGACTTGGTGAACGATGCCATTGCCGGGCGGCACCACTTTGAAATTCTGAAACGCGGTTTGGCCCCAGCGCAAGAAGGCATAGCGCTCCTTATTGCGGGAAAACTCCAGATCCTTATTGATCAGCAGCGCCGCCTCGGAGCCGAAGGCGTCTACTTGCACCGAGTGATCAATCACCAGTTCAACTGGCTGAAGCGGGTTGATCAGGCTAGGATCGCCGCCCATGGTTGCCATCGCATCACGCATCGCAGCCAGGTCAACCACACAGGGCACGCCAGTAAAATCTTGCAGGATCACACGCGCCGGGGTAAACGCAACTTCTTTATCGGGTTCGGCCTGGGGATCCCAATCAGCCAGAGCCCGAATATCATCGGCGGTCACCGAACGGCCATTTTCAGTGCGGAGGAGATTTTCGAGTAAGATGCGCAGCGAATAAGGCAGCCGACCCAAATTGACGCCGTGCTGCTCCAGGGCATCAAGGCGATAAATTTCGTAGTCCTTGTCGCCAACACGGAGGGTGGAACGTGCGCCAAAACTATTACTCATCGGGTGGTCTCCTCTGAATGAGCGGCAAAACGGGTGCCGCAACTGACCATTTGGCGGCTCGTATTATACCACGCGGCCCTGGCATAATCCGTTATATGGCAATCCGGGTTATCCTGAATATTATGATGTCCGGCGGGTCAATGGTGTGGAGAGCAACCACTGCGGTTGTGCCAGCCGCATTGTCATGTGATTGATACCGTTGTGCTGCCTTTTGCACCGTAAACTATCAGCAGACGGTATAAACGCACAAGCGGGACGGGGAGGGACGCACATGTTGCATCCCTCCCCGTCCCGCTTGTGCGTTTGGTTAGCAGGGGGCTTTACAAGCATCATTCAGCCGCTACAATAACCTGGCAACCCACTCCCCATCACACCATCGCGTACCTCGCCTGCCATTATGCCACCTTCATGCGTAGGCATAGTGGACAAGGTGCCCCTACTCGGCGCAAGGAGTACAAGAATGTTCTCTCGTTCGTCACGTCAGAGGTCGCTGTTCGCGTTCGTATTGCTGGCGCTGGTGTTGCCCCTAGCCGGAGTGTGGACCGCCCGCTCGGCCCCGCCTGCGGCCCCACCTCCAGGATTGAGTCAGCAACTCAACAGTGTTCCCATCTTCAGGCTGGTTGCGCCAACAGTCAACGAAAGTACGGCTGCAATTCTGGCCCGCGGCCTGAGTGGGATTGGGGGCAACCAACCGATCGTCGAGGATCAGTACCTGGGTCAGCCACGCTTTACTGTCGCCAATACCACCACACTTTCGCTCCTGAGTCAGTTTGGGGCCAGCGGTGGTTTCTATGCCACCGATTTGCGTGAACTTGGGCGTGATGAGCAACGTGGGCCGCTCGATCCGTTGCAGGCCGAGTGGCTGGCCTGTCAGGCCCTGACCGGCAATAATGGCAGTGGCCTGATCAATGGTGATGGCTCGCTCCCCAGCAGCGGCCAGTCCAACACTCCGCTTACAACCAGCTTCAACCCACAGTTTTGCGATTTTAACCCTGGTAGTGGCTTTGCTCGCGTGCGTAGTATCCAGTCCTCCAGTGTGCCGGTTGGTGCAGGTGGGCAACTCGGCGCAACGACGACTATCTCGGTGGGCCTGGTCGTCGAAATTCCCATGAGTATCCGCTTTGGTCGAGCCCAGTTGCTCCCAGTGGGCGGGCCTGGTGGTCATATCTCGCTGCTGTTTAGTACTACTGCAGACGACAAGCAAGCGAGCCTCAGCCCCTTTGTTCCCGGTCTGGCCGCGCTGGCGATGCCCGTCTATGGGCGCAGTCTTGAGGTGCGGGGCGAAGTTGAGCGCCGTAGCCTTGATGAATTGAAGGCTTTAGCCCTTGAACAGGTACGCGCTACCTATGGTCAGGATGTGGTGGTGCGCGGCCTCGATCAGGTCGAAGAGTTCTACTATTTTGATGATGCGGCCGTACAACAGACGCTTGTCGAGCCAGTTGCCAGTTTTGCCGGGGTCGAGGTTGATTTGCCGACGGGCGAAACGGTGATTCTGCGCGACATTGTGATCCCCGTGGCGGCGAGTGGCCCGAACGGGTTGGGGCCGACCGTCAGCATTACCGCGCCAAGCAACAATAGTGGTTACCAACCCGGGAGCGAGGTCACGCTGCGTGGTCTGATCGAGGATGGGACGGCACCGTACAGCTTTAGCTGGCTCTTAGGCGACGAGCGTGAATTGGGTGCGGGCGAGTTGCCCAGTGCTGGCCCTATCGAACTCGCCACCCGGCTGCCGGTGCTTGAACGTGGTGGGATTCCATTGGATCAGACGGTGATCTTGCGGGTCACTGATGCCGATGGCGTCCAGCGCGAGACGGCGGTCAGTCTGCGCCCGACGGTGGTGCCGCTGCTCTATCTGCCTGCCGTCAGTCGCAACGCGAGCGCGACGATACCCGCAGGCAATCAGGCAGTCCCCAACGCCGAGTTGGCCCAGGCCAGTTTCACTTTCGGTGTGGTAGGGGTTTGGGATTACCCGCCCGTCGGTGCGGGTGGTTCGGATCTGCCCGGTGTTATTCCTGATGTGAATGGGTTCCGCAGTGGCATGAGCAGTATCGGTTATAGCTCACGCTTCTACTGGACGAACAGTGCAGCCTGGGAAAAAGACTGGCGTGATTGTGCGTTGGGCGGGATCGATTGCACCTCAGGGGTTGATCGGGCTGACTTTGTGTATTATGCGGGCCACGGCGGGGCTGGGGGGCTGCACCTGGCTTCGAATCGGGATAGCAGTTGGGCTGATGCCAGTAATGCCCGCTTCAACAGCCTGCGCTGGGTTGGCTTTGCCTCATGCCAGACCTTGCGCGTGCAGGGCTTTACTCCGGGGAACGAGCCGATCCGACGCTGGTTCAACTCCTTCCGGGGTTCCCACATGTTGCTGGGGTTCAACAGCAATATGCGCGACGTTGCCTTTGGGGGGCGACTGGTAGATAATATGCGTCTCCCAAGCTTCTTTGGCATCGAGTTTCCCACCCTGCAGCAGACGATTGCCCAGGCTTGGGTCAATACAGCCTTTCAACTAAATGCGGGCAAACCGGCCTATATCTATGCCCAGAGTGCGACGGTCAATCCAATCAACAACAAACTACCCAAACCAGGGACGAGTATGCCGGCGCGACCCCTGCCGGTGACGTCGTACCACTGGGTCTGGTGGAATGAGTAGGGCTTGATCATTTCGTCACCTTGGTAGGGACGCAGCGTGCTGCGGACGCAGGCGCAGCGTCCCTACGACCAACTAAGGGGGACAACCCCTGCCTTAATGCCCTATTAACACCCTTGCGGTAGCATACGAATCGGTATGGGCTGCGGTATCATCACACTGCTAGAAAGGGGCTGATGATGCAGGCGCATGACCTGTTCGTACTTGACCCGACGAATCGGGCCTTTATCGAAGGGCGGGGGCAGCGCGCAAGCCCAACGCGCTTCTTTGGGTGTATGGCGCTGTTTATGGTGCCCTTTGTGCTTACTGGCCTGTTCACGCTGGGGCTGGCTTTTCAGGGCTGGTTCCGCGTGCTTGGGTTTCAGGTCGCAGGCGCAACGACCCAGGCCGAAGTGCTTGAGCGCGGGATTCGGACGGATAGTGATGACGATGAGCATCCGTTTATCGCGTAGCGGTTGACCACAAGCGGCCGCCGGAAGTAGACCGCCTCCAGAAATGCGTTGCCAAAGCCTTCGACTGAGGAGGGGTAGGTTACGAGATCGGCTTGGCGGTAGATGTCATCGAGGGTGTAGATCTTGCGTCCATTGCGATCAAGACCGCGGGCCGGGCCGATCCGATCCCCACTCAGGATCAGGGGCACATCGAGCAGCGCCGCATAGTCCTGCACCCGTTCGACATAGCCGTCACCCTCGTCGCCACCCACGTGCGAGATCACCAGATAACAGTTGAGTTGGTCCCGGCGCAGGCGATGGATCAGTTCGATCGCATGCTCGATCCCCTTGCGCTGCACAATTCGGGTTGGCTGCAAGACAAGGTAGGCATTGTCAGGTAGGCCCAGGTCGGCCCGCAAGTTTGCGGCATAGGCGTCGCTTGGCGCGGGTGGTTGTTCGTAGTGCATCACATTGGGCACCAGCAGCGACGAAAGGCCGGTACGCAATGCCAGTTGATGGGATCCCGATGAGTTGATCACCACATAGCGGAGTGATGGCAACTGGGGCGGAAAGCACATGTTCAGGTAGTCCCAGGCACAGCCGGTCAAAAAACGTTTGCGCTCCCAGAAAAAATCGTGATGATGCCCAATCGTCGGGAAGCCCGTTTCGGCAATGAACTCGGTCAAGGCGGCCCCGAGGGGCAGGTTCATCGGGATGGCCAGGGCATTTTCGACAATCAACAGATCAATCGCAAAATCATTGACGAAGGCGTAGATTGCTTCCTTCAACCGTTGCTGTAAGCTACGGATCAATTGCGAGATCGCGGGCGGGCGGCGCGTCGTGCGAAAGATCGCCTCTTGCACCTCGGCCACCTCGGGATGCTCCCAGAATGCCTCGGGTATCACCCGGCTCTGGGCGGTGGGCAGATCCGATTGGCCCGAGAGGTAGAAGCAGTGGTGGCCAAGATGTTCGAGCACCGCCGCCCACTTGCTCGTCTCGAGCGAGACGCCATCAGTGCCGGCAAAGCGCGTCGAGACAAAACCGATCCGTAAGCCAGTTGGTGTACGAGCCGCACTGCTCATTCCGACCCCTCCCCAATCCAAAATCGTACATCGTATATCGCCCTACGCCCCGATCAGATCAATGAGCCGTGGATAGACTGCTTGGATCTGTTGTTGTTTTTGATCGGGATCAATAATATCGTGAATCATCTGTTCGTGCTTGGCAATGCGATGCAGGTTGACGTTGCCCCCTGTTGCGCTCCAGCGAGCAGCGAGTTGCTCGATCGGCTGATTGGCGACCGAGGTATCGGCTTCATTCAGCACCACGATGATTTCGCTGGCCCGCGGTGACCAGTTGCGCGCTTCGGTCATGACGGCACGACCAAGGCGGGTAATGTGGGCCAGTGAGTGGGTGGCAAAACGCGGGTAGGCATGGTTGACGCCCCGATCACCGTCGCGCACGGCGGGATCCCACCAGCGAAAGACGTTCGGGAGCATCAGCCCGAGCCTGGTCATGCCTGGGGTGAGCCAGCCTGGAATGCTGGGTGTCCCGAGCACCGGCGCAATCACCGTACTCTGGTAGACTTCGCGTTTGTGTTGGGCGGCGTGGGCGGCCAGATTGGCCCCGGCCGAAATCCCGAGCACATCTACCCGTTCACCGAGCGCTTCCGCCAGATCGAGGCAGCGCTCCAGCCAGGTGATCAGTTCGGTCGCCGTCAGGCCAGCCAGACTCTTGGTCATGCGATCAGCCAACCCATGCCGAGGCATCCGCGGTACCAGTACGGTATGGCCCCGTTCGTAGAGCAGATTGGCAAACGTGTGAAACTGCTTGGGACAGTTGGTATAGCCGTGGATGAGCAAAAAGCAGCGGGCCGTCGGTCCTTCGTGCGCCCGGACAAAGCTCTGGCACCCTGGATGGATCGCGGGCACACTCTCGGCAGTGGTGATCGACTCAAGACGGGCAATGGCTTCGGCGAAGCTAAATGAGGACGGCATGGTCGCTCCTGGGGGACGGTGGGGGATCGAGGGCGGGGATGGAGAATGCAAATTCATTCTATTATACGTTAGGGGGCAAGCAAAACACCTATGCTATACTAAAACAAGGTTTTAGAAGCTAGGTGTTCACACGACCCATGCATGAACTGCTTGATCAGATTGATCGCTGGTTAGCCCGGGGCGAGCAGGTGGCCCTGGCGACCGTCGTGCGCACGATGGGCTCGTCGCCACGCCAGGTTGGGGCCCAGTTGGCGGTGAGTTCGGGTGGGGGCATGGTCGGCTCGGTCAGTGGTGGCTGCATCGAAGGGGCTGTCTTCGAGGAATGCCAGACCGCACTGCGCACCCAGACCGCCCGTTTGCTTCAGTTTGGGGTCGCCGACGAGACAGCCTGGGAGGTCGGGTTGGCCTGTGGGGGCGAGATTCAGGTGCTGGTGCAGCCACTCGTCCACTACGCGCAACTCCGCACTGCCGTGCAGGCGGGACAGCCGCTGGCAACCGCAACCGTGATCGCGGGGCGTGAACCGCTTGGACGCCAGATCCTGGTTGAACCCGCTGGCCGCTACCACGACTCGTTCGGTGATGTAGATCTGGAGGCGCGAGTGGCGGCGGTGGCCCAGACCTGGCTCGGTGCAGGCACAACCGGTCTGTACCAGGATCCTGATCAGCAGGTGACGGTCTTTATTGCCAGCCTAGTGCCGCCGCCGGTGTTGTATCTGGTGGGCGGGGTGCATATTGCGGTTGCGCTGGCACCCATGGCTCGTCTGGCCGGCTTTCGCACCGTGGTCGTTGATGCGCGGGCCGCCTTTGCTAGCCCCGAGCGTTTTGACCACGCCGACGAACTGCTGGTGGCCTGGCCCGACGAAGCCCTGGCCGGGCGGCTCGATGCCCGTAGTGCGGTGGCCGTACTGACCCACGACCCCAAACTTGATGATCCTGCCCTCCGTGTGGCGCTGGCCTCACCGGCCCGTTACGTGGGGGCTTTGGGGAGCAAAACGACCCATCAGCGGCGGCTTGAGCGTTTGCGGGCCGAGGGCTTGAGCGAAGCACAACTGGCACGGATTCATGGGCCAATTGGCCTGGCCTTGGGGGCCAAAACCCCTGCTGAGATCGCAGTGAGCATTCTGGCCGAAATTGTGCAGGTCTGGCGGGCGGCTTGAAGCGTTGACAGAAAGGGCGCACGCAGATGGATGATCAGTTGGCGACATGGTTGTACGAAGGGGCCATGGCCTTAACCGAAGGCGACAAAGATCGTGCCCGCGATCTGTTGCTACAGGTGGTTGAGGCCGATGAAGCCAACGAAGTGGCCTGGCTCTGGTTGAGTGGCGCAGTGGACGACCCGCTCGATCAGCGCACCGCCCTCGAAAATGTCTTGGCCCTCAATCCCGAAAATGAGCACGCCCTGTTTGGGTTGGAAGTGCTTGACCGCCAGGAAGCAGGCCGGTAAGGACGCAGCACGCTGCGTCCCTACGCTACATACATCCCTATTTGCGGCTGCGGGAACGCGGGGCGGGAGGCGGGGCCGGGGCGGGCAAGGGTGGCGCTTCGGCAGGGGCATCAGGGGGCAGATCGCGCCCAACCCAGAAGGTGTGCCGATGAATCGTTGGGGCAGCTCGTACTTCCAAGCCCTCGACCCGCACGAGATCGGCTTCGTTCACCAAGACCAGGTTTGGTGGGAGCCGAAACCGGGTGTGATAGGCGGCGATGGCATCGGCAACCTTGGTGGTTGTCGCCAGTTTGGGACTATCGTCGTACCACATCAGAAAGGGGGCGCGGCTCACGACCATGATGATTGCTCCTCTCCCAAATTACCCGCCAGGTTCCAGCCTGAAGTTCTTGGGCCAGCGTGCAGATCGTTCCGTGCGCGCATGCGACCCGAAAATGGCGCTGGGCCGGTTGGTTGCGCCGGGATCCATGCTCCCAGATCTGCTCAATCCGTACCACTCGATACCACACGCCACGGTGGCGAAAACGGTTCGGTAGAAAGCCGTAGCGCAGGCGGTCCATGTCAACTGGTGCCGCAAGCCTGCGGCGTGCCCTCCAACCAGGCCAAGCGGGCAACTTGCGCGGCCATTGCCACGTCTGGAGCATACAGGCGACCCTCGTAGCTACAAGCGGAACCTTTGTTCGCAAGCATATCAGAACAAACGTTCATTGTCAAGCTTGAGTCTTGCCGCGTGATGTGTTATGCTCATCAGCAGTGGTGCAGAGAGCGTAGGTTGGCAATGTCGCTGCAGAACACTGATCATGAGCGTGAGCAGCTTGAACAACAGCGTCAGACTCTGATCGAAGCATACCAGACGCTCAATGGCGAGTTGACCGATCTGAGTTGGACGCTGGCCGAGTTAGAGCAGCAGATCGCCCAGTTGCAGGCCGAACTGGCAACCCGGCCCGCCCCAGAGCCAGAACGGCGGCTCCGCGATCTGGGGCGTTGGCGCAGCACGCTCGAAGAACGGGTGCTGGAACTGATGTATCGCGCCGATACGCTTGCCGCGACGCTCAAGCAGGTATTGGCGCAACTCGAAGACGAGCACTAGCTATTCGAGGATCAGTTCGCCGCTACGCCCGCCCCGCTTTTCGGCCAGGCGAATCGCACCAATGCGCATGGTGCGATCAACCGCCTTGCACATATCGTAGATTGTCAGGGCGGCCACACTGACTGCGGTCAGGGCTTCCATTTCGACCCCGGTCTGCCCGCGGGTGCGGATCCGGGCCTCGATCTGCAAGCTGCTGCTCGTCTCGTCGGGGGTGATGAGCACGCTGGCGTGGGTCAAGAGCAGGCTGTGACAGAGTGGGATCAGTTCGGGGGTACGTTTGGCCGCCATAATTCCGGCCACCCGCGCCACCGCGAGCACGTCGCCCTTGGTGATGCCGCCCTCGATAATCAGGGCCAGCGTCGCCGCTTGCATCGTGACCTCGCCTCGGGCAATCGCTTCGCGCTGAGTTTCGTCTTTGGCTCCGACATCAACCATGTGCGCCCGCCCTGCATCATCAAGGTGGGTCAGTTTGGATTCGCTCATATCGTACCTTCTTTGCACTGATCGGGTGGTTTTCCTGCAAGTGTACCCGAAATCAGCCTACGGCTGGGGCACAATCTGGTGCGGCGCAGCCACCACAACCCACCAAAATCGGGGGCGCACCCACCACTATGCACGACAAACACTCGTAAAGTGTAAACCAATTTTATAGGTCTGAAAGGGCAAAACCAGCCAAAAGTTGGGCTTCACATGCTTGAAATGAGGGGTGAAGTGGTATATAATGCCCCTACGTGTGGGGAAAAGTGGGGCAAAGTGGGGAATTAGCACAGACGTTCAACTTGAAATGTCTGTCAGTGAGGCCGCCGGTGTTTCTCGGGGAGTTCGAGCACACCATTGATGAGAAGGGCCGCGTGGCCATCCCTGCTCGGTACCGTGAGGCACTGGGTGAGCGTTTTGTGATCACCAAGGGCTTTGAAGCGTGCATTCAGGCCTTTCCAATGCCCCGCTGGGAGGAGACTGCGGCCAAGATTAATGCGATGCCCCTCGGCAGCCCCGAAGCCCGGAACCTGCGCCGTTTGCTCTTTTCGGCGGCAGCCGAAGTCGAATTTGATCGCCAGGGCCGCATTCTGATCCCGCCGAGCCTGCGTGAGTATGCCGGTTTGACCGAGGAGGTATTGATTACGGGGATGAACACCTATTTTGAGCTCTGGTCTGGGGAGCGCTGGAATGCCTTCCAGGATACGCTGAACAGCAGTGGTGCTGAGATTGCGGAGAAGCTTGCCAATCTGGGGCTTGGGATTTAGGTGTGACGCCATTTGATCATCGCCCAGTCTTGCCCGCAGCGGTCCACGCAGCCCTCGCTCCTCGCCCGGGCGGGTATTACCTTGACGGAACCGTTGGTGGTGGCGGCCACGCCCTCGCAACGCTCCAGGCGGCCCAACCCGGTGGTTTTCTCCTCGGCATCGATGCCGACCCGGCAGCGCTCCAGGCTGCCACGCATCGCCTGAGGAGTGCCGGTCTGCCCGCATCCAGTTTTACCCTTCATCATGGTCGGTTTGGCGCAATGACCGAGATTGCTCAGCAGTATGGGTTGAGCCAGTTCGATGGGATTTTGCTCGATCTTGGGGTTTCGTCGCACCAGCTTGATACCCCCGCTCGTGGCTTTAGTTTTCTGTCCGATGGCCCACTTGATATGCGGCTCGATCCCACCCGTGGCCCCACCGCTGCGGATCTGGTCAATACGATGGAGGAGACGGCGCTGGCAGATCTGATTTATCGCTATGGGGAAGAGCGCGCCTCGCGGCGGATTGCCCGCCAGATCGTTGAGCGCCGTCGCCAGGCCCCGTTCGGCACGACCGCCGAACTGGCTGGGCTGATCGCGCGATCGATCGGGCGCGGTGGCCGGGATCGCATCCATCCGGCGACTCGTACCTTTCAGGCCCTGCGGATTGCCGTTAACCACGAACTTGAGCAACTCGAAGTCGCCTTGCCCCAGGCCGTTGCCCTCTTGCGTCCCGGTGGGCGTCTAGCCGTAATCAGTTTTCATTCGCTCGAAGACCGGATCGTGAAACTGTTTTTCCGTGCCGAGTCGGGCTATGGCGGGAGTGCTAATCCGCGCCCGCCCCAACTTGCGATTATTACCAAGAAGCCGCTTGAAGCTGATGCCGATGAGCTCGCCCTGAACCCCCGAGCACGGAGTGCCAAGCTTCGGATTGCCGAGAGGAGTGCCTGATGGCGGTCAATACGCAACGTGTTTCGTCCCTCCAGGGTGCCCGTGCTCGGCGGCTGGCCCTGCCAACGTATCTGCGCCTTGATGGAAGCCGCTACCTGTTGGGGTTGGTGCTGATCCTGAGTTTGATGAGCTTGATTGTCTTGGCCCAGACCGGGGTGGTCGCAACCAAGGGGTATGCGATTGCGAAACTCGAACGCGAGCGGGTGACCCTGCTGCGTGAGCGCACCCTGTTGCAAGAGCGCCAGGCCCGGGCGCAGTCCCTGACCCGGATTATGATCGAGGCTGAAAAGATCGGTCTGCGCCCGCAAACCGCTGATCAGGTGCGCTACCTGGATATTCCCCAACTGCCGCCGCCGGCCAGCATTCCGCTGACCAGTGCAACCCTGAATGGCTATTCCGACCCAGTTGATCCGGATAACTAGACAAGAGATAGTAGATAGGTAGATGGCGCTTCTCGCAAACTGCTTCCGGGAACGAGCGCAACGAGCCAGGACGGCAACCGCACAATGATCTGACAAGTGGGCCTGGGAGAACATGGTTCTCTCAGCAAACTGCTTCCGGGAACGAGCGTGAGCGACGTTCCCGGAACTATGACAAAGACACCCTATGGCAACCCGAACCACAACCAGGCTTGAGCGGCACCCGACGGCGACCCCGGCCCGGGTGCGCCTTGCGCGTTGGCGCATCAATGCGTTGTTGCTGTTCGCCCTGCTGTTGTTCAGCGGGGTGTTTGTGCGGTTGGGTGATCTGCAGGTGGTGCGCCACGAAGAGTTGCGACGGCAGGCTTTTGCGGTGATCGATCAGCAGATTACGCTCCAGCCAACCCGGGGCGTGATTACGGATCGACTTGGCAATGTGCTGGCGATGGATGTGGATCGTGAGAGCCTGTGGGCGATTCCGGCCCAGATCAACCCCGAACATGCGCCCCGCTTGGCCCTGATCCTTTCGCCCCTGGTCGGGCGTCCGCCTGATCAGATCCTGGCCGATCTGACCAATACCAAATTTTACTGGCTGCCAATCAAGCGCTGGCTCGAACCCGAAGTTGCCGCCCAGATCGAGTCGCTCAAAGAACCTGGCTTGCGCCTCGAATACGAGCCGCGCCGGGTCTATCCCCAGAATGAGTTTGCCGCTCAGTTGATCGGGGCGGTCAATTTTGAAGGCAATGGCATCAGTGGGATCGAGGGCTTCTACAATAGCCAGTTGCGGGGCATCACGGGCACCCTGACCGCCGAGTTTGATGGGGCACGCAACCCGATTGCGATTGCGCCCTCGCATACCATCCCGGCCCGCAATGGGGTCAATATCCAGACCACCATCGATCCGCTGATCCAGCATGTGATCGAGCGCGAATTGAAGACCGCCGTCGAGCGCCATAATGCCGATGGTGGCTCGATTGTGGTGATTGAGCCGCGCACCGGGGCGATTCGCGGTATGGCTTCGTGGCCGCCGTTTGACCCGAACAACTATCTGAGTTACGACCCCGAAGTCTATGGGCGCAATCCGGCGGTCAGCAATCTGTACGAGCCGGGTAGTACCTTTAAGATGATCACGGTGGCGGCGGGCTTGCAGAGCCGGGCCTTCACCGCCGATACCCAGGTCAACGATACCGGCACGATCTACCGCTATGGCTACTGGCTTAAGAACTGGAACGCCGGGGCCAATGGCATGCTCGACTCGACCGGCGTGATCTACTATTCGAGCAATGTGGGCGCACTGCTGCTGAATGAGCTCACTGGCCCCGATAACTTTTATCGGATCGTGAGTGAGTTTGGGTTTGGTCGCCCGACCGGGGTCGAGCTTGGCGGCGAAGAGGCCGGCATCGTCCATCCACCGGGTAGCCCGCTCTATAACGATCTGACCTTCTTAATCAATGCCTACGGCCAGAGTATTTCGGTGACCCCGCTGCAGATGACTGCCGCTGCGGCGGCGATTGCCAATGATGGCGTGCTGATGCGGCCCTATATCATCGAACGGGTCTGCGAAGGTGAGGTCTGCACCGATACCCAGCCCACTGTGATGAGCCGCCCGGTTGAACCAGGGGTCGCCTGGACGGTGCGGCGCATGATGGTCAAGTCGGCGAACCACTATTCGCCGGTGGTCTGGGGGCCGCGAATTGGGGTCTGGAGTGACCAGTGGCTGGTGCCGGGCTACCAGATTGGGGCCAAAACCGGGACGTCGAGCATCCCGTTGCCGGGTGGCGGCTATGACCCCAGTTTCACGATTGGTTCGGTGCTTGGTTTTGCGCCCGCCGAAGGTGCCCAATATGCCGTATTGGTCAAGATTGATCGCCCGAAAGATGATATCTGGGGTGTCGGTACCGCCATCCCGGTCTTCTATAAGGTCATGGACGAGATCCTGCGGTATGCGCGGATCCCGCCTGACCCGAACCTGGTGAGTCCCGGTCAACGTTAAAGGAGGTGCTATAATTGCCCCGGTTTGGTTCCTGCTCTAGAGGGAAGTACTGAGGGCAATGGGATTGCAACTTGCAACTGTGCTGGTCGGGGTGCAGCCCCGGTGGTCGCGTCAAGAACCGGTTCTGCCACCCTTTTGGCAGACTGTAGTCCTTGGCGAAGTGGTTACCGACTCACGCGAGGTTGGTCCAGGCGACCTGTTCCTGGCGCTGAAGGGCGAACGCACCGACGGGCATGATTATCTGGCCGATGTGCTGGCACGGGGTGCCCGGGGTGCCCTGGTCGCCCAGCCCAGCCTGGTGGAAAAAACTGCAACCTTGACGGGTTCCCGTCCCTGGGTCGTGGTTGATCCCACAACTGGCGCTGGTCTGGCCGAAGCCCCCCCCGACGCCTGCCTGCTCATCGCCGTAGACGACCCGCTGATGGCTGTGCAGCGGCTGGCCGTCTACTATCGCAGAAAGCTCACGCCGACCGTTGTTGGTATCACCGGGAGCGTGGGCAAGACCTCCACTAAGGAGGTCACGGCAGCCGTCCTGGGCCGCCGCTTCCGAACCTTAAAAAGCAAACGTAGTTTTAATAGCGAGGCCACCCTTCCGACTACCCTGCTTCGGCTCACCGCAACCCACGAGGTGGCGGTACTGGAGATGGGGATGTGGGCTCCGGGCGAGATTCGTTTTCTGGCGGATCTGGCCCGGCCCACGGTCGGGGTGGTGACAAATGTTGGGCCGTCGCACCTGGAACGGATGGGCAGCCTGGCGGCGATTGCCAATGCCAAGGCCGAACTCCCCGAGTCGCTCCCCCCTGAGGGTTGGTGCATCCTGAATGCGGATGATCCGCTGGTGGCGGCCATGGCCGAGCGTACCCGCGCCCAGGTCTTTCGCTTTGGGATCGATCCGCAGGCCGATCTGTGGGCCAGCAACCTGGTGAGCCACGGCCTCGAAGGGATCAGTTTTACGGCCCATTACCAGAACCAGATGATCCCGTTGCAACTGCCCTTATTGGGCTTGCATAGTGTCTATACCGCCCTGGCTGCGATCAGTGTGGGTCTGGTGCTGGGGATGGCCTGGCACGAGATTATTGTTGGCCTGGCTGATCCTGAGGCAACACCCCGGGTGCGGCTGCTGACCGCCACCAATGGGGCAACCCTGATTGATGATAGCTATAATGCGGCCCCGCTTTCGACCCTGGCGGCCCTTGATCTGCTGGCCAGAACACCTGGACGGCCGGTGGCGGTGCTTGGGGATATGCTTGAATTGGGGGCCGCTGAAGTTGAAGGCCATCAGCAGGTTGGGCGTCGCGCCGCCGAGGTGGCCGCGATCCTCGTGACGGTAGGGCCACGGGCCCGCATTATCGCCGCTGCCGCCCGCGACGCTGGCCTCGATCCTGCTCTGGTGGTGGAATGTACCGATAAGGTGACTGCCCTGACTGCCCTGCGCGCGCTGATCAAGCCTGATGACTGTGTGCTGATCAAGGGGTCGCGGGGCATGGAGTTGGAGCAGATCGTTGCAGCCCTAGGCCGGAACCAGGAGGAGGAGTAAGGTGGACGTTTTACGCGCAGTCCTGGTTCAGGATATGGCCCGGGCTCTGTTGCTTGCCGCAGCGGCCTTTGTGCTGACCCTGTTTGTCGGGGGGTGGTGGGTGGGTTTCGCTCGCCGCCATAAGCTTGGCAAGCAGATCCGGCTTGATGGGCCACAGAGCCATCTGACCAAAATGGGGACGCCCACGATGGGCGGGGTAATGATTGTGAGTACGGTTGTATTGTTGACCGTGCTGTTCAATCTGGTAGACCGCTGGTCAATGTTGCTGCCACTGGCAGTACTGGTCAGTTTTGCCGTCCTGGGTGGGGTTGATGACTGGATGACCTTGACTGGCTCGAAGTCGAAGACCTACGGCTTCACAGTACGCTACAAGTTCTTCTTGATGCTGTTAATCTCGTTTTTGGCCAGCCTGGCGCTGTATTTGCCGCCACCATTTGGGCTTGACCATGGTGGTTTGGTGCAAATTCCGTTTTTGGGCGAACGCGATCTGCAATTATTCATTATTCCGATTGCGACCTTCGTGATTGTTGCTACGGCGAATGCGGTCAATATTACCGATGGCCTCGATAGTCTGGCCGGCTGGAACCTGACCCTGGCCTTCGCCGCCTATGGCGTAATGACCTTTCTGGCCGAGCCGCGCTTGACCAATCTGATGGCCTTTTCGTTTACGCTGGTAGGGGCGTGTGCGGCCTTCCTCTGGTATAACGCCCACCCGGCCCAGGTTTTTATGGGCGACCTGGGGGCGCTGGCCCTGGGTGCCGCTTTGGCGGTGGTCGCGCTCCAATCCCAACAGTGGCTTTTGCTCCCTGTTGTTGGCATCGTTTTTGTGGCCGAAGCGCTTTCGGTGATGATCCAGACCAGCTATTTCAAGTGGACGCGCCGCCGCTTCGGTCAGGGGCGTCGCATCTTCAAGATGGCTCCGCTCCATCACCACTTTGAACTGCTGGGCTGGAGCCAAGTGCAAGTGACCCAGCGCTTTGTGCTGGTCGGTACGGTTGCGGCCATGGTGGGGATTTCGCTGGCCCTGATTTTTGCAACCCCGCGCCCGCCGGTGGCAACTCAGCAACCGGTGCCGACCCAGGTCGGTGAACAGTAAGTGGTAGTTATGGATTTTGTGGATAAACGGGTCTTGGTCATGGGGTTGGGGGTTCACGGTGGGGGCCTGGGCGTGGCCCGCTGGTTGCTCCAGCAAGGGGCCACGGTCACGGTCACCGATCTTGCGACCCCCGAGGCATTGGCGGTTCCGGTCGCCGCGCTGAATGAGACCGCCGCCGCGCTGGGGACAACGGTTACTTATCGGCTTGGCAGCCACGATGAAGTTGACCTGCGGGCGGCAGATCTGTTGGTGATCAATCCGGCGGTGCGGCCCGACTCGCCCTGGTTGGCGCTGGCGGCGGATCTGGGGGTGGCAGTCGAAACCGAAATGACCCTGTTTCTGCGCCGTTGCCCCGGCCCCATCTTTGGGATCACGGGCACCAAGGGCAAAACGACGACCGCCCTGATGCTCGCCGCGATGCTCCGTGAGCAGCATCCCGATACGGTGGTGGCTGGCAATCTGCGGGTGTCGGCGCTCGAAGCGCTGGCCGAGATCGGCCCCCAAACGCCGGTGGTGCTTGAGTTGTCGAGTTTTCAACTCGAACGGCTGGGAGCCGCAGGGCTTAGCCCCGCCTACAGTCTGGTGACCAACTTCTCGGATGACCACTTGAACTGGCACGGCAGCCGCGATGCCTATGCTGCGGCCAAGCGCCAGATCTATTGGCACCAGGCGACGAACGGGGTGGTAGCCCTGAATGCGGCCGACGATGGTCTGATCGAATACTTTCCGCTTTATGACGGGGTAACTCGCCACCAGGGCCGAACGATCTGGGTTGCCGCTGGCCCGCACTGGTCAGCGGCTCGCCCGCGCATTCCCCAGCCAACCGTGCGGGCCGCCGATACTACCGTGGAATGGCGCGGCGAACAGGTGATCTGGTACGACCCGTTGGGGCACTGTGGGCCGCCGGTGCCGTTGTACGGCGAGGTACTGTTTCATGCCCAGGATATTCAACTCCCGGGGGCGCACAATCGCTATAACGCCATGCTGGCGGCGGCGCTGGCCCGCGCCTACGGGGTAACTGCTCCGGCCATCCAGACCGCGCTCCGCAATTTTAGGGGCGTTGAGCATCGGCTCGAACTGGTGCGCGAACTCGATGGGGTGCGCTACATCAATGATACGACCGCGACCAACCCGGCAGCGGCGCTGGTAGCCCTCGAAGCCCTTGCGCCACCCCTCGTCTTGCTGGCCGGGGGGGCCGACAAAAACCTGAGCTTTACGGCACTGGGGGCGGCCATTCGCCAACGGGTGCAGAGCCTGGTCTTATTGGCGGGCAGTGCGACCGAGCAGATCCAGGCCGCTGTTGCCGCAGCCCCTGGCCCCGAGGTGCCCATCCTGGGGCCATTCGATGACCTGGAGGCGGCTGTCCATGCAGCGCGGGGCCAGGCCCAGGCCGGGGCGAGCGTGCTCTTATCACCGGGCTGTGCTAGCTTCGGCATGTTTCGTAACGAATTTCATCGCGGCGAGGAGTTTCGGCGGATCGTCGCCGCGCTCGCCCCGGAGGGGAGCAAACCAGTTCGTGAGTCACGCAAGCGACGAAAACGCTGAGCAACCACCACCACCGCCCCGCCGCCAGGGGCCGCGCCCGATTGCTACCTACAGCCTGATTGGGACGATTGTGGTGATCTATTTGATCGGCATTCTGCTGAGCAATGGGCTGTTTCAACCCGATTTTCTGGTGTTGGTAGTGATGGGGGCGAAGGTCAACCAGTTGATTGACCTGGGACAGTACTGGCGGTTACTCACGGCGACGTTTCTGCACGCCAGTCTGGTGCATATCTTCTTCAACAGCTTCGCCTTGTATGCCTTAGGCCCCGAAGCCGAACGGATCTATGGCCTGCGCCGCTTCCTGACGCTCTATTTTCTGGCCGGACTGGGTGGCAGTGTGGCATCGTACCTGTTCTCGCCCAACCCATCGGTCGGGGCGAGTGGCGCGGTCTTTGGCCTGATTGGCGGCCTCGGCATCTTCTTCTACTTTAGTCGGGCCGTGCTGGGCGAGTTCGGGCGAACCCAGGTGCAGAGTATGGGCGCGATTGCGGCGATCAATTTGTTGATTGGCCTGTCGTTGCCGGGCACGATTGATAACTGGGGCCATATCGGCGGTCTGATTGCGGGCCTGATTGTCGGGGCCGCCCTGGCCCCGCGGCTTCAGATTGATAATCAGTTTTTTCCGCCTGTCCTGGTGCGGAGCTACCCGCCCTGGGGTTGGAGTGCCGCAGCAGCGTTGGGCATCGGGTTAGTCGGGTTGGCGGTCGTATTACCGGGTGCGTCCTAGCCGTGAAGGAGATCATACCGTGTCCGAACCAAGCCACAAGCCCGACTATGTGCTGCTGGCGACCGTCGGCTCGCTGGTGGCCTTCGGGTTGGTCATGGTCTATAGTGCCAGCTTTGTCGAGGGCTTTAATCAGCATAACAATCAGTACTACTATGTGTTGCGTCAGATGGTCGGGGCGATCATTGGGGTGGTTGGTCTGCTCATCGCCCAACGGATTGATTATCGGATCTGGCGCAAATACTCGGTACACTTGATGGCAGTCTGCCTGCTGCTGCTCTTTCTGGTGCTGATCTTGCCCGCCTCGATGACCCAGGTCAACAATTCGCGTTCGTGGATCCGCTTAGGCGAAGGTGGGGTCTTTGGCCTCTTCAGTATTCAGCCCGCCGAGGTAGCGAAACTGGCGATTATCATCTACTTCGCCGACTGGCTCTCGCGGCGCAGCGAAAAGTTGGGTAACGTTACCTATGGCCTGATCCCCTTTAGTGTGATGCTCGGCCTGATCTGTGGTCTGGTGATGTTGCAACCCGACCTGGGCACCACGGTGGTGCTGGTCTTGATTGGCGGCACAATCTATTTTGCGGCCGGGGCCAATCTGTTGCACATCGCCGGAGCCTTAGGCATGGGGGCGCTGGCCTTCTGGTTCCTGGTCAATGTGGTAGGCTTCCGCAACTATCGCCTCCTGGCCTGGAATGATCCCTGGAAGTATTACGATGGCCCCGGATTTCAGCCGATTCACGCGATGTTTGCCCTGGGCAGTGGCGGAATTTTTGGCGAAGGACTGGGTCAGGGTCGCCAGAAGTTTCAGTGGTTGCCCCAGGCCCATACCGATACGATCTATGCGATTATCGGCGAAGAGTTGGGCTTAGTCGGCACGACCGGGGTGCTGATCGCTTTTGCGATTATCGCCTATCGCGGCTTCCGGATCGCCGGTCGCGCTCCCAACCCCTTTGCGGCCCTGGTGGCCGTCGGGATCACGAGTTGGATAATCATTCAGGCCCTGATCAACATTGCAGTGACGACCTCGTTGCTGCCCTTCACCGGCCTGACCTTGCCCTTCCTTTCGTATGGCAGTACCTCGCTGTACACGTCGATGATCGCAATTGGGGTCTTGCTCAATATTTCGCGGCACACGGTCAGTCACCAGCCGCAGGAGATCAGTGATGGCCCGAGGATCCAGCGCCTCCCCAGTTTCGCCTTCTTCAACAATCTTGCTGTCGGGCGGGGGCACGGGCGGGCACGTCTACCCGGCACTGGCGGTGGACGCCGCTATCGCCGCCGTTGGGGACGCTAAGTGGCAGCGCATCTATGTGGGGAGTGTCGGCGGCATGGAGGAGCGCATCGTGGCCCATGAGAGTACGCTCCCTTTTCGGGCGCTGCCAGCGGCGGCCTTGCGGGGGCGTGGCCCTGTAAATAGTCTGCGTGGCTTGTTCACGATGCTGCAGGGGAGCCTGGCCGCGAGGCATTTGCTGCACGAGTTGCGGCCGGCCGCGATCCTGGGGACGGGTGGCTATGTGTGTGTGCCGCTTTTTCTGGCCGCACGCTGGTGCCGGGTGCCGACCCTGATCTATCTGCCTGATGTCGTGCCGGGCCTGGCGGTCAAGTTTCTGGCCCGCATCGCCAGCCGGGTCGCCGTCAATGTCGAAGACGCCCTGCCCTATCTGGGCCACCCCAAAGGCGCATTGGTCACGGGCTATCCGGTGCGGGCCGAACTGTTCAGTTTGGATCGGGCCCGTTGCCGCCAAATGTTTGGGCTGACCGAGGATCTGCCGACGCTGTTAGTCTATGGCGGTAGCCGCGGTGCCCGGAGCGTGAACCAGGCCATTGCGGCACTGCTGCCCGCCTTATTGGCTCGTTGCTACATTATTCACGTCTGCGGCCGCGAAGGCGATGCGACCTGGCTTCGTACGACAGTAGATCATTTGCCAGAATCGTACCAGTTGCGCTATAAGCTATATTCATATTTAGAGTCGGGGAGTTCAGACGCGGAGGCGCAACCGAGTATGCTGGCAGCGTTTGGGGCTGCTGACCTGGCGATCTGCCGGAGCGGGGCCTCGACCCTGGCCGAATTGCCCGCCGCCGGGTTGCCCGCCGTGCTGGTTCCCTACCCCTATGTGCATCAGGACGAAAACGCCGATTATCTGGTTCACCGTGGGGCTGCACTCAAAGTGGCTGATGGTGCGATGCTTGGCGAGGGGCAACCAGAGCAGGGGCCGCTCTTCCAAGCCGTGGTACGAATCCTCGACGACAACTACGAGCGTCAACGCATGGCAGCGCAGAGCAGGGTGTTGGCTCGGCCCGAGGCGGCCGCTAGCCTGGCCGCCGCCCTCCTCGGCCTTGCCGCAAGGAGTGGTGGCTGATGTTGTTCCACGAAGTTGGTCGCCTCCTTCTCCACTGGGCGAGCATGATGCCGCTCGCGCAGAATCAGATCGTTGTGCCGCTGACTGGGACGGCACTGCTGGCTATCTTTATGGCGCTAGGGGCCTATTGGGGCTACCAGCAGGGCTTTCGTAACCTGATCACGATTGCCTTCTGGACGATTGTGGCCTACCTGATGACGGTGCAGGGTGGCAACTTTGTGGTTCAGATTATCAATCGGTTCTGGCAAAATGGCCCTCGTCTGGCGGCGTTCGCAATTGGGCAGGATCCCAATTTGGCTCCGGCCCTCGATCCGTTGATCGACTCGGGCTTTCAAATCCCCCTCTTTTTCCGCTTCGTGGCCTTCATCGCGCTGATCTTGCTCGGTTTCTTCTTTGCACCCCGTTCTTCGTGGAAGGGCCCACCGAGCGAGCCGCTGGCGAAGCCGTTGGGGCTGTTTGTTGGGGCACTGGTGATCCTGCTCTGGACGAATGCCGCCGTCGTCTTCTGGCAACAGTTCCGTGATGGCGGTGGGGTGCTCGGTGGCCCAATTGCCGAGATTCTGAATGTGTTGCCCAATGTCAGTGTGCTGATGCCTTCGCTGATTGCGATCTTCTTCCTGATCATTATCGTGTTGATCGTCTTCAACTTCCCACGGGTCTGGCAGGCCGGTGGTGGTGGCGGGGGTAAACGCTAAGCCCTATGCACTATCACATTGTTGGCATTGCCGGGGCAGGCATGAGTGCCATGGCCCACCTGCTGCTGGATCAGGGTCATCAGGTCAGCGGGTCGGATCTGGCACAAAATGCTCAGACCGCCGCGCTGACCGCCCGGGGGGCCACGATCTATCAGGGCCACGATCCCGCCTATGTGCGCGGGGCCACACAGGTGTTGGCAACGGCGGCGGTGCGGCCCGAGCACGTGGAACTGGCGGCTGCGCGTGCCGCTGGGGTGCCCGTGATCGGACGCGCTACGCTCTGGCAGGCCTGGTCGCAGCAGCGCCCGGTGCTGGCGGTGGCCGGAACCCATGGCAAGACCACCACCAGTGCGATGCTGGCGCTGGCGTTGCGCGGGGCCGGGGTGCAGGCGGGCTACCTGATCGGGGCGCACGTGCCCGACCTTGGGGGTAGTGCCGCCTGGGGCGATCCGCACGCTCCTCTGGTGATCGAGGCCGACGAGTATGATCGGGTCTTTCTGGCCTTGCACCCCCAGGTGGCGATCATCACCAATCTGGAATGGGATCACCCCGATATCTACCCGACACCCGAGGCCTACCAGGCTGCCTTTGCCCAGTTTGCCAGCCAGGTTGCTGACCCGCGTCGGGTGCTGGTCTGTGCTGATGATGCGGGCACCCAGAGCCTCGGGTTGGCCGACGCCACCCTCTATGGGATCGAGGAGCGCCTCGCCAGTGACCCGGTCTCGTGCCGCCTGGCCCCGTTGGACTGGAGCGCCAGCGGCGTGCAGCCGAATGGGTCGCGGGGGGTCAGTTTTGACCTCTGGCACTACAATCGGCGGCGTATGGCCCAGCAACGGGTTGCCAACCTTGATCTGCGGGTGGCGGGTAGCCACAACGTTCGCAATGCCTTAGCCGTTTTGGCGGCATGTGCCACGCTGGGGCTTGATCTGGCCGCTGCCGCCAGGGCGCTGAGTCAGTTCAGCGGGACGGCACGCCGCTTCGAAATCAAGGGTGAGGCCCACGGGGTGCTGGTGATTGATGATTATGCCCACCATCCCACTGAGGTGCAGGCAACCTTGGCGGCAGCGCGGGCCACCTATCCCGAACGGCGTCTGGTGGCCTATCTGCAACCACACACCTTTAGTCGCACGACGGCCCTGTTGGAGGCGTGGCCGGAGGCTTGTCGGGCAGCCGATCTACTGCTGGTTGGCGCTATTTATGCCGCCCGCGAACAGGGTGATGCCGAGGGTCTGGCCCAACAGTTGACCGCCCAGTTTGTCGCTGCTGGCGTGGCGGCCCGTTATGCTGGTACCCTCGCTGCCACTGTGGCCGCATTGCGTGCGACGGTGCAGCCCGGCGACCTCGTGCTGACGCTGGGGGCCGGTGATGGCTATCAGGTGGGCGAGCGGCTGTTGGAGCACTTACACGCATGATGAGCACCAGTTTACCGCCAATCAGTGAACATGAGCCAATGGAGCGCCATACCTCGTGGCGGGCCGGCGGCCTTGCCCGCTATTACGCCGAGCCTGCTACGCCCGATGAGGCGCAGGCCCTGGCCCAATGGGCGCATGAACACGATTTACCGCTGATCTGGGCGGGGCGGGGCACCAATACCCTGGTACGCGACGCAGGCTTTCCCGGCCTGATCGCCGCCTACCGCGCCCAACAATGGGAACTGGACGAAAGCGGGCCTACGCCGCTGTTACGGGTCGAGGCCGGGGCACCGATGGCTGGTTTGGCCCGCCGTCTGGCCGCAATGGGTCTGGCCGGGATGGTGTGGGCCGAAGGACTGCCGGGCACGCTGGGCGGGGCGGTGGTTGGCAATGCGGGCTGTTATGGCGGGGATACTGCCGGTCTGGTGCAGACCGTAGAACTGCTGATCGGAGGGCAGCGTGAAGTCTGGTCAGCCGAACAGTTGGCCTACACCTATCGCAGCAGTGCGCTCAAAATGCTGCTTGCCAGCCAACAGGAACGCATTCCACCGCTGGTCTTGGCGGCGACCCTGCGCCTTGGGCGGGGCGAACCAGCAACCTTGCAGGCTCGGATGGCCGAGATTGCCCGCGAACGCAAAGCCAAGACTCCCTCGGGCAGTTCGTGCGGCAGTGTCTTTAAGAACCCGCCGGGGGCCAGTGCTGGTCAGTTGATCGAGCAGGCTGGCCTGAAGGGGCACAGCAGCGGCGCGGCGATGATCAGTCCGCAACACGCCAACTATATTGTCAACCGGGGTGGAGCCAGCGCCAGCGACATTCTGGCCCTGGCCGAGCTAGCCCAGCATGAAGTGTTACGCCAATTTGGGATCGGGTTGGAACTGGAAGTGCGCGTGATCTAGTGGCTCTGGGAACACCTGGTGCGCTCAGACCAACGAGATCACCAACGAATCAAGCGAACGTATGAGCAATCCAAAAATAACTGTCGCAGTCCTGTTTGGGGGCCAGAGTGGCGAACACGAAGTGTCGCTGGTGTCGGCCCACGCGGTGATGAGTGCGCTTGATCCGGCGCGTTATACCGTCTTTCCGGTGGGGATCACCAAAGACGGGCGCTGGATCGCCGGAGCGGGGGCGCACGCGGCGCTGGTGGCGGCAGCCGACCCAAAGCTGTTGCCAACCAGTTTCACCCCGACCCCAGGCGAGGTGGGGGCCACCACGCCGTTTAGCCTGCTCGATCCGGCCTTCCCGCTTGATGTCGTCTTCCCGGTTTTGCACGGCCCGATGGGCGAAGATGGCACGGTGCAGGGCTTGATCAAACTGGCTGGCCTGCCCTATGTCGGCTGCGGGGTGGCTGCCAGTGCCGTGGGTATGGACAAGGCCCTGATGAAGGCGGCCTTTAGCGCGGCTGGCCTGCCGGTTTTGCCCTGGTTGCTGGTCCGTCGCAGCGCCCTTGAACAGGATGCCGCAGCGGTCTACCACCAGATCGAAACCGGGCTCAGCTACCCGATGTTTGTGAAACCCGCCAATATGGGGAGCAGCGTCGGCGTGAACAAGGCCAAAGATCGCGCCGGACTGATCGCGGCCTTGGCCGAAGCAGCCCAGTACGACCGACGGATCGTCGTCGAGCAGGGGATCACCGCCCGCGAGATCGAAATCAGTGTGCTTGGCAACGAACACCCCGCGATGAGCGTGCCCGGCGAAGTCATTCCTTCGGGCGAATGGTACGACTACCACGCCAAATACATTGATGGTGGCTCACAAATTGTTATTCCAGCCCCTTTAGATGCCGATCTGACCGCCCAGGTGACCGAACTCGCCGCGCGGGCCTTCCTGTCCATTGATGGCGCGGGCCTCTCGCGGGTCGATTTTCTGCTCGATAAAACCAATGGTGCACTCTGGTTGAACGAAGTCAATACGATGCCGGGCTTTACACCGATCAGTATGTACGCCAAAATGTGGGCCGCAAGTGGTGTAGCCTATCCCCAATTACTTGATCGTTTAATCGCTTTGGCAATGGAACCGTAGGGACGTAGCGTGTTGCGTCCATGCTGCGTCCGTGTTGCGCCCCTATATCACACAAAGGCCGGAGGTCATGCACTACAACGAGCCAAATACGCGTGAACGGATTGCGGCCCGGCGACAGCGCCGTCGCCCCAATTCGCCTGCGCCTGGCCTGCAGGCGACCCCGGGCATGCGTGCGGCCGCCCTGGGTTGGCTGACCAGTGGCCGGATCGTCAGTCTGGTGATTCTGTTGGTGGCCTGTGCGGCGTTGGGCTACCTGTTCATCGATCCACGCTTCAGTGTGCAGCAGATCCAGGTCGAAGGCCAGACTGCCCTTGATGCCGACGCCGTTGCGGCCATGGCCCAACTCCAGGGGCGCCCAATCTGGTTTGTTGATCACGTCGCTACGGTGGCGCGCCTGAAAGAGAATGCTTACATTGCGGCGGCCAGTGTCGAAGTTCGCTTGCCCGATCAAGCCCTGATCCGGATCGTCGAGCGGCGCCCGGAAGTGCGCTGGCAAGCCGGGGGCGTGCAATATCTGGTTGATGCGACTGGCAAGGTCTTAGGGGTGGCAACAGAACCGGCTGAAACCGACGTTCTTGTGATTACGGATAACTGGCATAGTCAGTTGAACCCTAAAGATCAGCTTGATCGGGACGCGATCCTGCTCGCCCAGGCCCTGTACCTTCGGCTTCCGGTTGAACTTGGCTTTACCCCCACCTTAATTGGCTGGGATTATGCTCTGGGGGTCTACGCCCTGACCGCTACTGACCAGATGATCGTGTTTGGGCAGAGCGAAGCCCTCGACCGCAAACTCGCTGTCCTCAATGTGATCTTTCGTGATCAGACCCCGTTTCGCTACCTTGATTTACGCCCAAGCAATCCGTTTTACCAGGAGTGAGGTTTGGTTAGCGTGCGGATTGCTCAATCAGTTTACTTGCTAATCGTAATACCAAATAACGGCTTAAGGGACGCTTATGCAGCGGACGATTGTCGGGATTGATGTGGGAACGACCAAGGTCTGCACGATTGTGGCCCAGGTCAACGATAGCGGCAAACTCAATATTTTGGGGGTCGGCGTGACCCCGAGCAAGGGCCTCGATAAAGGCGTCGTGGTCAATATTGACGATGCGGTGAGTGCGATCGAGGCCAGTGTCGAGAAGGCCGAACGCTTAAGCGGTTACCGCATCGGAACCGCTTTTGTGGGCGTGAGTGGCCGTCATATCTCGTCACTCAACAGTCGGGGCGTGGTGGCAGTGCAGCGCCCGGATCAAGAGATTACCCGCAACGATGTGGCGCGGGCGGTCGAGTCGGCCCAGGCGGTGGCTATTCCGACCCAGCGCGAAATTATTCACGTCATCCCCCGCGCCTATGTGCTCGACGGCCACGAGGGCATTCGTGACCCGATTGGCATGAGCGGCTTTCGGCTCGAGGTCGAAACCCATATCGTGACCGGCGAGGTGATGGCGATCCAGAACCTGATCAAGAGTGTCCAGAAGTCGGGTGTCGAAATAGACGATCTGGTGCTCCAGCCCCTGGCCTCGGGCGAGGCCGTCTTGACCGCCGAGGATAAGGATCGCGGGGTGATGCTGGTGGATATTGGCGGTGGCACCACCGATATTGCGATCTTTGTCCAGGGTGGGGTCTGGCATACCAGTGTCGTCTCGGTTGGGGGCAACCATTTTACCAACGACATTACCTACGTGTTGCATACCCCCCACAATACCGCCGAGTACCTGAAGATCCGTTATGGCAGCGCGATCGCGGGCGACGCGCCGGTTGATGATCCGAACGACCTGGTCGAGATTGATACCCTGACCGTTGGTGAAAAGCAGAAAATTAGCCGGCACCTGCTCAACGAGATCATTCAGGCTCGGGCCGAGCAGGTGGTGGAGCTTATATACAACGAAATTCGGCGCAGTGGTTATGAGGGATTACTGCCAGCCGGAATTGTCCTCACGGGTGGGGCTGCCCAGCTAAGCCGGTTCGATGAACTGATGCGCGACATGCTGGGGATGCCGGTTCGGGTTGGTACCCCAACCGACCTGAGTGGCTTAGCCGACTCGCTCGATAGTCCCTCGTATGCGACTGGCGTTGGTTTGCTGCGGTGGGGTTCGCGCCATGGCCTGGCGATGCTCGGACCAACCCATCGCTCTGAAGAGCGCGAACGCTGGGGCAATGTTTATGAACGCTTCAAAGGTTGGTTGAGGGAGTTTCTACCGTAGGGGACATTACATACCATCGCATTCAAGCGAGATGAGGAGCAAGGACATGACTGAGCGTGGCAATGGCCGGTTTAATTATGAAGATTTCGCGCAGATCAAGGTCGTTGGGGTTGGTGGTGGCGGCTCGAACGCGGTTGATCGCATGATCGCCGATGGGGTGCAGGGGGTTGAGTTTATCACGGTCAATACCGATGTTCAGGCCCTGATGCACTCGCTGGCCCCGGTGCAGATTCGGATTGGCGACAAGCTGACCCGTGGTTTGGGTTCGGGGGGCAATCCGGTGATCGGTCAGAAGGCCGCCGAGGAGAACCAGGAAGACGTGTACGAGCAGCTGAAGGGTGCCGACATGGTCTTTGTGGCGAGTGGCATGGGTGGTGGCACCGGCACCGGGGCCTCGCCAATCATTGCCGGGATTGCCCATGACCTGGGTGCCTTGACGGTGGGTGTGGTGACGCGCCCGTTCACCTTCGAGGGCAACCATCGGCGCAAGACGGCCGAGGCCGGGATCGAGCAGTTGCGCCCGGTGGTGGATACCTTGATTGTCATTCCGAACGACCGCTTGCTCCAGACTGCCAGCAAGAATACCACCTTTACCCAGGCCTTCCAGATGGCCGACAATGTGCTGCGCCAGGGGATTCAGGGCATCTCGGATCTGATCACCCAGCGCGGCTTGATCAACGTGGACTTCGCCGACGTCAAGACGATCATGGCCCAGCGCGGCTCGGCCCTGATGGCGATGGGTTTTGGCAAGGGCGACAGCCGCATGGTAGACGCCGTGAACATGGCAATTGCCAGCCCGTTGCTCGAAGTGAGCATTGACGGGGCCAAGGGTGTGCTCTTCAATGTGACCGGCGGCGAGGATCTGGGGATTCTGGAGGTCTACGAGGCGGCCGATATTGTCGCTAAGCAGGTTGATCCCGATGCCAACATCATTGTGGGTGCGGTGATTGATCCGTCCTACGCCTCCGGTGAAGTCAAGGTCACCCTGATTGCGACTGGCTTTGAACTGGATCGGCCCAATTCGAATGTACAGCGTTCGCGCAGCTACCCGACGGCGGCAACCAGCATCACGGGCGGTACGGCCCACCATCCCGCCCAGACGCCCCCGGCGCGCCCTGCCAGCCCGCCTGCAGCCCAGCAGCCGCCTACGCCGCCCACGCCGCCCCGGGCTGCCCCGAGTTTCAGCAGCGCCGATGACCTGGACATCCCGCCCTTCCTGCGCAATCGCAACCGCGGGCGTTAGGCTATTGACACCAGCCGATGGCACGCGTATAATGGCGTCCCACTTTACAACGGGGAGGGGTTAACACCCCTCCCCGTTGTCGGCTCAGACGCTCTATACGACATAAGCACGTAGGATCTATCGTCGTAGGAGTGTCAAGCATTACCGCACCCTGCCTGGCTATAGCTGGCCCTGTTCGAGGGAGTTGCCCGATGAAACCACGTCGTTGGTACAGCGGTCCCGAGGTCAACCCGCATCCGCAGTCTACCGTCAACCATCCTTCTCCGGCTGCGATCTACTGGGCCTTTACCACCCGAACCTGGCGTGAGCAGGGCGCAATTATTCGGCAGAACCCTCCGCTGCACGCAGCCAACGAGCAGCGGGGGCGCTCAGCCGTCGTGGTCGTGACCGAACGGGTGCGCCGCACCGAAGCGGCCTAATCACCACCGCGATCTTCGTTGCGTTCGCGGCGGGCCACGCCTTCATTCACGGCAGCCTGAGCGACCGCAGTTGCAATCATTGGCACGACCGAGCGATTAAAGACACTCGGGATCAGATACTCTTCGCTGACCTCGTGGGGACTGATCACGCCAGCCAGGGCCTCGGCGGCGGCCAGCCGCATCCCCGACGTGATCGCGTGGGCATTGACATCGAGCGCACCACGGAAGATACCGGGGAAGCTCAGCACATTGTTGATCTGGTTGGGTTGATCGGAGCGTCCGGTGGCGACGACACGGGCATAGCGGCGCAGCATCTCGGGATCGCCTTCGGGAATGGGGTTAGCGAGCGCAAAGACGATTGGATCCTGGGCCATACTCTGCACCAGTTCGGCGGTCAGGATATTGCCCTTCGAGACGCCAATAAACACATCGGCCCCCCGCAGGGCCACCGCCAGACTGCCCTTGCGACCTTCGCGATTGGTCTGCGAGGCAATAATGCGCTGCATCGTGGTCTGAAAACGGTCGTCACCCTCACAAAGGATGCCGTGCCGATCGACAGCGGTCACCTCCCCAATCCCCGCTTCCAGCAGGGTCCGAATGATCGCCGTACCGGCGGCTCCGACCCCATTGACCACCGCTCGCACCTTGTTGAGGCGCTTGCCCACCACCGTGAGCGCATTGCGCAGCGCGGCCAGCACTACCACCGCCGTACCGTGCTGGTCATCGTGCATCACCGGGATATCGAGGCTCTCTTGCAGCCGTCCTTCGACCAGAAAACAGCTTGGGGCAGCAATATCTTCGAGGTTGATCCCGCCGAAACTGGGCGCAATCTGCTCGACGGTCTGAACGATCAGGTCGGGATCCTGCGAGCGCAGACAGATCGGCACGGCATCAATCTCGGCTAACTCCTTGAACAGAATCGCCTTGCCCTCCATCACTGGCATGGCGGCTTCGGGGCCAAGGTTACCTAACCCGAGAATGGCACTCCCATCGCTGACGACGGCGACACTATTGCCCTTCCAGGTATAATTAAAGACCTTGCTGAGATCATCGGCAATCGCCCGACAGACCCGGGCGACACCGGGCGTATAGGCGAGCGACAAATCATCGCGGCTTTTAAGCGGAACCTTGCTGTGCATAGCAAGCTTGCCCCCGAGGTGGGCCAGAAAGACCCGGTCGCTCACGTTAAGTACCAGCACCCCAGGAAGATCATTGATGGCCGCAACCAGTTCTTCGCCATGCCGTTCGTCTTGCACCCGCACGGTCAGATCACGTACTAGGTGGTTGGCCTCGATGCGTACCAGATCGATTGCGCCAATATCACCGCCGACCTCGCCAATGCGGGTGGTCAGGCGGCCAAGCATGCCCGGACGGTTCTCGATCTGACAGCGCATCGTCAGCGTGTAGGCAACCCCCATCGTCATCGTCATACCAAACCTCGTCAGCGAACATAAAAAAAGCCAGGCTAGGTGCCAGGCAACAGTGCGTCCTATAATGGTACCATAGCCCTTTGGAGTGCGCAATACGATCTTGTCAAAACAAAACCTTTGTGCTATAATTAAGCTGCTCCTGCAACGCAGGTCGGGCGACAGAGCAGGGGGTCGCGGCCCCGTTTACGGACACGACGAGTAGTTACGGAGAGTCGGAAGTTAACCGGCAGTGGTGCCGCTGGTGCCACGTGCCACGAAGGAGCAACTGCTATGGCGAATGAAACGATCCGCACGGTGACACGGACCTATCGCACGGCCGTCCGGCTGGGCGAGGATTTCGTGACCCTCGAAGAGACGATCAGCCTGCCACTTGATGCCTCTGATGACGAGGTGCAGCAGGCGGTCGCGTTAGGTTGGCGTATTTACCAAGCCCAGCGCGAAGCAGCCGAGCAGCAAGTGCTGGCGATCCGCGAAGCCCAGGGCCACCCGACCACCCCCATGGTGCGCGACCCTGATGCTCCGGCCAGCGAGAAGCAGCGCAACTATATCGCCACCCTCCAGGATAATCTGACCTGGACGAACGAGCAGTTAGCGTCGTATGCTGCCGAGCATGACGTTGATCTGGTGACGATGACGAAGGGCCAGGCCTCAGGCTTTATTGACGGCCTGAAGAAATTGGCCGATGAACGCGCCCGTTACACCGCCGAGAGTCGCGCTCGGGCTGTAGCCGAATCTCACGCCGAGGGGAGTCAACCGGCCAGCGTGCGCCAGATCCAGGCCCTGACCCGGATCGCCGAAACCCGTCACCTCGACCTCGATGAAGAGACCGAGCGGCGTTTTGGGCTCACCAGTGCTGACCTGAGTGATGAGCAGGCTCGGACCCTGTTGAGCGAATGGCAGCCGCGTGGGGGGCGTAAGGGATAGGGGCACTATGTGCCCCTATCCCTAGAAAATCTGGGGGAACCATGTTCCCCCAGGCCCCCGCGCCGGGCTGGCGGAGGGTGGTCGCCCGGGCAGCCACGCGGGCTGCCCCTACGCGGGAACGTGGCGGACACGGGGCGGATGGGCGTAATGGGGGCACGCCGGGCCTCCATTACGTGGTTCGCATTCGCCCGTCGCAGGGCCGCAGTGTGCAGCGTCCGCTGGAACCCGCATAGGTCACATGTTATGACGAAGGCCATCCCGCACTCGGCCATGGTTTGTTATAATGCAGGCCCGATCCCAACCACGAGGCAGGCATGGCTTCCCAGTCGCTCTATCGTAAATGGCGCTCACAAACCTTCGATGAACTCGTTGGCCAGGAGCACGTCGTACAGACGTTGCGCAATGCGCTGAGCGAGGAGCGAGTCGCCCATGCCTACCTGTTTACCGGGCCGCGTGGGGTGGGCAAGACCAGTATGGCCCGTCTGCTCGCCAAGGCGGTTAACTGCCTCGATCCTGACCCGGTCAAGCGCCCCTGTGGCGAATGTGCGGCCTGTCAGGCGATTGCCGAGGGCCGCGCCGTTGACGTGATCGAAATGGACGCTGCTTCGAATACGTCAGTTGAGGATGCCCGCGATCTGATCGAACGGGTGCAGTTTCGGCCCGCTGAACTGCGCACCAAAGTCTATATCATTGACGAAACCCATATGCTTTCGACGGCGGCCTTTAATGCGCTGCTTAAAACGCTCGAAGAGCCACCTGATCACGCGATCTTTATTTTGGCGACGACCGAGGTGCATAAGGTTCCGGCGACTATTCTTTCGCGGGTGCAACGCTTTACCTTTACCCGCCACGGGATTGCTTCGACTGCTACCCACTTGCGCCGAGTTGCCGAATCCGAAGGGTTACAACTCGATGATGGTGTGCCAGAGGCGATCGCTCGTGCTGCGACTGGCAGTATGCGTGATGCGCTGAGTGTCCTGGAACAACTGGCGGCCTTCAGTAGCGGGGCGGTGCGGCTTGATCAGGTGCATAGCCTGCTCGGCATGACCGCTGCCGCCGAGGTGCTGGCCCTGCTTGGGGCGTTGCTCGATGGCGATCCTGGGGCGGCCCTGCGCGCCGTGAATGGGGTCGCTGACCAGGGGGCCGATCTGCGCCAGTTTACCCGCGATCTGGTGGAGCGTTTGCGCTCGCTGTTGCTGCTGATCGCTTCGGGTGACCAGGGCTTGGCCGATCTTAGTGAAGATGAGCGTGAATTGATGCTCGCGTGGGCCCAACGCGCTGATGCCCCGCGCCTGTTGCATTGGGTCAAGATTTTTAGTGGTCTGGATTACCAGTTGCGCACCAGCCCTTACGGCCATCTGCCGCTTGAGTTGGCGGTGGTCGAAGCTTTGGTGACGGCCGCCCCAACTGCTGCGGCCCCGCCTGTCGCGACCACTCGCCCAGTGCCCCCAGCCCCACGAGCAGCCCCGCCCCGATCCACGCCTAGCGCCCCGCCACCACCACCCGCCGCCCGCCCAAGCGCTCCTGCGCCTGCGCCAGCCCCAAGTGCCCCGCCCCAACCCGTCCCTGAGCCTCCGCCAAGCCCAGTGGTGACGAGTACCGAACTCGCCCCGCCCGAGGCCGCGCCCATGCCTGAGGCCCCAGTTGAGCCGGTTACGGCGCAGGCCGAGCCTGCCCTGCCCCCGCCCCCACCGGTGCCCCGCACCCCCGAGGCTGCCGCCGCTGCCAATGCCGACTTCTCGGTGCTCGAACAGGTCGAAGCGCTCTGGGATACCATCAAGCGTGATGTGCGTCCCAAGAGCCCTTCGCTTCAGGCGCTGTTGCAGGGGGCGCGTCCGCTTGATGTGGAGGGCCATACGATTACGCTGCTGGCGGCGTCGCCCTTTCACAAAGACAACCTTGAGAAGCCGACGAACCGCAAGATCATTGAGGATGTGATCAAGCGCTTGTTAGGGGCGACCTACGCGATTCGCTGTACAATCGAGGCTCGTACCGAAGCGCGTGATTTGCGCGGTCAGATCCGCGAGGCCCGCAAAGACGAACTGGTACGGGCAGCGATGAACATCTTCGAGGCCAGCATCGTAGATATTGAACCCGAAGAGGGTTAAGACCGATGACCGTTGATGATGCTGCAGGATGGTCATTCCGAGTATCCTATGGCCCGTCGGCCAGTGGTGCTGAGAGAAACATGCTTTGTTTCTTAGGAGCGCGAACAAGGGATCCTGGTACCGGGATCCCTCGCTCGCGCCTGAGGTGACAAAGCGGTAGCTTGAAGCGTAAGTTGTAGGGCGGCTGTTAAGCTGGTATGGCTAGGTTTGAACTATCTAAGCCTAAGGTGACCGCAGGCAGGTTTAGGGTCGGTGGGCCGGCCAGTTGGCGTTTGACCTGATCGGCGATACGGATTGCCAGGGCCACAATCGTTAGGGTCGGGTTGGCAAAGCCACCGGTGGGAAAGACACTACAGCTTGCCACATACAGATTGGCGATGCCGTGAACTTTGCAGTTGGCATCAACCACCCCTTGCTGCGGATCGGCGTGCATCCGGGTCGCGCCCATATAGTGGGCCATCGAATGGCTGAGTACCACCGGTTGCCCGTCCTGACGGGCGAGCTTGAAGGTGCCGATTCCTGATCGCTGAAACTCTGTCGCAAAGCAATCCTGGGCGCGCATCACGGCGGCCACATCCTCGGCATGCCAGCGCCAATCAATAATGATCCGGCGCATGCCTAATTCGTCACGTTCGTGGCTCAAGCGCACGCAATTGTCGCGGTGCGGGGCCTGCTCGGCCTGATGCACAATTTCGAAACTGTGGTACCGCAGATGCTTCATTGGCAGGCGTGACCAACCGCCACGGCCAATCAAGGCCTTGGGGAAGAGCAGACGATCAAGGCTACGTTTGACGAGCCCATCGGCCCCCGTCACGACGTCACGGAATAGTTCGGTATGGGGCGTATGGCCCATCACGATGTCGCGGCGCAGTTTGATAAAAGCATCGAATCCCCGTTGCTGGCGTGGATTCAGGCTGCGATGGGCCTCGTAATTGCGTTCCCGTGGGAACATCAGCACACTCAAACCGAGCATGGGTTCACGCACGAGTAGTTCGTCGGCGAGTTGCAAGTGGGCCATCACTGGCACGTTCTCGACCATGCGCATGTCGTAGAGCGTGGTTTCGTTAAAGATATGGCGCGAACTAGGGATCAGTTCACCACCATACAAATAGGGGTGATCCATCAAGTAGCGTCCCAAATTGCCGGAGTGGTTGCCAATCCCACCTTGATGCTGAGCATCCGAGTTGAGCAGCAGTTGGGTGGCGGCAAAGCCACCATTAGCTACGACGATCTGGCTTGCCCGTACCCGGAAGGTCTTCTGCGGACTGCTTTTCACCTGCACAGTGCTGATCGCTGTCCCATCAGCATTGCTCTCAAGCTCGACGGCTGTGGCGTGGTAACAGATCGTCAGGTTCGGTACGTCAGCTAAGGCCGTGCGGTAGTACTTTAGAAAGACCTGACCATCGCCAAATTGGTACATGCGGGTGCGCAGTTGGGTCGGATCAAGCGGCAGGATCGGGTGCTCAGGAGTGGCCCATGCGCTCCCTTCATAGGCAAAAGGGCCAAGCTGAAACACCTGTTGGGCCCGTTCGTAGTAGGGATCGAGGATTGTGCGATCAATTGGCCAGCCGCTGTTGGGTATGTGCACACGGGCCTGAAAGTCAGCCGGTGGCAAGGGCATCAGGCGAATGCCAGTCCACACCCATCCATGGTGCGGACGTTCACGCAAGCAACTACGGCGCACACACAGCTCAGCCTTAACGTGACTCAGCGCTGCGTTGACCCGCGTGCAGTGCCACCTGCATCCGTGGGCGTAAGTCCAGAGTGGCCGTAGTGGCTCTGGTAGATCCCCTTGTGGCGGCCGTGGTGGTACGGCCTTGATATCTTGAGTATGGTCTACCGCTACGAGGGAGCCATCCCCCGTTTATCTGGCTACGTAGCGGCAAGCCTACCCTAAAGCAGATCGAGACGAAGATTGGCTGAGCATACGTGGGGAACATAACAATACCTTGAATTTGGAAGGATCTGACTGTGAAAGGTTTGTTATCTTGAGCTACTGGCTGCTCGGCTTACGTAGCCGCTTGTCATCGCACCTATGGCTGTGGTAAGCTATGGCGGCACTCAGCCCCGCATATGAAGGAGTCTGTATGAACCCGCGTCAACTCCAGCAGATGGCTCAGCAGATGCAGAAGCAGATGCAGAAGATTCAAGAAGAGCTCGCAGTGACTGTGGTGGAAGGGAGCGCTGGCGGTGGTGCGATTACCGTTACGATGAATGGCCACCGTGAGTTGCAGGGGATTACAATTGCCCCCGAAGTGGTTGATCCCGAAGATGTCGAAATGCTTCAGGATCTGCTGCTCGCCGCTGTGAATGATGCCTCGAAGAAGGCCCAGGAGTTGGCCGAGCAGCGTATGGGGCCGCTCATGGGTGGCATGAAGGGTATGCCGGGCCTGTTCTAGGCAACCACTATGAGCCAGCGTGGCGACAATCTGATCGTTGAACCGGTAGCACGCCTGATCGAGGAGTTTGCGAAACTCCCTGGGATTGGCCCAAAAACCGCTTCACGGTTAACCTTTTATCTGCTCCGCGCCGAGGATGGCCAGGCGCGGGCGTTGGCTGCTGCGCTGCAGGCCCTGCGTGAGCAGGTCACGTTGTGTGTGCGTTGCTTCAATATTACGGTTGGCGAGCTTTGTCCGATCTGTACCAGCCCGAGCCGGGACGCCAGCAAAATCTGTGTGGTTGAAGAGCCACTTGATGTGTTGGCGATTGAGCGCACGGGTGCGTTTCGCGGCCTCTACCACGTCTTGCACGGCCATATCGCCCCGCTCGAAGGGATCTATCGTGAGGATCTGAAAATTGACCAGTTGCTGACTCGTCTGCGGAGCGAGCCAGTGGACGAGGTAATCCTGGCGATGAATCCTAATACCGAGGGTGATGCCACGTCATTCTTGCTGCTCAAGGATCTCGCTCCGCTTGGGGTGCGTGTCACCCGCCCGGGGCGTGGTCTGCCCACCGGCGGTGATCTGGAATGGGCCGATCCCGAAACGCTTGGGGCGGCCCTTGAGGGTCGCCGTGAGCTCTGATGCGGAGCCTCCTATGAGTCTGATCGATCTGCTTGATGAGGCCCTCGCGAACCAACCCGATGCCCTGCTGGCCGGGGTGATCGGCACCGACGGGTTGCGGGTTGAACTGGTCTATACCGACGATCCCGAATTTGACCTTGAGTTGGCCGAACTGGAGTTGGCGACTCTGGCGGCTCAGGCCAACGCGGCCTCGTTGCGGATTGGTAGCGGTAGCGTGTTGGCCTTGACCCTCGAAAGCGAAGGGCTGATCTTCTGTGCCGAACTGATTACGCCGGGCTATTTTGCCGTGATTGCCACCCTCGCTGACAGTGATCTTGGCCTGACCCGCGAAGTGTTGGCCGGGCTGGTGGAACGGGTTCACACTGAATTGTGAGGGCGCAGCGGGCGCGTAGGGGCGACCCGGCGTGGT
>JBLWKA010000043.1:0-39009 GCA_048381555.1 Oscillochloridaceae bacterium umkhey_bin13
GTCAGCGCAACCTGTCAGCAGCACGAGCGTCCCCTGTTGCCGTACCTGATCGCGGCGGTTACTGCGTATTGGGCGAATCAACCTGCCCCGAAACTGCTTCCTGCCGGGGGGGCCTGAACGGATACCCATTGCTTACCCTTCAGGGGACGCAGCACGCTGTGTTCCTACGGTCGGAATGCGGTATCTTCAAGCATAATTGGCATAATGGCTCACCTGGTTGCTGCCCGCTTGGGCAGCAACCAGGAGGTAACATCCGAACGTAGGACAATTGAATAGGCTCCGTTCACGCTTTTGCCACAATTTCGCCAAGCCCCGGTGACAATTGGCTGTTATGCTTGATCTACTTCGTCGATAACGGTACATAGATCAAGGTGAAGCTTATGTCGTCGGCAAACCCTGTTCCGCAACGTCCAGGTTGGCAACAGCACCTGGCGCAAGTGGCCGTAATTGTAGGCATGGCGAGTGCCGGGGCGCTCTTTGGGGCTGTGGTTGGGCGCTGGGTTGGCGAGCGGGCCAGTACCGATGCAACCAGTCCATGGCTGTTACTCGTGGCGCTGGTGCTCGGTTTGCCGCTGGCGATTCTGGGTCACGAACTGGGCCACGTGCTTGGCGGGCGGTTGGTCGGGTTTCGTTTCTTACTGCTGATCGTCGGCCCGCTGAAAGTTGATCGGGTCGGTGAGCGGATTCGTTTTGGCTGGAACCGGAGCCTAGGGCTGGTTGGGGGACTGGCCGCCAGTGTGCCCAATGATGATCACAAGTTGCGCCAACGCATGCTGGTGATGGTGGCGGGCGGGCCACTGGCGAGCCTGATCATCGGGGGGAGTAGTCTGCTTGTCGTCACCCACCTCGTTGGCTCGGCCCCGCTGGTCGTCTTTGCGGCGCTGAATCTCGCGATTGCGGTCGCCACCTTGCTGCCCTTGCCGACGGCGGGCTTCCAGACCGATGGACGGCGGCTCATGATGTTGCTGCGCGGAGGAGCACGCGCCGAACGCTGGTGCGCCACGGCCTTGGCAACCGCGATGACGCTGGTACAGCGCCCCCGCGAAGTGCCACCCGCGCTGTTGGCGACGGCCCTCGGTTTGCCTGACGCAAGCCTGGATGATCTTGGGGCGCACACGATTGCCTACAGTGTGGCGCTTGACCAGGGCGATCGGGCCGCTGCCGAGGCCCATTTGAACTATGTCCTTACCCATCAAGCCAGATTGCCTGCCGCGCTGCGCCCAGCACTCGGGCTGGAGTCAGCCTACCTCGCGGCGTTGCGGGGCGAGGCCGAGGCGGCCCGCAACGAGTTCGAGGCTGCCCGCAAGGGTGCGTTGATCGAAGCGTATACCTTAGCGCGGGTCGAAGCCGCCGTGCTGCACGCCGAAGGGCGGCCCGCCGAAGCGTCGGCCCGCGCCCAGGTTGGCCTCGATCTGCTCGCGAAACTCCAACCCGGCCCGAGCGGGATCGGTGAAGCCGAGTTGCTACGAGAATTGGCTGGGTAACATCGAGCGGAGTGCAGTGCAGTGCCATCAGTGTCATTCCGAACGTAGTTGCAACGCCTCTCGTTGTCATTCCGAACGGAGCCGTAGGCGCAGTGAGGAAGCTTCACTGATCGGCAGGGCAGACCCCTCACTCCGTTCGGGGTGACAATGGGACGCATCGGGTGACCATGGGGGTGCAGTGAAGACCCCTCGCTAGTGCTCCTCATGACATGTCGGATGTCATCCCAGCACCACTGGCCGACGGGCCATAGGATACTCGGGGTGACAAAGCGGGCGCGTCGGGGTGACAGTGCAGTTAGTGGTCTTACGACGCTAAACGGGAGGCCAATTCATAATGACCAAAGACGGCCGCCAATTGGGCGTCGTTCCGACCTTCGTTGACACTCCAGAGCATGCGGACTTCGGAGCCGGGAATGTGCGGGAATTCGAGTGATGCGGGGCGCAGTTTGCGGGCGGCGGTTCCCTGCAACAGCGCCATCGCCTTGAACCAGGTATCGTCGTTGGTGGGGCAGAGTGCCCGCATTAGTTCAAGGTTCCAAACCTCGGGGTGGAGTGCGCCGGGCGGGTAGAGCACGCCACAGGTGCCGGTGGGGTAGAGTAACTGTGAGGGGCCTTGCACCCCTGGGGCGAGCCAGCCCCACTCGGCATAGGGCGCAGGCAGCCCATCGGAACCAGGCTTGATCAGATGGGCACGTGCGCAGTGGATCAAGGTAGGATCAGCCGCATAGGCCGCCGCTAATTCCTCGATCCAAAAAGGCGGGTAGATAATGTCGTCGTCGCCGGTGATGATCGCATCAGCGGGAAATTCACGCAACGCATAGAGCAACTTGGTCTGTGGGCCAAGATCGGGGCGGTAGCGCAGTTCGACGTCAAACGGTAACGGATAGCGTGCAGCCAGTTCGGCGCGACGGGCCGACGGGAACTGTTCTTCGCCAAGCCAGATCACGGTGAGCTGGGGCCGCACGGTCTGCGCCGCCAACCAGTCCATGTGGCTCAGAAATAGCTCGATCCGCTCGGCAATACTAGTGATACTCAGAATGATTGGTGCAGTGGGCATATGATTCCATTTTGGGTTTTAGATTTTGGATGTTGGATTGCGCCACCTAGCGCATTGATGACCTCGAAGTATGTGCAGGACCTTCATTGACATTCCGAGGTGCAGGGCCTCCATTGTCATTCCGAGCGGAGCCGGAGGCGGAGTGAGGAATCTGCGCTGATCGGCAGGGCAGACCCCTCACGTTGTTCGGGGTGACAATGCGGACGGTGCAATGACATTGGTTTGCCTCCACACCACTGGCTGCGGGCTATCGGATAGTCTTTGTCCCTACGAATGAAGGGGTACCAGATAACCAGTCGTAACCCAGGCGGCCAATTGCTCCGCGCCAATGCCGGCAGCGGCGGCCTGATCAAGCCCAAAGCCTGCGGGGTAGGCCGCCACAAGTTCGGCCAGAGCGGGCAGGCGCTGGTGCTGGGCCAGGAAGTCGTGGAAGATCATGCCTGCGCCCCAGGTGTAACACCAGGGCGGTAACTGGTAACGCGTCTGGTTGGAAATAGGCGTGACCCGTGAGGGCGGCGGGGTGACCCGTTTGGCCCCCACGATGGCCTGGGCATAGGCAGCAACCTGGTCACGGGCATCGAAGTGGCGGTGCAGATAGGCCATGGTTACGGACGAGGTGCGTCGGCGTTCGTGCCAGATCCGGGCTGCCCGTTCGGCCGCCTCCTCGTTGGCGTCAAAATGCACCTTGTCCACCAGATCGTCGGGGAGGAGCGAGCGATGGGTGGCGACGCGGGCGACAATCGCCGGCGTCCCGCAAGCCAGGGACTCGTAGGCCACATTGCCAAAGGCCTCGACAAACGAACCAAGCACCAGGGTCACGTGGCCGAGCCGATAGTAGTCGGACATCAGGGCCTGGGGCACCCATGGATGAAATACGACGTGCTCGCTCAAACTACGGGTCACGAGCTCCTGCTCGATCCCCGCATAATAGGCCCGCACTTCAGGCGAGATCTTTTCGTCGTACCAGCGCGGGATGAGCAGGCGCAGGTTGGTGCAGCCATGGCGATGAACCAGCAACTCGGCCACGGCCAGACTTTGGGGCAGCCCCTTGGTTGGCTCGGGGCGATGAGGATGCAGCACGACGAAATGGCGCTGCGGATCAACGCCGGGAATCAGATCACGGATGGCAGTGGCGGGCGGCGCGGGGCAGAACTGATTGAAATCCAGGCCATTGTTGATCGTGATCGCCCGTTGGGCCAGTTCGGGCACAAACCGCCCGGCGGTATGCAGATAGACCTGGCGCGAATATTCGGCAATCGCAATCAGGGTGTCGGCCGCAAACAAAAAGCTGCCCAGGATCGTCTCGGGGTAAACGTTATCGCGTAACGAGATCACCGTGGGCACGTCACGGTAGATGAAGGGCAGCAACAATTCGCCATCGTGCATATAAAAGCGGTCAGCACCGCTCAGGTGTTCACCGATCGTCTGAATGATCGCGGCCAAACTGTAGGCCGGGATCTCGTAGGGTTGCGGAAAAGGCTGCTTGAAGGGCAAGACCGGCTTGACCGCAACCTTCGGGTGCCACTGAAACGGGCGGGCCTCGGGGTGCTGGGTACAGAGTACCGTGACCTCGTGGCCGAGTTCGCCCAGATGGGTCAGCACGGCGCGCTGATGCTTGGCCGAGCCACCAATGACTTTATCCTCGAAGAGCGGATTGATCGAAAAGCCAATGATCTTCATACTTTATACTTTGCTCGGATCAAACTGGGCCGCATTCTGGCCGACGCCGGTCAGCCCTTCGCCGCCGTCTACGGTCAGGATCTGACCGGTGATAAAGGGACTGTTGAGCAGAAACAGGATTGTATTGGTGATATCGTTGGTGCCACCCTGGCGTTGCAGCGGAATGCCCTGAATGCGCCAGGCCACATATTCGGGGCTGCGCGTGGTGGCCGGCAAGACCACGCCGGGCGCGACCCCGTTGACCTGGATCGCGGGGGCCAGTTCGAGCGCGGCCATGCGCGTGAACTCGGCCAGGGCCTGCTTGGCGAGCAGGTAGGCCGCATACTGATATTGGTGGAAGTTGATCTTGTTGTCAATAATATTGATCACATGACCAGTGCCCACCTGCTGGGCAAAGGCCTGGGTCAAAAAGAAGGGTGCCCGCAAATTGACCGCAAACTGCTGATCAAAGATGGCCGGGGTACTATGCGCCACAGTCGCCTGCGTATAGGCCGAAGCACTATTGACCAGGATGCCAAGGTGCGGTAACGCAACTTTGGCGCGGGTCATTAGATCAGTCAGGCCGTCCGCATCAGTTAAATCGTGGCTTAATGGGTGGCACGCCACCCCAAGGGCACGAATCTCGGACGCAGTGATTTCGGCGGCCTCGGCCGAGTGCCCATAGTGGAGGGCGATATCGTACCCAGCGGCGGCCAGGGCCAGGGCAATTGCCCGCCCGAGCCGCACCGCGCCGCCGGTGACCAGTGCAGCGGGTTTTTGGGTCGTAGTCATGGGGTATTTCCTTTACAATTGAATGTGGTTGGTAACAACCCAAACGGTTGCCCAGCCAGATCAAGGGCCACTCCCGATCCAAGCTCAGGGGTCTCGGCCTCGGTTGTAATCCCTAGATAGGCTAACAGTTCGAGCAGCATCGGGCGGGTGTAGGGCTCGTCGGGGAGCAGGGTGGCGGGCATGTGGCGGTCAGCGGGATCAAGCCAGCAGATGATATCAAGATCGGCGGTGCGGCTACGAGTTTTGCTGCCTGGGGCGGTACGATCCCGCCCGAGCCGGGTTTCGATCGCATTGAGGGTCTGCTTCAGGGTTTGGGGATCGCAGTCCAGATCAAGGCAGGTGGCGGTATTCAAGAACGGATCGCCCACCACCCCCACCGGGGCAGTCTCGATCACCCGCCCGACATGAACGATGGGGGCCAAGGTCAACAATTCACGTAGCATCAAGCCGAAATTGGTATGGGGCGCGATGTTGCTCCCGAGCCCCAGGAAGTAACGCCTCACGATAATGATAACCTCAATAGTTAAGAGCTATAGTATTATAGTAGCAGAGAGCCAACCATAGAGGCAAGCGATACATGATTGATACCCAGACCCTGATCGCGATTCTGGGTCTTGTTGGCATGGTGATCGTGGGCGGGGCGTTGCTGGCGGGGCCAGTCGAGCGAAGCGGTTTGCCGGCGCTGGCGGTCTTTCTGTTGCTTGGGGTCGTGCTTGGCCCAATTGGGTTCAATCTGATCCAGGTACAGTTGACCGATCCCTTGTTGCGGGTGGTGGCAACGCTCAGCCTGACCCTGGTCCTGTTTACCGATGCCATGACGCTCGACCTGGGCGAGGTGCGCCGCAACAAGGCGCTGGCCGCGCTGATTCTGGGGCCGGGGACCCTGTTGGCGGCGCTGGGCTTTGCGTTTGTCGCCTGGTTCATGTTGGCCCTCGACCCGATTGCGGCCATGATCTTAGGGGCGGCAGTCGCCTCAACTGATCCGGTCGTCTTGCGGGGCATGCGCTATGGCAGTGGTCTGCCCGACCGTTTACACCTGGCGTTGCGGCTCGAAAGTGGCATGAACGATGTGATGCTGCTGCCGCTGGTGGTGATCGCGCTGGCGTTTAGTGCGGCCGGTGGCCTACCACCGCTCAGCGAACTAGCGCGGTTGCTGATCAGCCTGTTTGTGCTTGGGCCAGCGGCAGGGGCGCTTGTGGCCTATGTCGCGGTGCGCATGCTCGTCTGGGTGCGGGCCAAAGTGGGAGTACGGCGCGAATACGAGGCGCTCTATGTGATTGGGGTGGCCCTCAGTGCCTTTGCCGCCGCCGAAGCCTTAGGCGGAAGTGGCTTTCTGGCCGCCTTTGCCGCCGGGGTGGTGGTGACATCGCTTGACGTAGAGCTATGCGACTGTTTCCTCGAATATGGGCAAGTCACCGCCGAGATGGCCTTGCTCTTTACCTATGTGCTGCTTGGGGTGGCCCCGATCTGGAGTGGGCTGGGCATTGTTGGGCCGTTAACCCTGATCTTTGCGGCAATTGTGCTGCTGGCCCGCCTGCCGATCTTTGCGCTGGCCCTTAAACCGCTTGGCCTGAGCATGCGTGAACGGCTGACCCTGGGTTGGTACGGACCGCGTGGCCTTGGCTCGCTGCTGCTGGCGCTGTTGGCCGTGTTTGCGGGCCTGCCCGCTGGCGAACAGTTGGTGGCGATCACCAGCCTGTGTGTCCTGGTCTCGGTGGCCTTGCAGGGTGGTTGGCCGGTGATCCGGCGCGTCCGGCGGGGTTGGGCACCTGCGATTCCGGTGCCGTCCGCCTCGTCAGAAGCCGCGAGCCTCCCGGTGATCCCCTTGCTGGTGGAAGTCAATCCCGAGCATACGCTGCCCGCCCTGGCTGGCGATGGTGTGCGGATCAGCCCGGCCCAGGTTCACCAGTTGATCGCGAGTGGGCAGCCGGTGCTGCTGCTTGATACACGGAGCGAACGGGCCCATCGGGCGGATGCGGCGATTGGCGGGGGCGCATTGCATGTTGTGCCCGAACAAGCCATTGCGACGATGCGGGCCAGGGGCGTGCCGACGAACACCTGGCTGATCGCCGCCTGCACCTGACTGAACGAAGAGACCAGCGCCCGGGTGGTGCTAGACTTACAGAAAGCCGGTTGGATGCAGGCGCGGGCGCTCGTGGGCGGCTGGCAAGCCTGGTGGGCGGCTCAGTCCACGGAAGCAGGATGAGGGTATAGTGACCTACAGAAGCGCAGTCGGATCCCCAAGGAGGTGCTGATGGCAGTAGAAGGGCAGACCCTCGAACTCAAGCTGATTCGGCGCGCCGATGGCATCGAGCTTGACTTGCTTCCGCTCCAAGGATTATGGACAGAAGCGCAATATCTCAAGCTCACCGATCAGACGAATCACTTGATTGAGTTTTCTGATGGCATCATTGAGGTCTTACCAATGCCAACCCGCTCGCATCAGTTGATCGTCCGCTGGCTCTTTCTCGCACTGTACCATTTTCTACAACCCCGTGGTGGTCTGGTCTTATTTGCGCCCCTACGACTGCAAATTCGACCTGGCAAACAACGCGAGCCCGATATTTTACTGGTGCTCGAAGAGAACGATCCGCGTAATCAAGACGCCTTCTGGCTTGGTGCCGATCTTGTCGTTGAAGTCGTTAGCCCAGACGATCCCGAGCGTGATCTTAAGCTCAAACGGTACGACTACGCCGAAGCCCGGATTCCTGAATATTGGATTGTCAATCCACTTGACGAGACGATTACACTGCTCACCTTGGTGGGCGAGAGCTATGCCGAGCATGGGGTTTTTCGTCGTGGTGATCAGGCTGGGTCGCTCCTCCTTGAGGGCTTCAGCGTCAGCGTTGACGAGGTATTCGATGCCCAATGATCAACCGAGCCCAAGCGGGGTTTTGATCGTGACCGGCGCGAGTCGCGGGATTGGAGCGGCGGTGGCCCGACTGGCGGGCAGTCGTGGCTATGCCGTCGCGGTCAATTTTGCCCGTGATGCAACAGCGGCCAAGGCGGTGGTAACGGCGATTCGCACAGCGGGCGGGCGGGCGCTGGCGATCCAGGCTGATGTAGCGGAAGAGGCCGAAGTGCAGCGGCTGTTTGCCGACACCGCAGCCCAACTCGGGCCGATCACGGCGCTCGTGAATAATGCTGGGATTACCGGCGGCATGAGTCGCGTGGCCGATCTGAACAGTGCCGCTTTGCAGCGGATGCTGGCGGTCAACCTTACGGGCAGCATGCTCTGTGCACGAGAAGCAATTCAGCGCATGTCAACCCGGTATGGCGGCCAGGGCGGCGCGATTGTCAACCTGTCATCATTGGCGGCCCGCACCGGGGGTAGTGGCGAATGGGTGCATTATGCAGCCAGCAAAGGGGCGATCAACAGCTTCACCATCGGGCTGGCCCGCGAAGTCGCCGCCGAGGGCATCAGGGTAAATGCAGTGGCCCCTGGCCTGATCGAGACTGAGATTCACCTGGTGGACGGGATGACCGACCGGCTGGCCCGTCTGGCCCCCACCGTGCCAATCGGACGCGCGGGCAGCGCCGAAGAGACCGCCGAAGCGATCCTCTGGCTGCTCTCACCGGCGGCCTCGTATGTAACGGGCAGTATCCTGGAAGTGGGTGGCGGGCGGTAAGCATCCGTGAGCATAGCCAATAAGAGAGGTGTCATCCGCTACCCTAGGCGGGAAGAAGTTCATCTACACGCTAAGGGAAGGCGTGGTATGATAGTTTGAGCTACCATGCTTGTAGCTGGCACGCTACAATTCTACTTTTGCATCGTGCGCTTTGCTGCGCAGGAGCACCACCTTGACGACTGCGACGACGACTGAAATGATTACGATTCTCCTCGCTGATGATCATACGATGTTCCGCCAAGGGCTGCGCGAACTGCTCGAACGCAAGGGCGGCTTCAAAGTTGTGGCCGAAGTAAGTGATGGGGTCGCGGCGGTGGCCCATGCCCGCGAACATCGCCCCGATATTGCCCTGCTTGATATTTCGATGCCCGGGATCACGGGTATCGAAGCCTCGCGCCAGATTGCCACGGTCAGCCCAACCACCCGCACCGTGGTTTTGACCATGCACCGCGATGAGCGGACGGTACTCGAAGCCTTGCGCGCTGGCGCAAACGCCTATCTGCTCAAAGATGCGGATGCCAACGAACTGATTGATGCCATTCGGATCGTGTATCGGGGCGAGGCCGCGCTAGCTGGCAGTGCTGCGGCACGGGTGCTTGATCTGTTGCGGCGCGGCGAGAGTGCGCCCGCTGCGGCAGATCTGCTCACCCCGCGTGAGCGCGACATTCTGGCACTGGTAGCCCAGGGTGACGACAACCGAGCCATCGCCCTCAAGCTCAGCCTCTCGGAGAAGACGGTTGGCAATCGCCTTAGCGAGATCTTCCAGAAGCTTGGGGTTAGCAACCGCACCCAGGCCGCGATTGTGGCCGTGCAACGGGGCCTGGTGCCCCCGCCCGAGGTTGTGTAGCACTCTACGCTTGCCATACATGCAATGTAATTCTTCCCACCTCTGAACGGGAAGGGGCGCTCTAAGCATTGCACCGGCTGTTTGGTACACTCACATTAGCGCAGGGAGTAGGCCCTGCACCAGTAACTAATGGAGTGTACCATGCAGATTTGGAACACCTTCAAGACAACAATTCTCCTGGCCGGTCTGACTGGCCTGTTTGTCGTGATCGGCGGTGCAATCGGCGGCCAGTTCGGAATGATGATCGCCTTTGGCTTTGCGGTGGTTATGAATATGGGGGCCTGGTGGTTCTCGGATAGCCTGGCCCTGAAGATGAGTGGTGCCCGTGAGGTTTCGCCCGAAGAGGCCCCTGAACTGCACGAGATGGTCGAGGTGCTGTCGGCTCGTGCCCAGATGCCCAAGCCGCGGGTCTATGTGATCGAGAGTGAGACCCCGAATGCGTTTGCGACCGGGCGCAGCCCCGCAAAGGGTGCCGTCGCGGTGACGACCGGGATTGCCCGGTTGCTTACCCGCGATGAACTGGCCGGGGTGGTGGCCCACGAGTTGGCCCACATTAAGCATCGTGACACCCTGATTTCGAGTGTGGCCGCCACGATTGCCGGGGCCGTGACGATGATTGCCGATATGGCAATGTGGAGCATGATCTTCTCGGCTTTCGGTGGTGGCGAAGAGGAAGAGGGCGGTGGGCTCGGCGAGATGGTCAGCGGTGTCTTGATGATGGTGCTGGCCCCGATTGCGGCCGTGATCATCCAGATGGCGATCTCGCGCTCGCGTGAGTACGCCGCCGATGCCGGTGGTGCCGAGATCCTCGGTGACCCGTTGCCGCTGGCCAGTGCGCTTGAGAAGCTTGAGTGGGCCGCTGGCCGTGTGCCGATGAGCACCAGCCCCGCTACGTCGCACCTCTACATCGTCAACCCGCTTGTTGGTGGCCTGGGCAACCTGTTTCGCACCCACCCCCAGACCAACGAGCGGATCGCCCGCCTGCGCAACATGGCTTCACGCACCCCGCTAACGGCGTAAAACCATGTAGGTTTGCCATTCTGGTGTTACAACAAGCCTGTTAGATGAGCATCCTCGCGTATACACGCGAGGATGCTTGTTAGTGATACGAGCTAGACTGATTCTTGGAGGCGCTGAAGTCCTGGCAGGAGACCAATGATGGTATGCACACATCCGGGCTAGACGGCTCGGCAAACCAACTTTGCAGCTACGATCTGATGCTCTGATAGCTTAGCGCCAGTTGACGAAAAAGATGCCTTACGGGATGATATGGCTGCGGCCTAGACCGCACCTTGCTACTGCGGCAACCTGCAAGAGAATCACCAGATGAGCATGCTTTTTACTCGGCATTACCAAATGTTGCTACGCCGGGGACTGAGCCTACGAGCACGCGACGCAGCCCTCTTTGGCCCCCTGGCGTTCCTCTATCTCGTTGCGTTCCTCGGACTCTGGGCCGTCTACCAACACAACGACACGGTTGTCCTCAACGTCGGCGACACCTACTCGCGCTCCTACCTGCACAACTTCTACGACAACGAGCAGAACAAGCACGCCGACTTTGCCTATACAACAGAGGGGTCAGTCCTCGAACTACCCGGGCCAGCCTCCGGCCCCTACTATGTGCGGCTGAGAATGAGCGGCTGGCGAACACCGCCCCACGCAGCGCCCATGCTGATCCTACACTCAAGAAACTCTACGGCGACAATCGCACTGAATCGGCAACCGGCAACGTATCAGATCCTTCTGCCAGCGACAGTGGGCAACCTGCGGATTCAGTTCGAGAGTGACCTGTATACACCAACGTTTACCGACCCACGACGCCTGGGAGTTGCCCTGGACTGGGTTGTCGTGCAAGGGCTTGGTGCGCTACCACCCCTGACAACAACAGCCATGGTTCTTGGTCTGATTACACTTGCATGGTGGTTCGGGCTGCGGGTTGGTCTGACACCTCGATGGGCTGCCGTGCCAATCGGAGTATTGCTCGTTCTGCTCCTGACAGGTATGAGCCAGGGGCGACTTTTTGTCACGGTGGGACTCGGCCGCTGGCTGCTGGTCCTGATGCTCCTGCATGGACTGCTCTGGCCGCTGCAGAGCCTCCTTCGGATGATTATGACGCGGCACGGGCTCACGATCAGCAGAACGGGATGGTACTGGCTGTGGGCCATCTTCGGCCTGGCCCTGATCTTCAAGGTTGGCGGGGCGATCTACCCCCACGCCATCTTTATTGACGAGGAGCCGCATACCAACCGCGTACAGATGGTGCTTGACGGTCGGTTTAGTGAGCTCTACAAACCTGGTTTCACCTCGTACCTCGGAGCAACCGTCGGGCTGGATCATGGCTACATACCCTATTCGCCCCTCTGGTACCTGATCATTGCCCCACTGGGTCTGATAGGGCTGACGATCGGCGATGCAATGAACGGCTTGAATGCTCTCCTTAACGTCAGCAAAGGGTTGATGATCTTCTTGATAACGCTGGCAACCATCAGGCGCGAGCGTGCAGCCCTTCTGGCATCAGGCCTGTACCACCTGCTACCCATGCCCTACTTTCTGATCTCCTGGGGAAACTACCCGACCCAGTTCGGGCTATGGGCAAGCCTGTTAGCACTTACCTTCCTGGTATTGAACTATGAACAGATGCCTGCTTTAAGACAATGGCGCCGATTCGCCATCTGGGCCGCGCTTCTGGCGCTGGTGATCCTCTCGTACACCATGATCGGAGTGATGACCTTCACACTGCTTGGGCTCCTGGTCGTGATCAAAGTGCTGCGAGGCATTAGGCCCAATCGACGGGTCATTCTGGCCCTTGTGGCCGGAGTCATCCTGGCCGAGAGCTTCGCCTTTTTGGTCTATCACCACCAGTTCGCCTCGGTCTTTGTGCGGCTGACCCTGCCATCCGTCGTGCGTAGCCTGACAACTAACGCCACGGGCGAGTTGCGAACCGACGTAGATCCACGGGAAAGCCCCCTGGCCAATTTCGTGGCCAACAAATCCTTTATGCGCAATCATACCACTGATGTACTACTACTCCTGGCCACGATTGGTGTTGTATGGCTCTACCTCGACCGCAACGGTAGGCGCTACAGGGATCTGTGGAGTGCATGGTTCGGCGTCTTCCTGCTCTATACGCTGGTCAGCGCCTACGTCGCCGACATGGTGCTCAAGCATGTCTTCTTTGTCATGCCCCTGATCTGCATTGGTGCCGGCCTCGTACTCGACAGGATCTGGAGACAGCACCGCGCAGGCACCTGGTTCGTGCTCGCCAACCTCCTCCTGATCTTTGCGGTTACGGTGGATCGCTGGTGGTTCTACCTGTTATTCAAACGCCACTGATCCCAGTTCCATCTACACCCGTACGAGCGACGAGGCGGTCACCCTGCGCCTCGTCGCTCTGCTTCCTCACATCACATTAGTTATGAGATCATCGCAACTAATGCTCCGCTGATCTTGTTCTGGAGCTTTACTTGTTAACTAAATAGCTTATATTAGTCATGTTTCCAGCTCGTCCTGATCACGAAGATCACGAAAGGAGTTTCCGATGCGCCGGTTCACTTTGCGTGGACGCCTGAGTACGCTCCTGGCCACCAGTTTGCTGTTCGCCCTGGTGCTGGCCGGTTGCGCTGCTGCGCCTGCAGCTACACCCGCCGCGCCCGCCGCTGCGCTGCCGCAATCGTCGGCTGCTAGTGGCCCGGCCCTGGGTGCCCGTAGCCTGGCCAATGCTGTGGTGAGCACCGAGTGGCTGGCGGCTAATCTGGGTGATCCGAACCTACGCATCATCGAGGTCAGCGTTATTCCGGGGGTCTACGAGCGCGGACATATTCCCGGGGCGGTCAATTTTGTCTGGCATAGCGACTTTGTGGATACCGTGACCCGCGATATTGTCAGCCCGGCCCGTTTCGAGCAACTCGCTCGCGCCGCCGGGATCAATCAGGACAGTACGGTGGTGCTCTATGGCGATAATAGCAACTGGTTTGCCGCCTGGGGCGCATGGGTCTTCTTGCAGTACGGGGCCGAGGATGTGCGCCTGCTGGATGGCAGCCGCGCTAAGTGGGAAGCCGAAAAGCGTGAACTGGCCCTGGTTGCGCCAAGCCCCGCCCCCGGCAATTTCAGTGTGGCCCGGCGCGATAATCTGCGCGTAAAGTTGCCCGAGGTGCTTCAGGTCGTCGAGGGCGAACAGACCGCCAAGCTGATTGATATCCGCTCGCCTGACGAGTTCTCGGGCAAGATCTTCGCCCCCGAAGGTTTTCAGGAGCTCTCGATCCGGGCGGGCCACATCCCCGGCGCGGTCAATGTCCCCTGGCGACAAGCCCTGAACGAGGATGGCACCTTCAAGTCGGAAGATCAGTTGCGGGCGCTTTTTGCCGAAAAGGGCATTGATGGCAGCACGCCGATCATCACCTACTGCCGCATCGGCGAGCGGGCCAGCCACACCTGGTTCGTGCTCAGCCAGATCCTCGGCTACGACGTGGCGCTCTACGACGGCTCGTGGACGGAGTGGGGCAATACGGTGGGCGTGCCGATCACCAATCCTAGTGGCACGATCTGGGGTTCGCAATGATGTAGCGACATCAAACCTGCCAGGTCTTCCACTGGGAAGTGTACAACCGATAGGGGCAAGATCTGGCAGGTTTTGTAGGCTCGTTTTCATCTCGTGGTGTGTGCGAAGCGCATGGATAGACGTATGCTCCAAACTCCTCTCACCCGTGAACCACTCGATCCGACCTGGCCGCAGTTGCAACGGCGGGCCTGGCTCGGGCTTGGTCTGGCCCTCGCGATCCTGTTCACCCTGATTGCGGCAGCCTATTGGTTGCACACGACGCCGGGACGTGGTGCGCCCGCCGCGCTGGCCCTCGCACTCGGGGCGGCCCTTGGGATTGTGTTCGAGCGGGGGCGCTTCTGCTATTTTTGCATCTTGCGCGACGGGATCGAGCGCAATGATACCGGCCCGAGTTATGCAATTCTGGCGGCCCTGGCGAGTGGCTCGCTTGGGTATGCGCTGCTGCTCGGGGCGTTTTTACCCAGCCCGTTCAGTGGTCGGCTGCCGCCCGAAGCCCATATTGGCCCAGTCAGTTGGGCTTTAGCGCTGGGTGGCTTCGTATTTGGGCTTGGCATGGCCCTTTCCGGGGCCTGTGTCAGTGGCCATCTCTACCGTTTGGGCCAAGGTTCGACCCGCGCACCCTTCGCCCTGTTTGGCACGATCCTGGGCATGGCCCTGGGGCTACTGAGTTGGAATACGCTCTATCGCTGGACCATCGCCGAAGCGCCGATCCTCTGGTTGCCGGCCTGGCTCGGCTACAGTGGTGCCTTGGCCCTGCAACTCGGCCTGCTCGCCTTGATTGGCCTGCTGATCATGCGTGGAGTGCCGAGCCTGCCCGCCCGCGCCGCCACCCGCCTCAGTCCGGCCCTGATCTACAAGGTGCTGATCACCCGGCGCTGGCCGCCGTTAGTCACCGGAGCACTGGTCGGGGCGATCAGCGCGATCGCCTACCTGCGGATCGAACCATTGGGCGTCACGTCGCAATTGGGTAGTCTGGCCCGTACTGGTCTGGACGGGGCTGGTCTGCTGCCGAGTCGACTGTATGGCCTGGATACGCTCGCAGGCTGTGCAACTCAGGTCGTCACCACGATTACCAGTAACGGGTTGCTGATCGTCGGGCTGGTTGGCGGCTCATTGGCGGCGGCCCTGGCCGGAGGGCGTTTCCGCCCTGAGCGCCTGACCGTAAACGGGGCCGTAACCGCCCTGTGCGGTGGCCTGCTCCAGGGCTGGGGTGCCCTGATCGCCCTGGGCTGCACCGTTGGCACTCTGCTCTCGGGGATCGCCGCCTTTGCGGTGTCGGGCTGGGTCTTTGCGGCCACCATGCTGCTGGGGGTTGGGGTGGGGATGCGCTTGCGCTGGCATACGCTTGGTGAGGGATGATCCGATTTTGGCTTGCCGATTACGGTAGCCCTTTTCGCCCCCCGCCCCCCTTGAGGAGGAGGGGGGCGAAGTACAAAAAAGCGCATTCTGCTGCGGTGCGGCTCCCCTCCCCCCCCTGAGGGGGAGGGGGGAAAGGGGTCGCCAACGAAAGCCAAGCCCCCCTATACCTCCACGCGGATGGTTGTGCCAATGTCGCGTTCGGTGCCGGTCAAGACGGCTTCGAGGTTGCCCACCCCCGGGCCAATCAGGCGCACTTCGAGCGTCGGGTTGGCCTGCACTAAGCGCCACATCAACTCGAGTTTGCTGCGCATCCCGCCGGTTACGTCAACCGCGTGCGAGCCAGAGGTGCCGTGCAGCACCTGATCAAGGTTGGCTGCGGTAATCAAGGGTACGCGAGTGGCGTCCGGGTCACGGCGGGGATCAGCCGTGTAGACCGCCTCTTCGCCCACCAGAATGATCCGCGTGGGCCGCAGTTTGGTGGCCAGCGCCAGGTGCGCCAACAGGGCTTCGGTCGAGATGATCGCACTGCCCTGGGCCTGGTCAAAGGCCACATCGCCATGAATGACCGGCACTAAACCCCGGGCCAGCGCCGTCGCAATCGGGCCAGTTTCCCAGGCCGCAACCTGGCCCGCGTTGGACCACAACGAGGCCGAAGGTTGCAGCGAGAGCGCGGGCACCCCTGCCTCCAGCAAGGCGTCTACCACGATTCGGTTTAGGCGCAGGGCAGCTCCGGCAGTCAGCGCGAAGCCGGTATAATCACCAGCCGGATCCAGCCCCCGGTGTACGCCATAACGGGCCGCGTAATGGTGGCCAAACGAACCACTGCCATGGCCCAGGATCACGGCCAGGTCGGGGCGACTGGCCCGGGCGGCGGCCAACTCGGTCGCCAGGCGCGTAATCAGGGGGAGATCGGCCGCTTCGCGTCCGGCCTTATCGGTAATGACCGAGCCACCTAACTTGATGAAGGTATACATTAGACGAAGATCAATAAAACGCCGAGCACCGTAAAACCCCAGAGTACCACGCTTGCGGCCAGGGGCCGATCTCGTAGGATCAACTCATCGGGCGCACCGCCCTCGCCGCGCTGGTAGATCAAGAAGAGGTAACGGAAGATCGCGTAGATCACAAACGGAATCGTCATCATCAGCATCGGATAGGGTTCTTGCGGGGCCACCGGGGCCAGGAACGCCGTGATGCTGTAGGCCATCACAATGCTGGCCGTCACGATTGACATCATCTGATCAAGCATCGGCACCGAGTACTCTTGCAGGATGCGGCGATGCTCGCCGGCCCCATCTTCGAGCAAGGTCAACTCGTGGCGGCGCTTGCCGATCCCCAGGAAGAGAGCCAGCAAGAGCATACAGAGCAAAAGCCAGGGCGTGATCTGGATGTCAATTACGGCTGCCCCGGCCACGGCCCTTAGCACAAAGCCCGCCGCCAAAACCAGAATATCGAGGATGACGATGTTTTTGAGCCAGTAGGTGTACAGAAAACCCTGGATGACCACATACCCAACCACCACCAGCAAGAAGTCAAAGTCCAACGGCGCGGGCGGCGGGTCACGATCCAGCACCAGGGCCAAGGGAATTACTGCTACCAGCAAGATCGCGGCGGTGATCATGCCAATGACCGGACTGAGCCGCCCCGAAGCAAAGGGGCGGTGGCGCTTCTTGGGGTGCAACCGATCTTTTTCGATGTCTACCAGATCATTGACCAGGTAGATCGCACTGGCGGCCATCGAAAAGGCAATGAACGCGCCAATCACCCGCAGCAATGGCTCGGGGCCAGCCTCGCCCCAAAACTTCCAGAGCCGTTCTTCAGAAAAGGCAATTGCCGCAAACACAAACGCATTCTTGACCCACTGGCGGGGGCGCAAGGCCCGCAATAGCTCGCGGAACACATTTGTCTGCTGCAGCGGGGTACTCACGGCCCCCTCAGTCGTTACTTTACTCATAATTGAAAGCGGGCCAAGCCAAGTGCCCCGCAGGAATTCATCCGTCTAACCTCGGTTGAGCCTAGGGATTGTACTGCAAGCCCTGATCAGCGTCAATCAGCCTCACGGACGAGCAAGAAGCGTGTGATCGGACGGCCCCGGGCCTCCCAGCGCCGGTGGTAGTGTGACTTCAGTAGATCTGCAAGCGGATCGGTCTGCTCGGCAGGCAGGAGGCGTAAGCACGGGGCCTGGGGCAACAGGCTCAGCAATTCGGCGGCAACAGCCGATTGATCGGTCATCACACTCAGCACGCCCCCCGGTTCCAGGCAGCGTTGCATCTGTTCGAGCAAGCGCAGCCCAATCAGGCGCTGGTTGCGCTGGCGGTTGCGCAGCAACGGGGCCGGAAAGTGGACGTAGGCCCGGCGCAGCGCCCCAACTGGAATCTGCTGGTAGACCAGCCGTGCATCGGCCTGCACAAAACATAGATTGGGCAGCGCGGCGGCCGCAGCCCGTTCGACGGCCCGCCAGAGCGGCTTGGCGACAATGTCTACCCCGACATAGTTCGCCTCGGGGCGTTGCGCGGCCAGGGCCAACACCAGATCACCCGTCGCACAGCCCAGATCCAGTTCGAGTGGGTGGTCGTTCCCAAACAGATCTGGCGAGGCAAGACGCGGAAAACGCTCCGGGCTATGGTAGAGTAGATGCCCAGGCCAGCTATGCAGATACCGCTCGGCCAGTTCGGGCGGTGGTGGTTCAACGTTTAAGCGCGCTGGATAACGCCCCCGTCCCATAAGGAATCCTCTGGTTTTATGAGTGAATACTACGCTGGGATCCTGAGCAACAACCGGCATGGTTATATAGCTAAGCGGTATTGGAGATTAAAGGCAAACAACTATGAGCGAAATCGATTCGCCCGAACCAATCTTAATCGTCGGTGGCTTTGGCAGCAATTATCCCCAGTACGAACCGCTGCGCACCATGTTGGCCGAGGTCAGTGGACGCCCGGTTTTGATCACCCCGATCACGTTGCTGGAGTGGGCCGGGGTGGTCGCAAGTGACAGTTACGGCCCGCTACTCCGCATTCTAGATCTTGCCGTACGCAATGCCCTCGCCCGTTACGCGAGCCGCCGCCTGACCCTGGTGGCCCATAGTGCGGGCGGTGTGCTGGCCCGCATCTACATGGGCGATCAGCCCTATGGCCCGCGCCGCCTAGTCTACCATGGCTTCCAACGGGTCAGCAGCCTGATTACACTTGGCACGCCCCATACGACCACCCGCACCGGCCGTCAGGGTGGCCTCAATCAGATTGCCTTTGCCCAGGCCCGTTACCCCGGGGCCTACTGGCGCTTTATTCACTACGTCAGCATCATCGGCAAAGGCATTTATGGGGTCGCCGACGGCCCGCCCCCCGAACGTGGCGCCTGGCAGAGCTACACCTTGCTGACTGGGCAAGGGGCCCAATGGGGCGACGGCGTCGTGCCCCTAGATTGTGGGCTACTCGCCGGATCGCGCCAGTTAGTCATCCCTGGCCTGCGCCACGATCCCCGTCCCGACCGGCCCTGGTACGGCACCAGCACCGCGCTTGTCCAGGCTTGGTGGGAACGTTGCCAACCCTAAACTTCGTCGGCCCCGCTATAGCCCATGCGGATCCAGCCCCGTTTGATCGCAAAGATCACTGCCATCGTGCGATCATTGACTTGTAACTTCGAAAGAATCGACGTGATATGGTTCTTAACCGTCTGACCACTAATACTCAACTCCAGCGCAATCTCTTTATTCGAGAGCCCGCGGGCAATGCAATCAAGGATTTCGATCTCGCGGCTCGTTAAAGGTGCAAACAGCGCCGAGGTCTGCTCATCTTCAGTGGCGGCCAGTTCCCGAAACTGGTGCAACACACGCGTGGCGACATTCGGTTTGGCGAGCACCGCATCGTTGATCAGATAGCGACCCTTGGCAACCTCACGAATATAGTACAAAAGCTCATCAGGGTTGACATCCTTCGAAGAATAGGCCGCAGCCCCTACTTTGATCGCCTGAAACAGCTGATCATCATCCTCATACACACTCAGGACAATAATGCCCATGCGTGGTTCACGACGTTTGATCACCCGGGCAACTTCGAGACCATTCAGGCCCGGCAGATTAATGTCAACCAGAACCACATCTGGGTGCAGCAACTCGGTCAATTTGAGCGCCTCTTGCCCATTTTCGGCCTCGCCGATCACTTGAATATCGGGGGTATCATCAAGCGTCCAGCGAATACCCTGGCGGAAGAGGGGGTGGTCATCAATGATCAAGACTTTAATTGGATTGGCCATAGCTCTCTCATCAACCCTTCAAACCCGGGGTACTTCCAAGGTGCTGGATTGGATCTGGTGCGCGACCCCGCTGTTGAGGTAAACGTAACCGCTGCCGAAAATATTGGAACGCTCGTTAATGCACGGGACTCAGCAAGGGCAGACTCAGTGCTACTTCGGTGCCATGGCCAGGACGAGTAGTAACCACAAACCGTGCCCCGATCAGTTCGGCGCGTTCCCGCATACTCGTCAAGCCCCAACTCTCGCGGCCAGCCCGCCGAGCCACTTCCCGTGGATCAAAACCGGGGCCTTCGTCACGCACAGTCAGCAGCAAGCGGCCCTGGCGTACCGTAACACTAATATGAACGGGCGCATTGCGGGCATGTTTGCGGGCATTTTGCAGGGATTCTTGCACAATTCGGTACAATACGATCTCGGTCTCGGTGGGCAGGCGGGGTAAGGGATCGGCCTCGAAATGAATATCGGCATTGACCGTATTGCGATAGCGGCGCAAATACTCGTGGAGCGCCCCCACCAGGCCCTGTTCATCGAGTTTGCCCGGACGCAGGTCGGCAATAAAGCCCCTTACTTCGTGCAAGCCCTCGCGGGCACTTTCACTCATCTGACTGAGCAGTTCACCCAGCCGTTCGTAGCGCTGCTCGGCCAACAAGGTCTGACTGCGCTCAAGGCCCATCAGGGCGTTGGCAAGCACCTGTGCCGGGCCGTCATGAACCTCACGGGCCAGGCGGGTACGCTCCTCTTCCCGGCCCATAATCACCTGGGCACGCAGCGCTTGCACCCATGGATCGGCCGGTTCGCCCTCGCTTGAGCCACGCAGGGTTGCGCTACTCATATCAATCTGGCGTACCAGTTGATCAAGCTGGCGCAAGGCCCGGCGCAGATCGCTGAACTCGCGGGCCAGGGCTTCATGCGCTGCCCGTAGTTTGCGTTCTTTCTGGCTGAGCGTGCCCGCCATCGGCAGGCCTCGCTCTATGGCAAAACGCTGCTGGGTTATGACCTCATCAAGCTGGCGCTCTGCGGCTCTGGTTTCGGCCTCGAGTTGGATCAGGCGCTGCTGGGCCGATTGGTGCAGATCACGCAAACGCGCATTCTGCTCCACAATCAGCGCCTGCGCGGCCTCTAACAACGCCGATGGCTCGAAGCTCACGGTTCGTACCCCCTCGCTGGTGGAACAGTCAGTATGCCAAGTATAGCACGCAGCCCAAAGAGCGGGCAACCAGACCCAAAAACGGCCCAAATACTCTTTTCACACCCAAAGTTTCTACATAGATACAAAAGATTGGCGTATAATAACAAGCACGCACCCAGTGAAAGGCAAACCCTCATGGCCGAGATAATTCCGCTCCACCATGCTAGCGATGACGAAGATACGCCCAAGGAACCCTTCAAAGGCGGAGCCTGCAAGCTCCATCCGCAGACGATGTGCCCCGCGTTTGGGGCCTTGCGCGTGCTGACCCGGATCGAAGGAGCGCAGCCCGCGATGATCACCGATACCGGCTGCCTCTATGGGCTGACCTTTGTGAGCCATTTCTATGCTGCCCGCAAAAGTATTGTGGCCCCGGCCCTGGGCACCGCCGAACTCTCGGGGGGGCTCGTGCAAGAGGCCGCCAATGCCGCGATTGCCGAAGCCGCGAGCGAGCCGAATGTTTCGGTTATTCCCGTGATTTCGCTGTGTGTTGCCGAAACCGCTGGCCTTTCCGAAGAACTGCTGCCGACCGAAATTGATGGCAAGCCGGTGGTGCTGGTGCGTGTGCCCGCCTATGCGATCCACTCCCACCCCGAGGCCAAAGACATAGCGCTGGCCGCGGTGATGCGCCGGTTTGTGGACCAGAGCGATGAGCACGAGCCAGGTACGCTGGTGCTGCTCGGTGAAGTCTTCCCGGCCGATCCATTGATCATGGACGGGGTGCTCCGCAAGTTGGGCGGTCGTTTGATGACCACGCTGCCCGGACGCCACGTGGACGAACTGCGCCTCGCCGGACGCGCCTCAGCCGTGGCGGCGGTGCATCCCTTCTACAAAGAGACGATTGGCGTGCTGCGCGAACGCGGCGTCGGGGTCGTGACCGGGGCACCAATTGGGGCCGATGGCAGTGCCGCCTGGATTCGTGCCGTTGGTGCCGCGCTCGAACTGGACGAAGATACGGTCGAACGGGTCGCCCAGGAAGAAGAGGCCACCGCCCGTGGCTTTCTGGCCAGTCAGCCGCTCAAGGGTGCCACGATTATGGTCTCGGGCTACGAAGGCAACGAGATGCTCTATGCCCGGTTGCTGGTTGAGGGTGGCGCCCATGTGCCCTATATCTCGACCAGTATCGGCCCCAGTATGCTGACCGCTGCCGATGAAGCCTGGCTCAAGGCCCGGGGCACCGAGGCGATCATCTATCGCAAGGCGATCGAGGACGACAAGGCGGCCATGGAACACTGGACCTTCGATCTGGTGATCGGCACGACGACGCTGGCCGCCCACGCTAAAGAACTCGGCATTCCGTCGGTCTACTATACCAATATGCTCAGCGTGCGCCCACTCTTCCTGGCTGGCGGCATGATCGCCTCGCTCAGCTTTGTGCGCGAACTGCTCGGACGCAAGCCATTGTACGAGCGCATGGTGGATTTTTTTACTGCGACGTGAGCTAACGCTCACGCCGCAGCCGGGGGTGGTTCGTGGGAGGGCCATGCCCTCCCACGCCCTCCGCGAAATGCTGAACGCGCTTTTTGGCAATGCGCCCCTTCCCCCTCAAAGGGGAAGGGGGCTGGAGGGGAGGGGGAGTAAAGGGCATGCCAAACCCTCCGCCAAGACTGTGTAGTCGTGCTGCGACATTGGAGCATCAATATGGCGATTCAACTGATCCGAGATATTTCCGACTCAAGCTCCTATTGGGGCGCCTCGTGGGTTTTTGGTTGTTTTCCCGATCTGCATATTATTTGTGACGCCCCAATTGGCTGTTACAACCTGTTGGGCATGGCGGTCACCGATTATACCGACGCCCTGCCCCATATGGCGAACCTCACCCCCACCTCGATCCGCGAAGAGGATGTGATCAATGGCACGGCCAAGGCCCTGATCCGCACGATTGACGATCTGCGCAGCCTCGGTAGCCTGGACGGCAAACGCCTGCTTGTCCTCTCGACTGCCGAGAGCGAGATGATCAGTGCTGACCATGGCCGCTTGGTGGCCCAACTTGATCCCGAGGCCCGTTTTTTCTGGAGTCAATCACTCGAACAGGACGAGTGGATGGGCCGCGACCGGGCCTTGCTCTTCGCCTGGGAACAGTACGGTCAGCCCTTCGCGAGCACGGACGCGCCACCCAAAGCGGCCAACCTGGTCAATATCATTGGCCCTTCACTGGGCTGCTTTAATGCACCCGCCGACCTGCACGAGATCCGCCGCCTGATTGAGGGGATTGGCGGCCAGATCAATCTGGTCTACCCCTACGAGGGCAGTCTCGCCGTGACCCCGCGGCTTGCCGATGCGGCAGTCAATGTGGTCCTGTACCGTGAGTTTGGCCAACCGTTGGCTGATGCGCTCGGACGCCCCCAACTGTTTGCGCCCTTCGGGGTCTTTGGCACAACCAACTTCTTGCGCGAGCTTGGTCAATTGATTGGTGCACCACCCGAACAGGTCGAAGCCTTCATCAACCACGAAAAACGTACCACCCTCCAGCCGGTCTGGGATCTCTGGCGGGGACCGCAGAGCGATTGGTTCGCCACGGTGGACTGTGCAATCGTGGCAGCGCGCAGTTATGTCGAAGGCTTGCGCCAATTTTTAGGCGACGAACTGGGCATGAAGGTGGTCTGGAGTTCGGGCCGCCCGCGCCGCGAAGACGAGCCGGACAATATTGAGATTCGCAAGCGTCTGCACGCCAAAGCGCCGGCCTTCGTCTTTGGCAGCATCAACGAGAAGATCTATCTGTCCGAGGCCGGCTCACGGGCGACCCAGTTTATTCCGGCGACCTTTCCGGGGCCGGTCGTGCGCCGCACTACTGGCACACCTTTTATGGGTTATGCCGGAGCGGCCAACTTGATGCAAGAACTGGTCAACCGGTTCTACGATGTGGTCTTTAACTTCCTGCCCGTCGAACAGATCGCGGCCCCGCGTGGTTCCGGTGGCCCGCCATCAGGCCCGCCCCAGGGCCCACCCCCGACGGCCCAAGCTGGGCCACCCAATACCGTTGCTGCGAGTGCGACGACCATGGCATGGAGCCAGGAAGCCCAGGATCGCCTGAACACGGCCCTCGATGCCGTCCCGTTCCTGGCTCGCATCAGTGCCAGTCGCAGCATCCGCTTAGCAGCCGAGCAAGCCGCCCGCGCCCGGGGACTCAGCGAAGTCAGCCTGGAGATTGTTGAGGGGGCGTTGGCCCAAGGTACCTAACAAATGGTTCCCTCGACCCTGAACGCCGAAGCACGCGCCTTGCGTGAACACAATCCCCAACAGGCCCTGGCGCTGGCCGAAACGGCGCAGCGCCAGGCCGAACAGGGCGGTGATCAGTTCAATTTGGTCACGGCCCTGGTGCAGCAGGCCCATTGCCATGTCTGGCTCAGCCATTTTAGCCTGGCTCTTGGCCAGGGTTTGACCGCCCTGACTCAGGCTGAACACCTGACGGACTATGATGGGTGGGCCGACCTATACCTGGCGCTCGGTCGTGCCCAACTGAACTTAGCGAATCTAGCCGAAGCCCGGGATTGGCTGCAACGCGCCCAGCACAGTGCCGTGGCCCATGATCAATACAATCTGGCTGCTGACGCGCTCAATGTGTTGGGGGTTACGGCTTTTCGGCTGACCGAGTATGATCAAGCCCTGGAAGCCTATGCCCAGGCCGAAGCGATCTACATCGCGCAGGACAACCACTACAGTCGCTGCAAGGTGCTGATCAACCGCGCCGAAGCCTATTCCAAACAGGGCCGCGCCAGCGAAGCGCTCGCCAGCGCCGAAGCGGCCCATACCTATGCCCAGACCGTGCAATCCCGTTTCTGGCAAGCCTATACCCTGCATACCCTGGGCCAGGTCTACGCCGATCAGGCCCATTATGCCGAAGCCATTGCCCCGCTCGAAGCCTCGTTGCCGGTCGCCCAAGAGGTCGGAAGCCCCTATATTGGCATGGTTTCGCGGATCGCCCTCGGCCAGATCTACCAGCGCTCGAACCAAGTTGCAGCAGCCCTGGCAGCCTTCGAGGACAGCCTGCAACAGGCCGAAGCGCTTGACCATACGCTCTACCGCTACCGCTGTCACGAAGCGCTGGCCAACCTGTACGAGACGACGGGCGATTGGCAAATGGCCCTGAGCCACTACAAACAGTTCCACCGGCTCAAGGAACAGGTGTTTAACGAACAAAACATGGCCCGGCTGCAGAACCTCGAAGTTGTCAACCAACTGGCCCAGATGCGCCAGGCAGCCCAGAACTACCAACAACGCAATAGTGCCCTCGAAGCCGAAATTGCCCGGCGCACGGCACTCGAACAAGAGTTACAACACCAGGCCAGCACCGATGCCTTGACCGGCCTCGCCAACCGCCGCGCCTTTCTGCACCAGGCCGAACTCGTGCTTGGGCAGGCCCAGGCTCAGCACCGCCGCCTTAGCCTGGCGGTGATTGACCTCGATCACTTCAAACAGATCAATGACTTCTGCGGCCATGCGATCGGGGATCGGGCCCTGCAAATGGTCAGCGCGGTCTTTCAGAGCCAGATTCGTACCGGTGATGTGCTGGCACGCTTTGGCGGCGACGAGTTTGTCTTGTTGTTGCCAGATACTGATCAGGCCCAGGCCGTCAGGGTATTCGAACGGGTGCGCCAGCAGTTACGGGCCAATCCGCTCACGGCCAACGAGACCAGCCTGCTACTCACCTTGAGTGTCGGGGTCACCAGCCTGACCCATACCAACGAGACCCTGGATTACCTGCTGGCCCGGGCCGATGCTGGGCTGTACAAAGCCAAACGCGCCGGTCGCAACCAGGTGATGGTGGCGGATTAAGCCGTGCGTCCGTAGATTTAAATGTACTGTTTCATGAGATTGGCACATCCCGTTCGCCCCCCCCCCCCCCCCCCCCCCCCCCCCCCCCCCCCGGGGGGGGGGGGGGCGCGGCGCGCGGGGGGCGCGGGGGGGGGGGGGCGCCCCCCCCCCCCCCGCGGGGGGGGGGGGGGGGGGGGTGGGGGGCCGGAAGGGGCGCACCGTGCCAACCATGTGAAGCAGTACATCCAATGCCCAAAACCCGATCAGGGTCGTTCAAACGGTTTGCCGAGCGCTGCTGGTGCGGGTGCCGCCAGACGCCCCACCACCGCCGCGACTGGCCGCCGCAAGGCAGTTGGCAAGGCGGCGATCCGACGCTGGCTTGCCGGACTCGCGGCCAGGTTGACCAACGCCAGCACGACAATCATGAGGACAAACGGGGCCACTTGAAACACCTGGGTCGGAATCCCCGCCAGGGAGCGCTGCGAACGTAGGGCTACAATTTCGAGTGCTGCGAACAGGTAACAGCCCAGCGCCACCCGCCAGGGTCGCCACCCCCCAAAGATCACAATTGCCAGCGCGATCCAGCCAATCCCGAATGTATGGCGGTACGACCAACCCTGCTTCAGATCGAGCGAATAGGCCGCCCCGGCAATCCCCACCAGGGCACCGCCCACGATCACGGTCAGGTAGCGCGCCCGCGTCACCGGCACGCCCCGCGCATAGGCGGCCTGCGGCCGTTCGCCCAGGGCCCGGATCGTCAAGCCCAGCCGAGTCCGAAAGAGGATCCACCAGACCAAAGGCGTCAGTAACAGACTCGCATAGATCATGAGGTTATGGCTAAACAGCACTGGCCCCAAGACTGGGATTTGGCTCAGCCCCGGGATCGGCTGAAACGGCACCGACGGCCCGGGCACCCGTACCACTGGTGCCCCAAAAAACGACGAGAGCTCGGTGCCCAAAAGGGCCAGCACAAAGCCAACCGCCGTCTGCGACTGGCCCAGGCTCAGGCTCAAGCCACAAAGGATGAGCGCCATCATCGCCCCAACCAGCGCCGCCACGGCAAAGCCGAGTGGCACGTTGCCCACCGCCAGCGCGACGGTAAACCCGGCCATCGCCCCCAGCAAGATCGTGCCATCGAGCGACAGATTGATCACCCCGGCCCGCTCACCCAGCAGCGCCCCCATCGTCGCAAAGATCAACGGGGAGCCTGCGGCCAGCACAGCGGCCAGATCACGCGTCAACTGATCCATAGTGATGTCCCAACTGGAACTTTATTTCCGCACCAAGCCCCGGGCAAGTAAGGCCGCCAAGACCAGCAGCGCCTGCAAGACCCCGGCGATACTGCTATCCACCCCCAGCGCCAACGGTAGCTGCACACTCCCCACCGTAAAACTGGCAAACACCACACTTACCGGTACAACCCAGATCGGCCGGGCCAGCACCAACAAGACTACCAACAACCCTAGCAGGCCAACCCCACTCGAGATATTCGGCACCAATTGGTGAAACACCCCGAGCACCTGAAGCGCACCGGCCAGACCCGCCAACGCTCCACACCCTGCCATCGCCTGGGCCATCCGTTGGGGTGCTGGCACGCCCAAACGATCTGCGGCCGCGCCATTCAACCCCACCGCCCGCACCTCCAACCCCCAACGGGTCGCCCGCAACACCCACCAGACGATCACAATCGCAAGCAGGGCAATCATGGGAGCCAGAGGGGCCAGACGCAGCGTGCCAAGCGTTGGCAACCATACCTCACGCGGCAACAGCGCCGTCCCCGAAGCCGCCGCAGCCCCCTCACGTCGCCATGGCCCAAGAATAAGGTACAGCGCAACCCCACTCGCCAGGAAATTCAAACCCAGGCCCGCAAAAATCTCGCTGACCCGCGCCCCCAGGCGCAGCCCTGCCGCCAATAAGGCCCAGAGTGCCCCACCTGCGGCCGCACAGCCAAAACACAGCGCCCAGAGCAAAGGCGGTGGCAATTCGGGCAGCAGCCGGAGCGGGATCATCGCCGCGACCGCCCCCATCACGACCTGGCCCTCAACCCCCAGGTTATACAACCCAGCGGCAAAGGTCAGAGTCAAACCACCAGCACACAAGATCAGCGGCGTCGCCAGCATTACCATATCACTGAAGCGACTCGGCGAGCTAAAGGCCCCAAAGAAGAGGATGCGATACGCCGCCAAGGGCGCAACCCCGGCACTCATCAAGGCGAGGGTGGTCAGGCCCAGCGCCCCAACCAGGGCCAGGCCAAAGGCGGCCAGCGGGGGCAGCGCCCGCCGTTCACGGGGTAAAAGCATGGCAGCCTGAGTTGGCAACGGCTCTGATTGATCCATGGCTCATCCTTCCGCAAAACCGACCCCGCCGATCAACTCAGCCAAACGGGCCGCACTCAACTCGTGGCGGGGCAGGCGCGGCGAAAGCCGCCCGGCAAAAAAGACGATCACTTCGTCACTATATTCCAGCACCTCATCCAGATCGGTCGAGGCAAACACGATCGTGCAGCCCGCCGCTCGGCGGGCCAGCAGCCGTTGCCAGATCGCCCGTTGCGAGGCCACATCCAGCCCGCGTGTCGGTTGCTCGCAGGCCAGACCCCGGCAGTCAGGCGGCACTAAGGCCAGCATCGCTCGCTGCTGATTGCCCCCCGAAAGCCGCTCGATGGGGGTACTCGGGGTCGCTTTGATCGCATACGCGGCAATCGCCGCCTCGGCCTGCTGTGCGGCTGTATGCCGATCAACCCGCATCCCAGCCCCCTGCAGCAAGGCAAAATGCTCGCTCAGGCTTAGCTGCCCAATCACGCCATCGAGCATCCGATCGGCAGGCAGGTACTCGATCCCCGCCGCACGGTAGGCGCGTGCGCTGGCCTCGGTCAGGTCGGCACCACCAACCCAGATCCGGCCTACTTCGGGACGCATACGCCCGGCCAGCAGGCGCAACAGAATCTGTTGACCGCTCCCATCAAGCCCCGCCAGCCCTACGACCCGGCCGGCAGGCAATACCAGATTGACCTGATGCAAACTGACGGCACCCTCACGGGCGTTGACTCCACGCAATTCCCAGGTTGGCAAAGCCGGGTCAGGCGGGGGCTCAGGCGGGGGCGCGGTCACTTCCATAGAAGGGTGCGCCGAAGCCGTAGCCACACCCGGTGCCAAAGGTTCAGCAGGCAGCGGATCGGCTTGATCAGTCTGGGCTTGCCAGGCGGCATGGCCAAACATCAGCCCAAGCAGATGCGGCTGCGGTTGCGGCATCGTCAACTGCGGAGCCACCAGTTGGCCTGCCCGCAACACACTCACCGTCTGACACAACTCGGCGACCTCATCGAGCTTGTGCGAGACAAACAAGACCGCATTGCCCTCGGCGGCCAGGCGGCGCAGCGCCGCAAACAGCGCCCGGGCCTGGGCCGCCGTGATCCCCGTGGTCGGCTCATCAAGGATCAGCGTCCGCACCCCACAGGCCAGCAGGCGCACAATTTCGAGTTGCTGACGCTGGCCGACACTCAATTTCGCCACCGGGGCCTCGGGATCAAGCGGAAACTGAAGCCGCTCGGCCAGCACCTGGAGCGTCGCCCGCGCTTCGGCCCGCGTCGGCAAGGCCCAACGGGGTGCGGCACACAGCAGATTTTCGAGCACACTAAACGCGGGCACGTCCAGCGGATCCTGATGCACCATGCCCACCCCGGCCCGCAACGCCGTCCCGGGATCGAGGCGGCCTACAGCCCGGCCATCAAACATGATCGTCCCCTGGTCAGGCCGCAGGAAACCCGCAATCAGCTTCATCAGGGTGCTTTTGCCCGCCCCATTTTCGCCAAGCACCCCGTGGATCGTCCCGCCCGCAAAATGCAATGACAGCCCGTCGTTTGCACGCAGGCTGCCAAAGCATTTGGTCAAATGATGGACGGCCACTTCCATACTACCAACCCAACTGGTTCAGGCCGATCAGTCGGATCGGCTCCCAAGAAGCCGCGATCAGGGTGCGCTCTGCCCATCAATCCCCTGAAGCAACTGGGGCGTATTCCAGATCTGCTCATCGGTAGCCACGGCCCCTGCCGCCACAAACTCGCTCCCATCCTGGAAGTAGAGCGGGCCACTGAAGAGATTCAGGCTCCCATCGGCCAGTTTGGCAATAAACTCGGCCAGGATGGCCTCGTTTTCGGCCGTCAAGGCCGGCCCCTTCGCAAAGCCGATCATACTCGTATCGGGATTGTTGATGTCGCCCCAATCTGGGCCGAGCCACTCCCAGCGCGGCTGGAACTGACCATCACGGGCTTCGGTGATCAACTCGGTATAGCGCGGGCCCCAATTGAAGAACGGCACCCCAAGACAGACCGCCTCGCCCTGGGCACAGGCCTCTTTGTAATCATATGGCACGGCCCAGACGGTATTGCCAGCCTGCGCGGCTTTATTGGCCTCCACAATCCCCTCGGTCGTATCAATCCCCGAAATGATCACATCACTGCCCGAGGCAATAAAGTCGGTTGCCACCTTGGTCGGATCCAGCGTGACCCCAGGAATATTGAACCAGAACCCGATCCAGGTCACCTGGAACTGCAAACTGTCGGCCGGCTGGCCCCGGTAGTTCTCCCAACAGTATTTGGCCCCCAGGTAGGCCGAGTTCACGAGGCGACGGGTTTCGGGATCGATCAGCGGTCCCAGGTACGAAATCTTGCCGGTGCTGCTCTGGAGCGCGGCCGCACAACCCGACATCATCTTGCCGTACTCCATGCGCCCCATCAGATTGGTCACATTCGACGGTGAGGCCCCGGTCAAGACCCCATCACCCGAAGCGTGCAGGAAGAAGACCTCGGGATGGGCCGCCGCGGCCACATTCGTGCCATCAGCAAACTCGGCGCTATTCGTGATGATGTACTGCGCGCCCTGCCTAATCAACTCCTCGATCGCCTGCTCAACCGTCACATTGGGCCGATCAGCCGGGTTGACCTTATCAATAAAGATAAAGCGCGTACCCGGAACGTTCGCCTCGACATAGGCGGCGGCATCAAAATGGGCCTGGTTCCAACCGCCATCATTGGTGGGCCCAACCAACACCATTCCGAAGACAAACTCTTCGGCGGGTGCGGCTGGCACCGTGGTGGGTGGCGTCGCCGCCGGGGTCTGCCCACAGGCAGCCAGCAGACCAAGCAGCACGACCAACAGGACACCGACACGGACAGACAACTGACGCATAACCACTCCCTCTGAGCATTTGCACGGGCCAACCAAAACACAGGCCGACAGCACACACGGTGCTGTCGGCACTGACAGAGAAGCACGGAGGCGGGGCTGCGACGCCCCGTGCAGAGCAACATTGCTGGCGTTCCTGGTTAACCTGGGGTTAATGCTAGGCGGGAGTATACTTCATAGGTTCGATCAGTGTCAAATTACCCTTCACTCAGGTAAATACTCCCGGGGATGCGCTTGCCCCGCTTCTTGATCTCGACCGAACGTTGGGCTACCTCGCCGGGATGCCGAAATGGCTCATAATCACTACTAACGGCGGTGATCGTAATGCTGACCAGCGGGAACTCGGTGGGGCGGCCCTGGCGATCCAGGCCGTTCAGGATCCCACGGGCGCGCACCTGCGGATCGTAGAGCAACGGGGCGGTCGCATCAAAACGAGCCGTCGCCGCAGCACTGATCGCCGCGACCCGCTCAGGTGTACTGATGACTACAAAATCGTCACCGCCGATATGGCCCACAAAATCATCGGGGTTGCCATGCAGGCGCACGGCATCGAGCAAAATCTGGGCCGTGCGCTGAATCACCGCATCACCCTTCAAAAAGCCATAGGTATCATTATAGGCTTTGAAGTTATCAATATCGCAGTAGCAGACCACAAACGATAGGCCCTGCGCAATCCGCTGACTGATCGCCCGCTCGATCGCAATATTGCCCGGCAAGCGGGTCGAAGGGTTCGCCCCACCCTCACGTTCGCTCCGCCGGAGGGCGGCCTGCACTCTGGCCCGTAACTCATCAGCGCGAAACGGCTTCGTGATATAGTCATCGGCCCCGATTTGAAAGCCCCGCACCTTATCCGAAGGTGCATTCACGGCCGAAACCAGAATGATCGGGGTCAATTGGGTTTCGGGTTGAGCCCGCAACCCACCGAGTACCGTAAATCCGTCCAGATCGGGTAACAGTAGATCAAGCAGGATCAGATCAAATGGTTGACGCCGCACCAATTGCAGCACCTCGGTGCCACTATAGACCTGGGTGGTCTGATAGCCTTCATCAGCCAGTTGCAGTGCGATCACCTCAGCGATATCGGGTTCATCGTCCACAATCAGAATATGGGGCTGATTAGAGCGACCGAGCAACCCGGTCTGGATCAGCCGCTCCGTCTGGTTGGTTGCCTCGGTCGCATCAACAGGCAGCAGAGTGATCGGCAAACTGCCATAATCAAAGCCCGTCAGTCGCCCAAGCAACGCCAGCGGAATCATTTTGGTGTCGGGATCTTCACGTAGGATCTGGAGTGCCGTGCTCAGATCACCAGCCGCACTCGGATCAACCAGTACCAGCCCAGGGCGCAGCAGGCGGGTCAGATCCAGTCCACTCGCCGCATCCGTCGCCAGCGCTATATGATGCCCACGCGCCTCAAGCATCGTCACCACCGGCAGCGGTAATCCTTCGGCCGCCGCGATCAAAACGATCTGGGTGGCAAGCACCTGATCTGGGGCCAGTACCGGCGGTGCAGCCACAGGATACGTAGCAGGCGCAAGCGGTAGACTGGGGCGGGCTAGCTGGCTCAATGCCGCAAATGGAATCTCGATCCGCACATGCTCCGGCTCAATCCGGGCATAACTCACGATCAGATCGCAGGCCCGCCGCAACCGCACAATGCTCCGCTCCATGGCTTCTAACAGCAAGGCATGTTGAGCCAGCCCGCCCTGGGTCAAACGCCGCCGCAACAACTGCGCCGAGCCTTGCAGCGTGGTAAGCGGTGACGACAGGGCATGGATCAACTGGTCAAGTTCTGGTGGCAGACTACTCATAACGCAGCATCGGTAGCAATCACATCGTTTACGGCACTAATTAAGCGTTCGTAGGCTACGGGTTTTTCTAAAAAAGCCCGTGCGCCCAGGGCATGGCCTTGCGCCCGCGCTGGCTCACTCAAATCATTCGCCGTCAAGATAATCACGGCCAGCGCCGCAGTGGCTGGATTGGCTTTCAAGCGCCGTAGCACCTCGAAGCCGTCCAGTCCGGGCATTTTTATGTCGAGTAAAATCACATCAGGGCGGTTACGTTCGACAGTTGCGAGGGCCGCATAGCCATCAGCGACCTGCGTCACCCGCATCCCATTGCGTTGCAGCAGCCGCGCCAGCACCGGGCGCACATGGGGATCATCATCAACGACCAGCACATGGGGGTGCCAGGCTGCTTGCAACTGCAACGCCCGGGCCACAACTTCGGCAGGAGTCGCATTCCGGGGCATGGTCACAGCCCGACGCGGTAGGGCCGCAGGGGGCTGATCAGTCAGCACCAGGATCTGGACTTCGACGGTGCCGGGCAGGGCCTGGATCGCCGGCAACAGGGGTGCACCTTCATCCCCCAACGGCCAACCCAGCACCACCAGACTAAATTCGCCCTGCCCGGCAAGCTGTTGCAGCATTGCCAGCGTCGCAACTGTCTGCACCTCCCAGCCCTGCGCACTCAGGGCCGTTGCCAGACCTAAGCGCCGGGTCGGATCAAGTTCGGCCACCAGCGCCCGCAACCGTGGCGTCACCGCTTCCCCCGGTTCGGCTCCCGGTGCAAGTGGCAGCGTAAATTTAAAGATACTGCCCCGGCCCAATTCACTCTCGATCCACATCCGGCCACCATGCTCTTCGACCAACGCCCGGCTGATCGCCAGACCGAGCCCGCTCCCGCCCGCATCACGGGTGCTCGAACTATCAATCTGCTGGAACTTCTCGAACAGACGATCCTGATCTTCCAACGGAATGCCCCGGCCCCAATCTTGCACCGCAATCCGCAGCATCGCCCCATCATGCGCCACACTGAGCAAAACCCGCTGCCCTGCAGTCGAAAACTTGATCGCATTCGAAAGCAGGTTAATCAAGATCTGGAGCGTCCGGTCACGATCAACAAATACCAGCGGCAAACGGGCCGGGAGCCGCAGTTCCAGGCTAATCTCGTGATCATCGGCAAAGGTTTGCATGGCCGCAAGCGCACTCCGACAGATCTCATCGGGGGCCAACGCCTCACGCCGCAGTTGGATCCGTCCTTGTTCGATCTTCGCTATATCCAGAATATCATTAATCAGCCGGATCAGTCGCTCGGTATTGGCCAGCGATATTCCCAGTAAATCACGCGCCTGGGCTGGTAATTCAATCCCAAAACGCGACTGCGCCCCCGGACGCCCGATCACCAACTGCAACGCTCCCTGAATACTGGTTAATGGCGTCCGCAGTTCGTGACTCACCATCGAAACAAAATCATTCTTCATTCGCTCCACCTCGCGCTCACGCGTGATGTCACGAAATACCAGAATGCGCCCCAAATAGTGCTCATGCGGGCCAATCACCGGAGCCGAATAACACTGGAGCAAACGCGGCTCGGGGTTCAGGACGCCAAACTCCTCCACCGCCCGCTCGTTCTGGGTGTGTAACAATTGTTCGAGCCAACTACTGAAGCGTGAGCCGTCCTCAAAGATCCGTTGAAAGACCACGCCCAGTTGATCAAAGCTCTTGCCCAGCAGATCATGCTCAGTCAAACCAAAAAAGAACCGGGCGCGCCGGTTCACTATCATCGGGCGGCGGCGCTCATCAAGCATCAGAATCGCATCATTGCTAGCATCAACCACTGCCCGCGTCCGCTCTTGATCGGCCCGCGCCTGGTTGATCACGCGCACATTTTCGATTGCCACCGCCGACAGATGGGCCAGAATGCGCAACAACTGGACTTGCGCCTCACTCAAGAGCGGGCCATGCGTCACCACCTGCAGCACCCCGGTCAGCCATCCGCCTGCCAACATCGGCACACCAACCAGGCTACTCAGCCCCTGGTGGGTCAACTCCAAGGCCAGAATCGTGGCTTCCGGCGTGCGCAACGGGGCCGCCCGGGTGATCAACACTGTGCTTCGCTGACGGGCCACTTCGCGGGCTTGCAACAGCGTCTGTTCGGCAGCAGGTGGCTGCCACAATTCATGCACGTGGGTCACCACAGACGGATTAGGGCCACGGGCCGACACCGCCAACGTCAACTGATCTGGTTCGGCTGTTGCCAGGTAGATCGCGCCACCCGCCACCTGCAAATTGTCCAGGATCTGCCCCAAGAGTGCGCCGAGCAAACGATCCAGGACGCCCCCGTACAACAGACCTACATCAGTCAGCGCACTAATCGCCCCATGCATGGTTGGGGTCATTGTTGTTGGCAGGGCTGGCAATAACCGATCAAGCGCAACTGCGGCATCAGCGGCCAACGCCCCTACCTGCTGCGCCCAAGCCGATCCACGACTGGAAACTGGTTCAGCAGCGATAACCATGGCCCCATGCAGCGCCGTGGCCCCGCGCAACCAGACCAGTTCCAACAAACCCTCCGCCTGGGTCGTTAGGGGTACAAGGGGCGGAACATCCTGCACTTCAGCGAGGGCCGCCTGGCCTCTTCCCAGCGCAGGTGTTAACCCAACCTGCGCTGGGAAGAGGCCAGGCGTCAGGAGGGGCTGATCCGGGCTCAGGGCCAGGGTCGCATCGGCGACCAGCACATACCAAGCCACATCACGACAGCCCAGTGCCTCCTGCAAAGTCACTACCAGGAGGGAACGCACCTCCTCCGCCGTTGTGGCACGCAACAACTGCCGGGTCGCCTGAAGCAACTGCCCGGTAACTGCTGCTGGCCCATGCTGATTACGGCGGGTTGCCTTCATAGTTTTAGGATGCTAATAAGATCTGAATCCGTTCGGCCAAGCTAAACACATCAAACGGCTTCACAATATACCCAGCCGCACCAAGGGCCAGGCCATGTTCAACTTCGATCTCCTGGGACTTCGCCGTCAAGAAGATCACTGGCACATAGCGGGTTCGGGGATCGTCGCGCAAGCGGGCGCAAGTGGTAAAACCATCAACCCGCGGCATCATCACATCAAGCAGGATCACATCAAAGACCTCCTGCTGGGCCATTGCGAGCGCCTGTTCCCCATCGCTCACGGCCACCACATGATACCCGGCATCCTCCAACGCCATCCGCGTAATCAATTGGATATCAGGCTCATCCTCGGCCAGCAGCACCCTCAACGCTCGCCCTCCTCCATCAGCACCAATTGGCGGGCCACCTCTTCGATTGCCACCCGCTGCTTACGATAGAAGTCCGACTCGCTCATGGCGAGCCGATGGGCCACATCGCGCACGGTCTTGCGTTGCAAAAAACGACCTTCCAACAGATTGTAGAGCAACCATTCCTGAGCCGAGGGATCAAGTTGGTCATCGGGGCGCAAATTGCCAATCGCCTGACGCAAGACGGCCTGCAGCGCCCGGGTTGGACTGCCCCCCTGGGCCTGGATCACCCGGCGCACCGTGCGCAGGCCAAGCAGCGGGCTATCGGCCAGTTTTGGACCACCCCAAAACTGAGTCAAGGCCTCTTTGACCAATTGAGGAAACGAAGGGTTCAAGACCAGATCGCCCTCGATTGTCGAAAGGGTCGCTGGAGTTGCCTGTTCTAAGCGACTCGAAATCTGTTGCAGCGTCTCCATTTCGGGGCCAAGGCCACGCAAAGCATCAAAGATCTGCTGTTGCATCTGCACCGTCGAGAGGGCCAACTCCATTTGATGGGCCAGCACACTAATCAACTGGCGGGTTTCGGCTGATAGATCACCTCCCTGGCGCAACTGTTCCGGGGGATAAGCGATCGCCAGTGCCCCCAAAAACAGCCCATCGGGACTACGCAAGGGCAGCAGACAGAAGCCACCCGCCGAAATAAACGCATCGGTTGGTGGCAGGGTATCACGCATCCGCGCTGGCAGTTGCTCGATCTGGGGCACAATCGTATCCAGGGGGTACTCGGCCACAAACCGTTTAACATCACGGCGTGGCCCACAGACCGCCCGAATCGTATAACTCCCTTCGCCGGGAACCACCACAAAGCCTGTTTCGACCCGCAACGCGCCACAGATCGCCACCAACGAATTTTCCAGCAGCGTCCGCAGGTCAGTCCGGGTGAAGGTACTCCGGGGCAAGTTGCGCAGGTAATCAATCTCGTCCTGATCCTGCATATACACCAGCGCATCAAGGTAGGGTTTGACTCGGCTCACAAACAGGGGCATCAACACCGTCATCACCATGACACCAAAGGTCAGCAAGGTATACTGTGGCAGGCCTAGCAGATGTTCAAACAGGGGCAAGACCTGCATAAACAGCACAATCACGATCCCCACAAATGGGCCATAGAGCCACCAGCGCAAAAAATCTTGCTTGATCAGGCGATCCGGCAGTAGCACGCCCTGAAAGGCCACACTATAGGTCATGACCGTAATCATCAGGGCCACCGTCACACTTGCAAATGCTTGCAGGATGAAGATCGCACTCGTTGGCACAGCCGTGGGCGCACCTACCACCAGCACCGGGAAAACCCCAATCCCAGGGGCCGCAAAGGTCGCCCCGAGGTAGGTCAAGCGGCGGCGTTGAGTTGACGAAAGTGCACTGCGCTGTGACGAAATGATCGCAACCAGGGCCACTATCGCCCCGGTGATAAAAAACAGCACATACGACCAAAAGAGCGGGCCAGGCTGGAACTGAACGATTGGGCCACTGGGTAGTTCACCACTCACGACCAGATTCGTGCCGAGTGCGACCAACAAAAAGAAGGCCCCACTCCCCAGATAGGCCAGATAGACACTCCAGCGATAGCGGGCAGCCAGAGCCTGGCGATCACTCAGGGCAAACAGGGCATTCGCAAGATGCAGATAGCCCGCCGGAACAATTGCAATACCCAGCCACTGGGCCCGCCCCAGGAACTCAAGGGTCGCCGGACGGGTCGCCCGGGCCATCAACAGATCACCACCATATGCGATCACCACCCCGGTCAGCAGCACTAACAACGCCCGCGCCGTATCATTTCGCCAATTTTGCATGGCGATATAGACCAGCAGCGAGAAGGTGACAATCAGTACCGCCGCCGCAAGAAGTTGGTTGACTTGATCAAGGATGGCTGTCATACGAAAAATGAGGTCTCACCCATCCAAAGAGGCAGTCTAAACCGACAGCCCACCCCTCAATGAGCGAGGGCAAGCAAAGGCAACAAGACGAGCATATGATTCAGAGGGCAGAGACTTGGGGAGACAGGGGCAGCGCTCATACGCTTAGCGTAAATTATACCATACGGGCTTTTCCAGACTCGTTTCGGCCCAAGAAGCGGCGAAGCGCTATGCTATAATCCGCCCGAAGCCCCAGTGTTGGGGTCATTGAACCAGTTACAGGACAGTCCTATGTTGTTGAGTGTCCGCAGCGTACCAAACTTGCTGGGCCTGTTTCGCATCCTCAGCACGCCACTCCTCGTCTGGCTTATTTTGCAAACCCAGCCTGCGGCCGACATCTGGGCTGCAATTTTGCTCGTGATTATGGCCTTAAGCGATATGGCCGACGGCAAACTTGCCCGTCACCTCAAAGTCGTTTCACCTCTCGGCATCTTCTTAGATACGATCAGCGACAAAATTTTTGTCACGGGGGCCTTAGTGCCACTGGTTCAAACCGGCACCCTATCGGCCTGGGTCGTGTTTGTGATTATCGTGCGTGAATTTATCGTTTCGGGTTTGCGTTCATTTGCCGCCGCCGAAGGGATCGTCATTTCGGCAGGCCAATTAGGCAAACAGAAACTCGTAGTCACCGTCGTAGCCCTCGTCTGGTGCCTGCTTGCCCTCAGCGCTGAGCGGGGTAGCCTCTTCGGCACTTTTTTGGATGGAGCGCTGCTGCCCATCTTAGGGCTATGGCCGTTGGTGATGGGCCTTGCGGTAGGCTGGACGGTCGTATCCGGGCTCGAATACCTCTGGCGGGCTTGGCCGTTACTCCGCAAGAGTTGGGCCCCCCGCCCGGTCGAAGAGTAAGCGGCAACCCGCGCAGACACAAAAAACCCCGCACCAAAGATGGTACGGGGTTTCTGATGTGGCAGGGTGCGTGGACCTACGTTCCCAGGGCTCAGGCCCCAGTAGTATCGGCGCTGCGGCGTTTCACGACCCGGTTCGGGATGGGACGGGGTGGTTCCACCACGCTACACACACACCCAATGGTGGGGGACAGGGCAAGCCCTACCCTCCCAACTGACGTGCGTTGAATGAAGCGAACAATCTGATCCTTCGCCGGGGTTCAGCCCCAGGCGGTTAGAGAGGGAAGCCCTCGACTCTGCGCACCAGTCACCTGCACGTGTTACCACGCGTCCAGTTCTGGCCGCTTGCCCCAGTCATCTCCTGGGAGTCTTACCTGGCTATACCAGCGAGAGTACTCATCTTGAGG
>JBLWKA010000044.1:0-38673 GCA_048381555.1 Oscillochloridaceae bacterium umkhey_bin13
CGGGGGCTGCCGCAGGCAGCCCCCGGCCTCCATTACAACACCACCATATCATCACGATGCACAATCTCTGGCCCATAATCGTAGCCGAGCGTTTCGGCAATCTGGTTTGAGCGCAGGCCACGAATCGCCCGCACATCGGCCGAACGGTACTGGGTCAGACCACGCGCCACTTCGCGCCCATCAGTGGTATAGATCCGCACCGTCTGCCCGCGATCAAAATCGCCTTCGACCGCCGCCACCCCGGCCGGCAACAAACTACGGCCCTCGTGACTTAGCGCCCGGACCGCCCCGCCATCCACCACCAGGCGACTCTGGCGGGCTGTTTCGGCCAGAATCCAGCGTTTGCGCGCATCGAGGCGACTGGCCGCCGCCGGAAAACGGGTACCAAGTGCTTCGCCGTTCGCAACCCGCAATAATACATCCGGTTCGGCCCCGGCGGTGATCACGACGCTGATCCCGGCCCGCGTCGCCAGATCGGCAGCCTGGATCTTCGTACGCATGCCACCTGTACCGCGCACCGTGCCGGCTCCGCCCGCCATGGCCCAAATCGTCTCGTCAATCGCGGGCACTTCGGTGAGCAAACGGGCGTTTGGATCACTACGCGGGTCGGCACTATACAGGCCGGGAATATCGGTCAGGATCAGCAACAGATCGGCGTCTACCAACCCGGCGACGAGCGCCGACAGATTATCATTATCGCCGACGCGGATCTCGGCGGTGACGACGGCATCATTCTCGTTGACAATCGGTACAATCCCGCGTTCAAGGCAGAGTTGCAACGTATTGCGGGCATTCAGATAGCGCCGCCGATCGCGTAGATCGTCACGGGTCAACAGAGCCTGAGCCACCTGCAACCCGTACAGTTCAAACAATTGCTCGTACAGATGCATCAGGCGGCTCTGGCCCACCGCCGCGAACATCTGGCGCAAGGGCACATTGGCGCGGGCGCGCTGGCCCGGCTGCGCGTGCAGCCGTTCGCGGCCCGCTGCCACCGCCCCCGACGAGACCAACACAAGTTGGCAACCTTGCTCGCGCAGGGTCGCCACCTGACGGGCCAGGCCCACCATATACGGTCGGTTCAGGCGGTCGCTGCCCGCCGTCAAAACACTCGTGCCGAGTTTTACCACAATCCGGGTGGGGCGCATCTAGGTTTGCTTTGGGTCACACTGATCACGTTGCGGCGCGATTGTAGCATATCTGGGTTCAAGCAACGAAGGGACACAGCAGGCTGTGTCCCTGTGGCAAGTGGTTGTGGTAGCGCCGATCAGACCAGTTTGCGTGACTGCACGACCGCAGCAAGTGAGCCGAACAGGTAGCCAGTTGTCCAGTATTGGGCCGGGAAGAGCACCCCCGCTACGACCAGCACCCCAATGCCGGTCACACCAAACAGTGAACTTAAGAACACGAATAGAACAGACGTCAATTGCTCAAACAGATAAACCCGCACGACCAGTCCAAAGTGTTCTTGTGCGATCGTCAGGTTGGTTGGCACATCAAAAAAGACTGCAAGGCTACCGGTGTAGGCAAAGCGTACCATTGCGATCCGGTAAAGCGGATAGGTCAAGGCCCAGTAGACGAGCGGCACAATCAGTTGAATGATCGAACCCAGGCCAATTTGGCCGATCAAACCAAAGAGCGAGGTGCGCTCGGGGCTGAACAGCCAGGCCAAGATCGTAAAAAGGGTCTCGATCGGGCCTAAACCAAAGAATAATAAGATCAGGAATTGGGGTATCAGGTAGATCCCGGTCATAAACCAGAGTTTCAGGCCATCGAAGAAGTAGCGCACAATCCCATTTGGCTCGGGCAGGCGATCCGTCCAGCCACGCCCGAGCCGCCGGGTGATCTCGAGCCGCCAGCCCCGCATGATGATCACGTTGATCACCGGGATAAAAAAGATCAGGGCTGGCAACCATAAACGATTCGGCCAATCGGGCTGGCGGAACGGGAAGCGTACGGCCTCAAGATAGTTTGGCCGGTCCAGACTGACCTCGATCTGGCCGTCACGCGCCGAAGCCATCTGCGCACTTGAGGGCAGGGACGGCGTGGGAAATGCAGGCAACGGGCTTGTCGTCGGTGGCGGCAAGGGTGTCGTTTTGGGTGGCGGCAAGGGTGTCGTGATCGGTGGTGGAAGGGGAGCGGCAGTCTGGGGCAAGACCTCCTTGCACTCGGCACAGGTCAGGTCGCCCAGCAAATTGCGAGAGCCACACTCCTGGCAGATGATCGTATTGCGGTTCATTGGGTGTTTCCTGGCGGCAATTTGTGCTTGCGTAAGGCATGCTGGATCACACTCACAGCGAGTTCGGCATTGTGCTGGGCTTCATCAATTTCCGCTTTGACAAAGGCCAGGCGCTGAGCCTCGCTACCGGTGCTGCTCGGCAGCGTGCCCATCACACCAAGCAGGTAGTCGCGGTTGGAAAAGGTTACCGTGCGCCGATCACCACTGGGCAGGATGAGCGTGAAGGTCGGCGCATCCTCGATCTCAAGACTCTGCGTATTGTCGCCGTAGCTCAGGGGAATGACCCGGAACTCCTGGGCACGTTCAATCGCGACCACGTCGTGATAGTACTGCTCGGTCGTCCGCTTCGAGGTGACTTTATCGCTGATGAAATCGTAGAAGAACTCGTGCAAGGTCAGGGTGTGATGACCGATGTACAGATACTGGACGTAGTAGACTCCATGCATGATCTGGTAGCTATTTTCGGCTGAGGCAGCGCGGCGCGCCAGCAAGTGCTTGGCCTTATCTGTCTGTACGATGGTCTGGCTGCGCCCATTGGTGCCGTTTTGGCCCAATCCGCGCAGGAGTGGCACCAGATCGCGCAGTTGATCGGTCGAAAAACTCTTGGTCAGTTCGCTGAAGCGTCCGATGGTCTGGGGTGTGATCGGGCGATACGGCGGTGGAATGCGCTCGGGATCTTGCAACTCGCCCGGACCGATAAAGACCAGCGGGTTGGCAATCTCCCGTTCCTCGCCGGTCTCAGGATCGGGGTCAACGAGCTTAATCCGCCCGCTGACCTCGGTCTCCTCTCCTCCTTCGCGCTCGCCCATCCAATCCAAGTTCATCTCGGTGGTGGCATTGGCTTGTACTCGCTCAAGGTCTTCTTTGAGCCAAGCCATGACTTGGGCATCACTGGGTGGGGTGGGCAATTGGGCTTTGAGCGCTTCGATCATGGCCTGGAGGTGATCGATCTGTTTGCTGAACTCCTGGACTCGTGGGCGCAACTGAACATCACGGGCGTCCAGTTCGGCCTTGAGTTTGGGGATCTCGAGTTTGTGCTGGTTGATCGCATTCTGGCGCAGCCGTTCCGCATCACGTTCCTGGGCCTGGATGCGCTTGAGCTCGTTCTGCTCTTTGCCGACGCGCTGATTGTTCACATACCAATACCCCAACCAGCCGATAAAAGCCCAGAAGATCGCCCCGCTGAGCCACGTCCCAAAGGCAGTTCCAAAGGGCATGTCCGGCCCATCCCGAAATGGGCTGGTCAAAAACGATGTGATCACCCCTAGGTTGAGTACCAACGAGGCGATGCCGCCAAACCCAAGTACATACAGGCCATGGGGGCGGAAGCGCAGGCCAGTATCGCGAATGATCTGTTCGAGTTCGGCTTTACGAGCCTGACGTGTTGTTTGTTCGGCATCGAACTGTTCCGAAGCGCTGACACCCCGTTCGAGTTGCTCGATCCGTCCGGATAAGGCCCGTGTGGCCGCTTCGTGTTCGGCAATCACCTGTTTGCGAGTCTGTTTAAGGCTGGCAATCGCCGCTTGTTGGGGCCGTCCCACATCCTCGGGCTTGATCCGAAAGAAGTAGTTCCAGATCTGGATCCGCCGGTCGTCGCCACTGCGCTGGGCTGCCGCCAGCACCGCCTCACGATCCTGGCGACTCGGCATGTACTCGATGGTGTCCAGGTAGTCCCAGAGTTCCGTCGCATAGACTGGGGCAGGTGGGGCGGGTGGACTTTCGCTCGCGATCTCGTTCGTGGTCATTGCTCCTCTTTCTCCGCGCATCGTTATGGCGTCGTCCAACGCTCGAACCAGGTGCGGGCTGCGGGCGTGGTCGGAAAATAGGCAATCAGTTCCTGCTGCCGTTCATGGGCTGCAAAGCGCCCCACCTCGGCACGCAACTCAGCCACTTTTGGCGCTGGCATGCTGCGCTTCATCAGGACGTACCGATCAATCCTTCCAAGCAGGAGCAGGGCCCACGCCGTAGCCCTGATCGTGGTTGAGGCGGCCTCGCTGCGGGCTGCTGCCAGCAAGGCTGCTTCGACCTGACTCCATTGATCGGCAGAAGCGCGCGCAGGCAGGGTATTGGCGAGCAGCCCAAAGGCCCGGTACAGCTGTAGGCTTGGCGTGTCCCACCCAGTAGCGGCCCCGGTCTGGGCCGCCGCCAGCAAGCCAGCGAAGTCGCGGGCTTTGAGCAGGGCCAGCAGATCGGTTTGAGCTTGCGCGGCTTGCCATAAGCGGCCCCAGGGCAAGCGCGACCAGAGCACCGGCCGCCACCAGAGTTCGTCCTGATCTTGACGTTGCTTATAACGGGTATAGAGCACATGGCGCGCCTCGGCCATGGCAAGCTCAAGATCACCCTGATATTGTTCGAGAGCCTCGAACAGGGCGCTTGGAAAACGGGTTGTGATCGTACTTTCGACCTGGCCGTGCATCGCAACAACGGCTCCCACGCCAGCCTGAGCCAGCAGTGGCCCGAGCGCATGTACAGGGTTCGCAGCGGTGCTGGCACTCCCACTATGGCAAGCCACCAGCACGATCAGCAGTGGTGGACGGTCCAGTTGACGGATGTCAGCAGCAAAATCCGTGACGGGATAAGGCTTATAATCCTGAGCCTCGCTATCAGCATCGAGCCACACGTAGGGCGTGTCGCTGATAATACCGCCATGACACAGCAAATAGAGAATTTGAAAGCCTGCGCTAAGCTTGCGCCGCAGGTTACTTGGCGTTGCTAGTTCTCCGGTTTCGCTGCTAAGTACTTCCAGAGAAAAGTTGCCCAGGGCGGCTCTGGCCCGCGCTACCTCTTGTGTGCTATCAATCTGGCTCTTGGCATCGTGAAAGACCGCCGCCGCAGGCGGGTTGGCAACCGCTACCAACGCACGTATTGCCGGGCGCTCAGGCAGGCTAAGTTCGCGGAGTTGGCTTGCCTCGGTTGATAGATGGCGCGAACAGCGCCAGCGCCGACTTAAAAAAAGTGGCTGGTTCGGATCGTTGGGTTGCGTGAGTGTCTCCCAATAGATTGCATGCAAGGCCCGGGCTTTGGGGTCAATCCGGATCTGAAAACGCAAGCCTTCCGTCTTGTCAGCGTAGCGTTCGGCTAGACTGAGCAGTCGTTCACGTAGGGCTGATTGAAAGAGCAACTGGCTCAATTGCTGCCCATAGGCGACCGGATTGCCTTCGATGGTTGTGGTTGGGTTGATAGGCTGCTCGACATCCCAAACGAGATCCAGACTTGAGCTTTCGGGCGGTGTTCCTGGTTGTTCACGGGTTATGGTGACGCGCAGGCTCGTCGCTGAGACCTGGCTGATCATGCAGGCAAGCAGCACGTCAGACATACACCTCCTGATAGTACGGGAGAGCGATCACGGCTAAAGCAGCATACGCATCGGTGCGTAACTGCTTGGTGCGCTTCGCTGCCAGCGATGAACATGGTTAGGATGTAGTTGTAAGATCCGGGGAATGGAACTATTTAAGCACATCCTATGGCTGAATACAAGGGGGGTATGCTATGATAGAGTGACACAAAAGTGACACAAATCCCACGATAATGCTTGTAGGTCAAGGGTCTGGCCTGTCGTTTTTTGGTACGCTAAACTGAATAAACTTATGACTACCTTTCCTGATCTGTTACGGCGCTATCGGCGGTTGGCGGATCTGACCCAGGAACAATTGGCCGAGGCTGCGGGTTGTGCGGTGACAACCCTACGGGCGATCGAGGCGGGACGGCGGCGGCCTTCGCGTGATCTTGCCGAGCATCTGGCCCGCGCCCTGGCCCTGGCTGAGGCTGAACGTGAACCGTTTGTGCGGCTCGCCCGCCTTGGTGACACGACGCCTGATCAGACCCCTGGCTCCCAGTTTGCGACCCTCGAAGCTCAGTTAGTGGCCGATGAACAGCGTCGCTTCAGTGTGCCGACCCCGCCCGCTCGCCTGATTGGCCGGCGCACCGAATTGATGCAGATCAAAACCCACCTTGCCGATCCGGCAGTGCGCCTGGTAACGATTGTTGGCCCCGGTGGCATCGGTAAAACCCGCCTCGCCCTGCAAGCGGCTACCGACCTTGGCCCGCAGTTTGCCCATGGTGCGGTGCTGGTGCCCCTTGGGGCCGTGGCTGCTGCCAACCTTGTGCCTGGGGCCATTGCCGATGCGCTCGGCCTGACCCTCAGTGGCGCCGCTCCGCCCGAGGCCGATCTGCTGACGTTTTTGCGCCCCCGCGAACTGCTGCTCCTGCTCGATAATCTCGAACAACTGCTGGTTGGCTCCGAGGGGGAGCATCTGGTGGCCCAACTGACCACGCTGCTGGCGCAGGCTCCTGGTCTGCGCCTGCTTGCTACCTCCCGCGAACGGCTGCGGATGCGCGATGAGTGGGTGATCGAGCTTGATGGTCTGGCGCTGCCTAGTTCGTCTAGTCAGACGGCGATGGCGCAGGCCGATGCGGCGGCGCTGTTTGTGGAACGCGCCCGCCAGGCCGGGACCCAGATTCTGCTCAATGCCGAAAATCGGCGGGCGGTGCTCGAACTGTGCCAGGTGCTTGATGGCATGCCGCTCGGCCTAGAACTGGCCGCCGCCTGGGCACCTGTTCTCTCCTGTCCCGAAATTGTGCGCGAAATCCGCCATAACCAGGATCTGCTTGCGAGTAGTGCCCGTGATGTGCCTGACCGCCATCGCTCGCTCCAGGCTGTCTTTGACTACTCCTGGAGTCTGCTCAATGCGGATGAGCGCCGGGCCTTGCGCCGTCTTGCGGTGTTTCGTGGCCCGTTTAGCCGCGATGCCGCCATTGCGGTGTTTGGGGCTGAGGCCACCGATGCCCGTCAAGCCATGGCGATGCTGCCCATGCTCGCCTCGTTAGTCGATAAATCCCTGCTGCGCAGTCGCCCAGCCCCAACCGGTGGCTCGCAGTATAGTCTGCACGAGCAGATCCGCCAGTATGCCGAGGCCCAGTTGCGCCGCGACCCCGATGAGTACGCCCGCGCCTGCCGTGATCATGCCTGCTATTATGCCCGCTGGCTCCAACAACTCGAAGGCCGCCTGAAGAGTGCCGAGCAGCGTGAGGTGCTGATGGTGATGGCCCAGGCGCTCGCTAATCTGCGTGCCGCATGGGCCTGGGCGATTAGCCACCGGGCTGCCGATCAACTGATCCAACTGCTCTATACCTTCGGCTGGTTTGCCGAAATTCACGGCCATAACCCCGAGTTTGCCCAACTGGCGGCTCGGGGTGCTGCTGCCCTGGCCGACCGCGCAACCCATCCTGCGGCGACCCGTAATGAACAGCTTGCCTACTGGCTGCTCGTTTCACTCGAAGGTTGGGCCAGTTCCCGCACTGATCCCGTCCGGGCCATTGGCCTGATGCATTTCGCTCTGCCCCACCTGCACCAACTCGGCGACATGCGGGCGCTTTTTCAAGGCTTGATCACCCCGGCCTATGTAGCGGTTTTTGTCGGCGACCAGGCCAAGGCCCGCGCCCTGCTGGCCGAGGCGATTATGGCCGCCCGTGAGGCCAATTTCTTTTGGGGTGAAGCGACCGCCTTGGTTGTGCTTGGGGTACTTGAGGTCCTGTTTGGCGAGATCAGGACTGCCCAGCAACAACTTGCGGTGAGCCTGGCCGCCGCCCGTGTGTGTGGCGACCCGCGCCATGTCGCTCTGGCCCTGAACTATAGCGGACGGGTCGCGCTGGCTCTTGGTGAACTTGACCAGGCCGAGCAGTTCTGCCGCGAGGCTCTGACCATCGGGATGGCCCAGCGGGATCGCTATCAGACCGGTCTTGGCCTGTTGCATCTCGGTCAGATCGCCCAGGCTCGCAGCGATTACCCGACTGCCGCTTGGCTCTTCGACGAAGCGCTGAGCATCGCCCGCGAAATTAGTGACCGCTGGCTTGAAGCACAGACGCTGGGAGCACAAGCGCGGCTTGTCGCGGTGCAAAACGATCCCGAGGCTGCCGCTACCCTGTTGCGAACGGCGATTGCGACGGCGCAGGCGGCCCCGCCAACCGTGGGCCTCGATCTGCTAGCTGATCTGGCCGACCTGCAGACCCGGCAACGCCCCGCTGCGGCTGCCTGCGCCTACGCCTTCTTGCACCAGCATCCCCTTACCCGCCCTGCCACCCGTGCCCGCGCCGTGGCTGCGCCCGCAGAAACGGCTGATGTGCCGACAACCCTCCCCGCAGATCTATTTGGATTGTGAACCATATGCCGCAATATCTTAGTGCCGTCACGTTTTTGGTACGCGACTACGACGAAGCGATCAGCTATTTCACGCAGCGTCTTGGCTTCACCTTACTGGAAGATACTCCCCTCAGCCCAAGCAAGCGTTGGGTCGTGGTGGCCCCGCCCGGTTCGACTGGGTGCAACCTGCTGCTGGCGCGGGCGGCCAATCCTGAACAGGCCGCCGTGATCGGACGCCAGGGCGGCGGGCGGGTCTTCATGTTCCTGCGCACCGACGATTTTTGGCGCGATTACGATGCCATGCAGGCCCAGGGCATCGCTTTCTGCGAAGCGCCCCGCTACGAGGAATATGGTACCGTGGTGGTCTTCGAGGATCTGTATGGCAATCGCTGGGATCTGGTTGGCCCACCCACCGCGTGACCTGCGTCCCTACAACCCACCCCAGCGCATCCCTCAGGTTACGTCTTCTAAAAACGCCTGTACCGTCCGCTGAAATGTCCGTGGGCGCTCGTCCATCGGGTTGTGCATGGCCCCCGGAATCTCGGCATAACGTGCCCCGGGAATCATGCGAGTCAGGCGCTGCGAATTACTGGTTGGCACCAAGCCATCGAACTGGCCTGTCACCACTAGGGTTGGTACCGCAATCTGCTTCAGCCGCTCACCAGCACTGGTCGCAAAGAGCGAACGGTAAATCCGGTACAGCCCCTCAGGATCAAAGACCGAGAGATAGGCCGTGCGGCGCATCCAGGGGCGGATAATGCCTCCGCCATGGTCATGGGGTACCTGGGTGCTGAACGGACGAATCGCCCGCCCCAGTGCCTGACTCAGCCGTAATAAACCCCAGCCAAAGGTCGGAATCAAGTAGACCCGTGCATACAATGGCATCAGATGGGCATCAATCGCCGCGTCTACCAGCACCAGGTGGCGCACCAGTTCCGGTCGCCGGAGTGCCACTTCGGCCGCCACCGCGCCCCCCATCGAATGCCCTAGCAGCGCAATCTCATGCAGCGCCATGGTGTCGCAGAAGGCGATCACCGTTTCGGCCAGCCGGTTGATCGTATCGGCCTTGCCAATCGGTGAATCACCGTGGCCCGGCACATCAAGCGCGTAACAACGGTAATCATGGCCCAAGCCGCCCAAGGTGCTCCACCATAATTCCTTGAACGCGCCCCACCCATGGAGCATCAGCACCGGAGGCCCGTGCTCGCCAGCTTGGAGATAGCTCAACCCTAGCTCTGGGTGCCGATGGGTCGTGATGGTTGCCGGTTCCTGTGACTGCATGGGTTGCTTCATCTTCGCTTGCTGCCTCTAACTCACTGTCGTTGCAAAATGGGGCCTGATACCAATAATCTGCAAAACTATTGCAAAGTATTGGCATGAGGTGTACACTAAAGGTGGTCTGGACTATTCACTACTCATCACCGTGCGAAAGGCTCGTACCAATGCCTATCCAGCTTACCATGTGCAGGCTCTGCACGCGTAGCCGCCCTGAGTTTCGGCGGGCGGTGGATCGGCTGTTGGCGACCTTTCCCGAGGAACTGTATCTCGAAGAGCTTGAATGCATGGCGGCCTGCGACGATGTGCCAGCTGTCATGATCGAGACCGACTACTATCCCCAGGTCTCCTCCAACGATCTTGATCACGCCGTGCGTCAATTTATTGCTGCTGCCTGCCGCACTGTCTCCCCATAAGCTGCCGCTATTGTATGCTGTAAAGCTGCAGTGGTAAAAATATTGGGTTGTCGGATACAAGGTTTTGGGAGGGCCAGGCCCTCCCAAAAGCGTAGCTAACGGTATGTACGCCTCAGTTGGCGGGTTGGCTGAACCACTCAACTCGCCCCGATCAGCTTATCGGCAATCGCCGCCGACGACAGAACCCCCGGCAAGCCTGCGCCCGGATGGGTGCCACCACCCACAAAATAGAGCTCATCGAGCTCTTCGGCCCGGTTGTGGGGCCGGAACCAGGCCGATTGGGTCAAGAGCGGCTGCAGATTAAAGGCCGCCCCCAAATAGTTGCTGAGTGTATCCTGGTAGTAGCGCGGGTCAACCATATGCTCATGCACAATATGGCGGCGCAACCCGGGCAGATAGTTCTCCTCCAGGAAACTGAGAATCGCCTCGCGGTAACGCGGCCCTGTTTCCGACCAATCAACATTGGCCCCAAGATTCGGCACCGGCGAGAGCACATACATCGCTTCGCAGCCCTCAGGGGCTAGGCTGGTATCAACATGTGACGGGCGGTACAGGTAGAGCGAAAAATCGTTGGCAAGCCGCTTTCGGTTGAAGATGTCGTCCAACAATCCCTTGTAGCGATCGCCCAGAATCACATTGTGCTGCACCAGATCGCCATCGTCGTAGCGGCGGTTCACGCCCAGGTAGATCACCACCAGCGACATGCTATAGCGTTTGCGGCGCAGGTTGGCATCACTATGGAGCCGCCGATGGCGCGGAGCCACCAGGCGCTGGTAGGTGTAGGCCACATCGGCGTTCGAGATCACCGTATCGGCGCGGCGCACCATGCCGTCGGCCATGCGTACCCCGATCGCCCGTTTGCCCTCGACCAGAATTTCGGCCACTGGTGCATTCAGTTCGAGCGTGCCGCCCAATTCCTCGAACAGCCGCACCATCGCCTTGATCACTGCCCCTGTGCCACCAACCGCGTGATGCACGCCCCACTCGCGCTCCAGATAATCCACCATAGCATAGATCGCCGAGGAGTCGAACGGGTTACCACCAATAAACAGCGGGTGGAATGAGAAGCAGCGCCGCAAGAAATCGTCTTTGATATACTGGGACACGTACTGGTAGGTACTCAGGTAGGCCCGCAGTTTGATCAGGTCGGGGGCAACCTTCAACATATCGCTGAAATGTAAAAAGGGCTGATCGGCCAGTTCGACAAAGCCCTTTTCGAAGATCGGGCGGGTCGAGGCCATAAAGCGCCGGTAGCCTTCGACATCAGCCGGGTTGCGTGCCGCAATCTGGCGCTCGATGAAGGCATCGTCACTGCTGTACTCGAAGTAGCGCCCCTCGTGATCGAAGATCCGGTAGTAGGGCTGGCACTCCTGAAGCGTAAAATAGTCCTCACGGCGTTTGCCCGCTAAGGTCCATAACTCATCAAACAAAAAGGGAGCCGTGATAATTGTCGGCCCACTATCGAAGGTGTAGCCTGCGGCTTCATAGGTGCTCGCTTTGCCACCGGGACGATCACGCTGCTCTAAAATCTGCACCTGGTGGCCCCGCGCTGCAAGCCTGATCCCAGCGCTGAGGCCACCAAAGCCACTTCCAATAATGATGATCTGCCGTCGCATGCCAACCTCGCGGTTCGTGGCACACCCCGGCGCGGTGCGCTCTGCACAGCAAAACTCGGAACCAAGGGGGTGCCATAGTGCAGCATAGCCCCTGCTCCGCTTCGGCGTAGATGAAACCCCTTTACACCCGGTAGCGATTCCCTATCTGCCAAGTGGCAGGGCAACGGTAATCAGGCGGTGGCTCATATCGGTGACTTCACCATCCTGGATCACCTGATCGCCAATACACGAAACCAGCGTGAGTTGTTCGCGGCCCTGGGGCAAAATGTGACTCACCTCTTCGGGGCGGGCCCAGATCTGCTGCCGCACAACATAGGTATGCACCTCGCCGCCTCGGGTTGTCACCGTTATTCTGGCCCCAATTGGCAAGGTCTTGACCCGGGCAAAGGGGGCCGGGATCTGTGGCGCATCGGTCCAGCGTAAAACATGGCCCCAGAGCACGATATTTTCGCCTTCGCCGGGGGCAGCACTTAAACTGTACCAGCCTACATCATGTTTTGGCACGATCGGCACCGCCTGCGCATCAAGCCCAACTGCCACCAGTGGCGCATTCAGGCCAAGCGCCGGGATGTTCAACTGCACGGGCCGATTAAGGTTGAATTGCCGGTTTGCGGTTGGCCGTGGGCCAAGTTCATTCCCTAACAAGCCACCCAGCACCCGGCGTCCAGCGGGTAGCTCGGGATGCAGTTCGAGGCGGGCGCGCTCAAACCATTGCACCAGATAGGGCCGCCCCTCAATCATCTCTTCCTGCGCATCACTCAGGGGCAGCCCAAACAGGGCCAGATTTTCGGCTTCACTAAAGCCACTCCGTCCATCCAGATCGAGGCCCGTGGCCCGCCATGCCGTTAGCAGTTCGCCACACAGGTTCCGCCCCGTTTCGGGAAAGAAGCGGCAGCCCGGTTGCGGTGTTCCATTCGGGTTCAGTTCGATCGGACGACCCTGCCGCCCCAACAACTCCACCCCAACCCGCCCAAGTTGCACCCGGTACGGCCATGCCAGTTCGGGGTGCAACTCCAGGCGTGCCCGCTCAAACCATTGCACCTGCACCGTGCGCCCCTCGATCACCTCTTCTTGCAGCGGGGTGATTGGGTAGCCGAAAACTGGCAGGCCGCCACTGCGCTCCCATAACTGGCGGATCTCGCCACTGATGCAATACCCGGTCACACTGAAACAGCGCTCGTTGGCGGCTACCGCACTGCGGGGCTGGCTGAGGATCAGCCCGATGCCGCCTACGATCAGCGCCATCAGCAGAGTACGGAGGGTAATAGTACGGTGCTGCTGTTTATCTTGCTGCATGCGATCAAACCTCTCGTTTCGCCGATCAAGCTCGGAAAGTTCGCCGATTGTCAACCCTTGAACTCCTGCCTGTCAGGCGGGTGACTACAACAAGTTGGCATCCTGCTGCTTGAACGTAACCATTCTGGCGCATTGTAGCATGTCCTTCTGACCAGGTTTTGTGACTGACATGTGCTTGGGCAAAATCTGTTATGATGCACCTGTTCCAAAACGCTACCCTTATGCTTCGGTGTTACACCCTCTGATCGCAATCTCTCTCGACGCCATGCCTGCTCGGTCGCTGGAAGCACTAGCGACAAGCTGAATCCGGGTGTTGATTGTAGCCGATGGTTATTTTGCCATCACACAGAGCCGGCCCGGGCCACTATTCGCTGTGGCGAGGCTGTTCTGTGTGACCAGTGTCCCGCTTCTGCTTCGCTGTAGCTTTCCTGGCTATGTCGAAATGGCGGAGCGTGCCCACGAGGTCTGTTCTGCGTCTGGCCGCCATAGTTGTAGGGGCACTCGTAAGCCTGGCCTATGCTCGTACCATCGCGCCAGGAATTACCTGGGCCAATTATGGCGCAGATGGCGCTGAGTTAGCTGCTGCTGCGTTGGTGAACGGCGTTGCCCACCCCAGCGGCTATCCAACCTATCTGCTCCTGGCCGATCTATTTTTGGCTTTGCCAGGGGCCGAACCCGCCTTTAAACTGAACCTGCTGTCGGCCACTGCGGCCCTGCTGACGACGTTGGTGATCTTTGCGACCGTGGCCCAATTGGCTCCGCCTTCGCCCTGGCGCTCGGTTGCGGCCGCCCTGGCTGCGTTAGGTCTCGGCTTTGCTCCGCTCTTCTGGTCACAAGCATTGATCACCGAGGTCTATGCCCTCGGGGCTTTATTTGGGGTGGTGCTGTTACGATCTACCCTCGTTCAGTTGGTGGCAGGTGTGCCGGTGGCGTTCTGGCCTGCAGCGGCGACTAGTCTCCTTGCCGGGTTGGCGCTCGGTAACCATCTAGCGGTGCTACCGTTTAGTCTGATCTGGCTCGTAGTGGCAACTCGTTTCCAACCCCACTGGTTGGCCCGGGGAGCACTCGTCGCCTGGTTTGGCCTGGGTTTACTGGTCTATCTGATCTTGCCTTTGCGCGCTGCCAGTTTGCCCCCAATCAATTGGGGCGGTGCCCATCATTGGGACGGTTTCTGGTGGCTGGTGCGGGGCCAACTGTATACCGGCTTGGCCTTTGCGATCCCTTTCGAGACCCTCCCTGACCGAATCCTCACCACCCTCCAGACGCTGATGGCACAGCTTGGACTTGTTGGTCTAACCCTGATCAGCTATGGTCTGGTGCGTATTCGTCACGCCCGGGCCTGGTCAATTCGCTGGGCTAGCCTGGTGCCCGCAGGGCTGATCATTGGGTTTACCCTTGGGTATGCCAGCTATGATGCCACGGTCTATCTGGTGCTGGCTCTGCCAAGCCTGGCCCTCTGGGTTGGGTTGGGCCTCGCCGAAAGTTTGGCCCGTCTGTCGTTCCCAACATCGTCGGTTGGCCCTGTGCGCTGGCTTCCCATTCTTGTAAGTAGTAGCGTTGCGCTGGCCTTGTTCCTAGCCTGGCCCGCGAACTTGCGTACGGTGGACGCTCGTACGGATCATCGTGCAAGCAACTATGCACATACAATAATGACTCAGGCCCCGGATCGTTCTCTAATCTTTACTTTTCGTGATCACGATAGCTTCCCGCTGTGGTATTATCATCTTGGACAGAGTCGCCGCCCCGACGTTGTGTTGGTGACCGCTCCACTCCTTGGTTTTCCATGGTATCGTGAGAGTCTCCAGGCTACTTATCCGCATCTGCATGTGCCTGAAACTGCTCTGCTTGGTTGGGAGCATGCCATCGCTCAGCATTATGCTGATCAAGGCCCGATCTGTCGGACGCAACTCGAGGCTGAGCCAATCCTTGTTTGTGCCACGCCTACGCCGTAGCTTGGCTTAAACGAAACAACGCTCGTCAGGGTTTCAACCTTGCGCCTGTCCCAGGGAAGCTGTGAAGCAATATGCCCACATCCAATGCTTCTTCGCACACTCTGCCCGGTCGATTGGCTCAGGGGGCTTGGCGCGGACGGAAACGAATCTCAATCGTACTGTCCTGGCTCATCGCCAAGTCAAGTTGGTAGATCGTGCCGCCAAGCGTTTGGATCGGGTGCGAACTGCTGACCAGGGTCGCCCCCTCGGGCAACAAGACCTGAAACGTGGCCCGTTGGTTGGTACCGGGCTGACGCGTAAGTCGCAGTTGGTAGCGCCATTCGTCCTGGTCGACTTGCAGCACACTGCTCGGCAGGGCGTATCGAAACCGCAAACTGACCTCGCTATTGCGTGGCACGACCGTCAACGCACTATATACCTGGGTGCCACCCTCGCCAGCCTCACGGTAGAGTCGCCCTTGATCACCGTCACCCGTCAACATCCAATGGTCAGGTACCCGTGGGATGCTGGCATCCAGCAGGCTGGCTGTTCCCGGTACATAGACCCGCAGATAGTTCCAGTAACAGTCTTCCATCAGGCGCTCATAACTATGCCGATCCGCCGCATCACGATCAAGTGGTTCACACTCCTGGATGCCCGGACTGCGGTTGCGGTGCGTGACCGTCAGGGTGGCCTGGGGGTTGCTCAGATCGCTCAGGTCAAGTGCATAGCTAATCTGTTGACTGATGTTTGGCCCAACTTTGTTATACCCAATATTGGCACTGGCCGTGTGGATGAAGTCCGCATTGCCGGGGCGCAGCCCGCCATCCCAGCCCCGCTCGGCCAGGATGGTAGTTGCCGTATGGTTGGGCAGGTAGATCGCCAACTCACCCCGGTCGAGGGCTTCGCCCAGGGCGCGGGTCAGAGCGATCACATCCAGATCTCCCCCGCCGCTCAAGCGATCCAGGATGGCCTCGCCCAGGCGGTTGAGCGACTCTTTGCGCTGATCACCTCGTCCACTCGCCGAAGCTTCACTCCAGACCAGGCGAATATAGGCTTCGAGGTTGTCAGCCCCTACCGGCACGCTCTGTCCGGTGACGCGCAGCGGTCCCAGGACGCGCAAGATCAGTTCGATCGCCCCGGGGGTGAAGACGATTACGCCATCGGGGCGCTCGCCCTGGCCCAGTTGGTACAGGTTGAGCATGACGTTGCCTGCGGTGGGCAGATCGGGCGACCAGTTCGCATCACGAAAGACCCACAAGGCTGGCGACATCGGCGGGTTGACCATGTAGCGCCGCATCGGTTCCGGCGCAAAGGGGTAGCTGTTGCCCGCCAGTTGATCAATCAATGGCGAATCACGAAAACTGATCGGGCCGAGCCGTCCATCCTCAAGTTGCAACAGGCTGGCCGCACTGATAAAGCCACCAGTTGCTCGCAGTTCGTCGGGGTTCTGCGCAACCAGCAGGTAGCGGCGGGGATCATCCGCGCCCAGCAATTGGGGCAGGCTGCGCAGCAGTTCCAGTTGGGCAATCACCTCGGGCAGCAGCGCCTCGATCCGCAGCATGCGCCGCTGCACTTCGGGGTGCAACTCATCTACTGGCAATTGATCCAGCCTCTGTCCAGCCTGAACCAGTTTGCTCTGTGCCAACTCCAGCCCAGGTTGGGCCGCTACCAGGCGGCTTACGCCAACCTCGGGGGCGGATTGACCCGTCGGCAAGGGCGCAAGCAACCGTTCAGTCTCGCTACAGAGCAACTGGCCCGCCAGGCTCAAGTCGTCGGCCACGTTCAAGAGTGGCTCCGCTGCCGCCAGATCGGCACTGGCCCATGCCATCTGCTGGGTTATGGGCAAAACTGGCCCAAGTTGGCTGCGCATGTTCGTCGCTTCCAGTCTGACGTCGTTCACCTGCAGGCAGATCTCGGACAGACGACGCGGATCACGGGTTTGCAGCGAACGCTCCAGCGTCGCCAGACTGTTCGCCAGGGCCATACCGTGCTGGTACGTCGTTTGCGCCCACAGACCGGTGGCAATCAGGGCAGCCAAAACGGCGATCAGTGCAAGAATAATATGGTGGTAGGATCGTTTGTGTATCATCGGGTGGTGAATGTAGCACGGGTTCGCAAGCATTGTCAATGCGAACCCCTATAGCAAAGGATCCGGTGCCTATGAGCCGGAAACATCTCTTCTCATCACGGGTCCGGTCGCTGGTCGTTCTGTCGGTTGTGTTGGGTGTCTTTGCAGTTGCGGCTGCGGGTGGGGCCGGGTTACCCCGGACAGCCCTTGGTCAAACCTTGCCTACCGCAACGCCGATCTTAGCTGGTGGCGATGAGTCGCTGACGCCTACGCCGGTAGTTGCTGGTGATGGCGAGATCGTGATCATTCCAGGTACAGGTGGTACCGGCAGTAGTGCCGGCATTGGTGGCGTTGGCGGCGGTCGCTGTACGGTGATCGTGACGCCTGATGATTTTAACGTGCCGGGGACGCTGATTATCCGCGAGATCCTGTTCGAGGATATTCCCAATCGTGATCCCAATTTCAACTATCTGCGGGCCTGTGACGTTCTGTTCCGGGATGCCAATGGGCAGATCATTCCGAACTATCGCTTTGCCAATGCGATTGAGGTCTGCTTCCCCTATACCGATGAGGATCTGACCCGGGCCCAGAATAGCCCCACTCGCCTCACGGTGGTGCACTATGACCAGACCCTGGTTCCGCCAGCCTGGGTCGAACTCGCCGTCACCTTGAGTCAGGATGCCCGCCAGATTTGTGGCTTCCTCCCCCAGACCGGGCTGGTCTCACTTGCTGTGCGGCCTGATCGGGCTGTGACCCTCCCCGGTACCAGCGGCAATATGCCCGAATCGGTTGCGGCGGCTCCTGCCGCTGTGGCCCCGGTTACCGCCCCGGCTGCTGCCCCGGCTGCCGCTGCTGCTGATGCGGTAGCCCCGGCTGCCGCGCCTGCCGCCGTTGCCCCGGTTGCGCCCGCTGCACCCGCGGCTGAGGCTCCGGTGGCAGCCCCGGTTGCCGCAGCGGCGACGGCTCCCGCTACTCCGGCCGCTGATCCTGTCAGCATGACGCCGTTCATTCTGCTGGGTCTGGCGGTTGCTGGTGGGGTTGGGGTGGCAATTGTGGCCCTCAACCGTAATCTGGCCCGCAACCGTGAGGATTAAGCTGATTGCGTGTGGTTGCCCATAGGGATCATCATGTTCGGCACGACCCCCTTTGCGGAAACAAAGGGGGCGAGCCGACAAGTGTCCAGTTGTTGTTTGTACCGTATCCGTATTCCCAGACTCCCAGGTTCGCAAGGTTTCTCTCTCCTTGCTTTTAACGACTATGACGATGTTTAGACACGGCGCGATCGCGCTCCTGACCGCTGTCTTGCTCCTGGTTGGTTGTACCCCTGCCCCTATCCCCGTTACCCCGGTTGCTTCGGTGCCAACGGTTGTGCCCCCTACCCCGACGCCTGGGGTCTTGCCGCCGACGTTTACGGTGCGGCGGGGTGAGGTCGTCGAGCAACTGTTGCTCAATGGGCGGGTGGCTGCGGCGCTCGATCAGGATGTCTTCGCGACAACCTCGGGCTTTATTCGCGAACTGTATGTTGAGCGCGATGAGCCGGTGAGTGCGGGTCAGTTGTTGGCTGAGCTTGATCCTGGCGATCTGCCAGGCCGGATTGAACGCGCCCAGACTGATATTGCTGTCGCCGAAGCGCAAATTGCGAGTGCTCGCCGTCAGCGCCAGTTTGCGATTGATGCGGCTACGATTCAGTTGGCAGCCGCCCGCGATAATCTGGCTCGTCTGCGCGCTGGGCCAACCCCCGACAAGTTGATTGCAGCCCAGGATCGGATTGATCGGGCGCGAATCAGTCTTGAAAATACCCGCAATAGTACCTCGGCCGCTAAAAGCAATGCCGAGATCGCATTGACCAATGCGACGATCAATCGTAATACGGCCCAAAATGCCTACGATGCGATTGTGCTTACCAATGGTAATCGCCCCCTCGAGGAGCTTGATCCGGCGGCCCGGGCAGCTCAGGAACAGGCGGCAAGTGCCCTTGATGCGGCAGTGCGGTCCCAGTTAAGTGCTCAGATTGCCTATGATCTTGCGGTTCAAAACGAGATTAATGCGGTTCAGTTGGCCGAACGTGATGCCGCAGCCGCCGAATTGGCCCTGCAACAACTTCAGGCCCCCCCTGATCCCTTTGAACTGCGTGCCGCCGAACGCGCCGTCCAGGCTGCAAGCAATAGCCTGGCCCAGGCCCAGTCGGCAGCAGGCGATCCTTCGGCTACTGCTCGCATCGATCAACTACGCCTCTCGATTGGTGAACTTCAAACCCAACTCGAAGCCAGCAAGATCTATGCGCCCTTTGATGGAGTGGTGGGCGAAATTGGGGTGCAGGCCGGTGACCGGGTTGATGCCTTTAGCCCGATCATGAATATTATCAATCCCGACCGCTTGCTGGTAGTGGTTGCTGATATTGCGAGTGCCGATCTGCAACGCTTGGCCCCCGGCCAGGAGGTTGAAGTCCAGTTGCAGCGCTATGCCGACATGGCACTGCCCGGACGGATTGAGCGCCTGCCTTCTGATGCAACGGCCCCTGGTTCGATGGTGCGCCCTGATCCCCTGCTGCGGATCTCGTTTGACCCCGGCGACCGCGATCTGAATCTGGGCGATGTGGCCTTGGTACGGGTGGTCTTTGCCACTGTGCCTGATGCGCTCTGGCTCCCACCCCATGCTCTCTTACAGTTTGATCAGCGTACCTTTGTCCTGCGCCTTGATGGCGATGAGCAACGCCAAACTGATGTGACGGTTGGAATCCGTACCCCTGAGCGCGTTCAGATCATTGAGGGACTGCGCGAGGGTGATGTGGTCGTTGGGCCAACCGATTTGACTCGTTAGACCATGGCTGTTCAAGCCTACGGGTTCTGTGGTACGATATAACCCCACAGTGCGTGTGGCACCTCTACGCATTAGTTCCTCCTATTCTATCGTCCACGACGTACGCATTAGGAGCACAGCCTTGGCGCATTGGTATGCCCTTCAAACCCGTCCGCTCAAAGAAACCCTGATCGCGCAACAGTTAGAAAACCGCGGTTTTCCGGTTTTTTACCCCCAATTGCATGTTAAGCCGGTGAATCCGCGGGCGCGCACGGTGCGGCCTTTCTTTCCGGGTTATGTCTTTGTGAAGGTGGATCTCGACCAAGTTGGGATCTCGCTGTTTCAGTATCTGCCCTTTGCTGTTGGTCTGGTAAGCTTTGGTGGCGTGCCGGCTGTAGTCGAACCCGAGTTGATCCAGGTTGTTCATCAGCGCCTGGAACAGATAAATGCTGCTGGTGGCGAACTGTTCGAGCAGTTACACCACGGGGATCGGGTCGAGATTGTGCATGGGGTGTTTGCGGGCTACGAGGCGATCTTTGATGCCCGCCTCCGTGATAGTGACCGGGTGCGGGTCTTGATTGAGTTGCTTGGACAACGCCAGATTGCACTGGAACTGGTGGTCGGCCACTTGCAGCGGAAGTAGTACGGTTCGGGTATGCAACTGCTTGACTACTGGCGGATTATTCGGAAACGCTGGTTGCTGGTGCTCGCATTGACGGTGCTGGCCACTGCGTATGCCGTTGTCCAGGTAGTGAGTTATGTTCCGGTCTATCGAACCTCGACGACGCTCTTCCTGAACCCGGCAGCCTCAAATCCGCTGCTGCCACTTCAGGCTACCCAGACCATGCAGGCAACTGCCAATACCTACATCCAGTTTATGCGTACCCGCTCGTTCGCAACCCTGGTGGCCGAACAGTCGGGTTTGGCCCTGTCGCCGGGTAATGTGCTCGCTGCGCTTTCGGCCGAGTATATCCCAGATACGCAGTTTTTTGTGATCAGCGCTACCCACGTTGATCCGAATGCGGCCCAGGTAATTGCCAATACCGCCGCCGAAACGCTGATTGCCGAGAATACGGCCCGCCGTCAGGTTGAGCAGGCCCAACTCGAGTCGCAACTGGGGCGTAATCCCGAACGCCAGCGCCTGATCGAACTGCGTGATCGCCTGCAAGAAGAGTTGGATCTCTATAATCAGCGCATTGATAATACCCGTGAACAGATTGCAAGCCTAGAGGCGCGTGCGCCTTCGGAACGCAATAATCAGCGCCTGACCGAATTGCGCGCTGAGTTGATCCAGTTGCTTGCCACTCGCTCGGCCACCCTCAATAGTTTGGCTCAGGTTCAGGCTGGTCTGGCTCAGGGTAGTAGTACCGCCGGGGCCGCAACCTCTACGAGTACGGCAGTCATTGTTGACCCGGCGATCCTGCCTGCGTTGCCTCAACCGCAGCCAGTGACCCGTACCCTGTTGACCTGGATTATCTTTGGGATGCTCGCCGGGATCGCCCTGGCGGTTGCGCTCGAATATCTTGACTATACTGTCCGTACCCCCGAGGCCCTCGAACAGACTTATGGTATGCCAACGATGGGTGTGATTGGGTTGGTTGGCGGTCGTCGTAAAACCCCCGAACTCCCGAATGCCCCCAATCCGATCTATCGGATTACGGTGAGCGATCCGCGAAGTCCTACCGCCGAGTCGATCCGCTCGCTGCGTACCAGCGTCCAGGTTGCTGCCCTTAGTCGCCCGCTGCGCACGCTCATGGTGACAAGCGCTGGCCCATCCGAAGGCAAGACCTTTGTGGCTGCAAACCTTGCCGTGAGTATGGCTCAGTATGGTAATACGGTGGTCTTGGTTGATCTTGATCTGCGCAAGCCGAAGATTCATACAGTCTTTGGGATGCAGCGCGAACCGGGGTTTACCAATCTGGTGATTGGGCACGAAGCCGATACCTTGGCGGCGATTAAGCCCCATGTCTATGAGTTAGCTGAACGTTTGCAACAACGGGTAGGTGCCCGGGGCGAAGTTCTGGTGGCAAATGAAGAAGGCGGCCACCAATTGACGATGTCGTTGGTGCAACGCCTGATCCGGCGTGCTGAAACCGAAGCCCCTGAACTGGCTGGTATGGTCGCAGAATTGCGTGCCCAACTTGCCCGTAGCGATGATCCTACTCCCTATCTGCGTACCACCGAGATCCCGAATCTATTTGTTTTGCCCTGTGGCACGTTGCCACCGCAGCCTTCCGAGTTGCTTGGTTCGCCCCGGGCCGTCCAAGTGATGGAACGCCTCAATAGTTATGCCGATCTGGTGATCTACGATACCCCACCATCCGGGATTGTGACCGATGCTGTGGTGTTGGCTCCACGTATGGATGCGGTGCTGCAGGTTGTGCGCGCCGGGGCGACCCGGATTGATATGATCCGTCGCTCGAAGGCTACCTTGCAACAGACCGGGGCGCATATGCTTGGCCCGGTGCTGAATCAGGTTAAACTGGCCGATATGGGTTCGTATAGCTATTATTACTATTATGGCTATGGCACCGAGGGCACACGCAACAAGCGTAATGGCAAGACCCCTGACCATGAATAGACTAGGCTAAGCCGGTGTGTGGCATTGCCGGGATTGCCCTTCGCCCAGGTGTACCATCGCTCGATCTCGAACCACGTCTGGCTGCCATGGCCGCTGCAATGCAGCACCGTGGCCCCGATGATGGCGGGGTCTATGTGGCCCCTGACCGGCGACTCGGTTTTGCTAATCGCCGCCTCGCGATCCGCGATTGCTCGCCCGCCGGCCATATGCCGATGCTTAGCGCCGATGGCCTGAGTTGTATCAGCTATAATGGCGAGTGCTACAATACCGAGTCGTTACGCGCCGCTTTGCAGGCCCAGGGTGTCTTGTTTCGCTCCCAGAGTGATACCGAAGTCTTGCTCTATGGCCAGCGTCACTGGGGCGAAGATCTGCTGAGCCATGTGCGCGGCATGTTTGCCTTCGCGCTCTACGACCGCCGCCCCCAGGCTGGCCCCGCCGGACAGTTGCTGCTCGCCCGTGACCGCCTGGGGATTAAGCCGCTCTATTATGCCCTGACCGCCGAGGCCCTGGTTTTTGCCTCCGAACTCAAGGCCCTGCTCGCTTCGGGGTTGGTCGCGCGTGAACTTGATCCGGCAGCCCTGGCGGCTTACCTGATGCTTGGGGCGATTCCGGCTCCGCTCACGATCTATCAGCAAGTACGCGCCCTCGAACCCGGCCATTTGCTTCGTCTGGATCTGGCTAGCCCCACCTTGCCCCAGCCCCAAACCTATTGGCAGTTGCCAACCACGCCCGCTGCGCCCATTAGCGAGGCTGCCGCGCTCGAACAGGTGCAGGCTCTGCTGACTGATGCGGTACGCTCGCACTTGGTGAGTGATGTGCCACTCGGGGCCTTTTTGAGCGGCGGTCTGGATTCGAGTGCGGTGGTTGCCTTGATGCGGACAGCTACCAATGGCTCCATTCGTACCTGTGCCATGGCCTTCGAGGAACAGGGTTTTAATGAGGCTCCGTATGCGCGGGCGATGGCGGCGGCGGTCGGGGCCGAACATCACGAACGAATCTTGACCGGCTCCGAGGTCCTTGGCTCGCTTGATCAGATCCTCTGGGCGATGGATCAGCCAAGCCTTGATGGGGTCAATACCTATTTTGTGGCCCAGACGGCCCGCCAGGCCGGCCTGACTGTGGCGCTTTCGGGTTTGGGCGGCGATGAACTGTTTGGTGGCTATCCCAATACCTTTGCTGGGGTGCCCCGTACCCAACGAGCGCTCAGCCTGGTGCAATCTTTGCCTGGGGCGGCGGCTCTCGCCGAAATGGCCGTGACTAGTTTGCCAGTCCAGCAACGTTGGGCCAAGGTCGCTGCTGGGTTGCGTCGTCCGCCAAGTCTTGCCAGCGCCTATCTAGTGCAACGGGGCCTGTTTAGTCCCGCCGAAACGCGGGCCTTGCTTGGCCCAGAACGGTGGGCCGCTGCCCAAACCTTTGACCCGGTGCGCCAGATCAGTATTTGGGCTGGCCCCGTAACCCCTGGCGATGCCTTTGCTTGGGTAAGCCGGGCCGAACTACGGGCCTATACCCATCACCAGTTGTTGCGAGATACCGATGTGATGAGCATGGCCCATTCGCTTGAAGTGCGGGTGCCGCTGCTTGATCATCATCTGCTTGAAGTGATTCTGGCCCTGCCAACCTCGCTCAAGGCCCGCCCTGCGGATCGGCCTAAACCTCTGTTGGCGCGTGCCCTCGGCGATCTGTTGCCTGCAACGGTGCGCGGGCGGCGCGATAAACATGGCTTTACGTTGCCCTTTGATCGCTGGTTACGCGGGCCACTTGCCTCTCAGGTTGCGGCCTGGACCGCTGCCACTCCCGACTTGCTCGATCCCCAGGCTGTCCAGGCAACCCATCAACGCTTCCAGGCCGGACGCCTACACTGGTCACGGCGTTGGGCGCTTGCAGCCCTTCAAGGCTGGGTAGCGCGTCAATAAGTCGCGCTTTAAGCGTGTCGAACGTATTTTTATGGACACAACCGTATGAGCATCACAAGTTACCTGATCACCGGAGGCGCGGGCTTTATTGGCTCGCATATGGCCGAAGCTTTGTTGGGCGCTGGCCACCGCGTTAGTGTGATTGACGACCTCTCGACGGGACGGATGATCAATATTGCCCATCTGCGGAGCCATCCCCGCTTTAGCTTTGTGCGGGCCAGTATTAGCGATCCGATTGTGCTGGATCGCCTGGTTTCTGAGGCCGATACCGTCATCCACCTGGCCGCTGCGGTGGGGGTTCAATTGATTGTCGAGCGGCCTGTCCATACGATCGAAACCAATATCACCGGCACCGAAGCGGTCTTGCAGGCGGCGTTGCGCTACGGCTGCCGTACCTTGCTTGCCAGTACCTCGGAGGTGTATGGCAAAGGGAGCAAAGTTCCCTTCAGCGAAGAGGATGATGTGCTGCTTGGGCCAACCTCGCGCAACCGTTGGTCGTATGCCGCCACCAAAATGATTGACGAGTTCCTGGCGCTGGCCTATCACCAAGAGTATGGGCTTGACGTGGTGATAGCCCGGCTCTTCAATACGGTTGGACCACGGCAGAGCGGTCGCTACGGCATGGTGATCCCGCGTTTCGTGCGCCAGGCCCTCGATAATGCCCCGATCGAGGTCTATGGTGATGGTACCCAGTCGCGTTGTTTCTGTGATGTCAGCGATGTTGTGCGGGCCTTGATTGCGCTTGCCGATCACCCCGAGGCAGCAGGGCGGGTGGTCAATGTTGGCAGCACCAACGAGATCACGATCATGCAGTTGGCCGAGCGAGTCAAAGCCCTGACCGACAGCGTCTCGCCGATTACCCTGGTGCCTTATGCGCAAGCCTATGCCCCTGGTTTCGAGGACATGCAGCGCCGGGTGCCTGATCTAAGCCGCGCCCAGACCCTACTCGGTTGGTCGCCCCGCCTTGATCTTGATACCATCCTGAAGCGGGTGATTGCCTACGAGCGGAGTGGAGGACTCTAAAACGCAATCCCGAACTCTTTGTGCGCACCACCTAAGACGATCTTTGTTGGTAAACATTAAACTATGGTGAACGACAATGAACTTGCTGTTTCGCATGCGCTTGGCTTACTATCGAGGGCTGATGCAAATCAGACTGTCAGCCTTTGGTTCATTACTGAAGCGCATTTTACGTGTACAACGTTATATTCATACTACTCAAATTGGTATGAAATTCATCATTGATCCAGTAAGTGATTTTGGTGTGTAGCTCCTTGTGGATGATATATACGAGGCTGGACTTACGAATTTATGCTTGAAGTTGCTTCGCGAGGGTGATAACTTTGTAGATATTGGTGCTAATGAGGGCTACTTCTCGCTTTTGGCTGCAAAGCAAGTGTGTTCTGGCCGGGTAATTTGGGTCGAACCACAACGCATATTTCGCAAGCGAGTCCTGGTTCCAACGATGACGCTTGATCATCTAATCCACCGTTCGGAGATGGGTAGCATTTAGACTTTTGAAATGTGAATGTCAACCCGATGGCGACGCTGAGCCTGATCCAGCGTGATGCGCACATGACGCGAAGCCATCCCGATGAGCGCATGCAAGGCATCTCTCACGAGGTATCGCGCTGGCAACGCGCTCAAGTCGGGGGGGCCTCCCATGGCAGGGCTTCCCTAGGCGGGGTGCGGGGCGCATAGCCCGCAAAGGGTTGCCACGCCCCCGAAGGGAGCAGCACGGGGTGCATAGCCCGCCAAGGGTCACCAGTACCAGGCGGGGCGCGGGGCGCATAGCCCGCAGAGGGTTGCCAGCAGGAGCGGGGCGCATAGCCCGCCAAAAAACCACTATAATATCCAACAGTTGGGGCGGTAGCCCCACACCATCCCCATCAAGCCTAGCACAGCGCATGCCCACTGTCATCTCAGTCGAGAACCTCTCTAAAACCTATCGCCTTGGCGAGATCAGTACTGGTACCTTCTTCCGAGATTTCGAGCGCTGGTTCGCCCGTGTGCGTGGCAAGCCCGATCCTTACGCCAAGATTGGCCAAGTTGACCAGGGCAATCGCGAGGGCGAGGATTTGATGGCCCTGCGTGATGTGAGCTTTACGGTCGCGCAAGGCGAAGTCCTGGGCATCATCGGGCGCAATGGAGCCGGCAAAAGCACCCTGCTCAAGATCCTCTCGCGGGTGACTGCTCCCAGTAGCGGTCAGATCAAAGTGCGTGGTCGGATCGCCAGCCTGCTCGAAGTTGGTACTGGCTTCCACCCCGAACTGACTGGCCGCGAGAATATCTACCTCAATGGGGCCATTCTGGGCATGACCCGCGAGGAAGTGCGGCGCAAGTTTGATGAGATCGTAGACTTTGCTGGGGTCGAGAAGTTTATTGACACCCCGGTCAAGCGTTACTCCAGCGGCATGTATGTGCGGCTGGCCTTTGCGGTGGCGGCCCACCTGGAACCCGAGATCCTGATTGTCGACGAGGTGCTAGCCGTCGGGGATGCCGGCTTCCAGAAGAAGTGCCTCGGCAAGATGGGCGAAGTGGCGCAGGGTGGGCGAACGGTCCTGTTTGTGAGCCACCAGATGGATATGGTGCGGGCGCTGTGTACCCGCTGCCTGCTGCTGCGCCATGGCTCGATTGCTTCCCAGGGTACTACCGAAACCGTTATCCAGAGCTATATCAACCAACTTGATGCGGTCACTGGCGTGGCCGAGTTTAGTTGTCCACCTGATGAACATCTGCCAATGCAGGTGCTCTCTGGTCGCATTCTCGGGCGTGAAGGGCAAACGCATACCCTCTTTGATGTGTTTGATCCAATTACAATTGAGTTGACCTACGTGGTGCGACGTCCGATCATGGGGGGAGTGGTCCTGTTTCGGCTTATGCGTAATGACACAGTGCTTTTCACCTCATTTGATACCGATACAAATACCCAAGGTCTGGAAATACGTCAACCAGGGGAATATACCACCCACATTACCTTGCCATGTCCATTCCTAAAGCCTGGTGTGTACACTCTTTCCCTGGGGACGGGTGTAGCCAATGCAACCTTGCTGCAATATCAAGAACAAGCTCTGGCCTTTGAGGTTGAACTTACCTCGCAACCGGCAACATTTTTGAGTTATGCTGGTCATCGTCCAGGCGTAATTGCGGCTGCGTTAGTATGGGATACCATGGTTCATCCAGCTATGGGCCAGATTGTGTCCAGATAATGCTTATACCGAGCTATTTCGAATGATACTTGAGCAACAATCGACCGCGCTGCTTATCGGTTCTTATAACGGGCAAGATTCGTTTGGCGATAAATGCCTGGCCCGTTGCGTGGCCGCCCAACTACGGGCTGCGCTACCCATTACAGCTGTGCATTCCCATCTTCACGATCTAGGGCGGGTAGAAGATGATAACATTACTGGCGTGGAGTTTCTGGCAGGCTATTCGCCACTCTATTGGCGTTGGTATACGATTATACGCCATTTACACCTCCCTGCCCTACTCCACGAAGCCGTAGCATTCGTCAGTTTGCCGGTATTTCTGCTGAAACGACGAAAAGAAGCCCTGGCAATCAAGCAGAGCTTCGATCAGGCTGTGGTGCTCTATTTTTACGGTGGTACCCAACTCTCAACCGAGTGGTTTCGCTTCAATATGCTGCCCCTTTGGTTGACCCTGCTTGCGGCCAAACTACACAGGGTGCCAGTCTATTTTGGGCCACAACAGTATGGACCGCAAAGCCCAGGCCAACTTGCCTTGATGCGTTGGACGTTAGCGCTGTTGGTGCGGGCGGCGCGGGTACGTAATCCCAACTGTCTCGATTTGTTGGGTTTACCAACTGAGGCCCTTTTGTATGACGAGGTCTATAGTTGTACGGAGTTGTATCCGATCATCGCCGAGCGCAGTGGCCTACACAATGATCCCTACCTATTGATCAATGTGCGCGGCAGTATCTTTGTAGATAATGATGCTGAGCCAGAGTTTGCTACGACGGTAGCCTTGATCAAAGCCTTGCAGCAACGGCTTGGCCTGCCGATTAAAATCTTCCAGATGAGTGGGCCGAGTTTCTGTGATGATCAGAAGATCTTGGATCATCTTGCAGGCCATGATCTCGGGCCAATCGAGGTTGTGCCAGTCTTTCGAGACGAATATGAATTGATCAAACTTGCTCAAGGTGCCTACGGCATGGTCTCGATGTCGTTTCATGGCTGTATGTTCGGCATGATCGGCGGCTGTCCTGCACTTCCATTGAGTTCAGGTGGTTATTACGATTATAAATATGTTGATTATGAGCGTTACACCGGTGGACAAAGTGCCTCGGTAGTCTTTCTGGATCGACTGGATCCTGAAGCAACTGCCGACATGATCGTGACTTACTTTGCTAACTATGATGCGGCGCGGACTGCGGCGACGCGGAGGCAGGCCGATAGCTTGATGCAGGCATGGTATCAACGGATTGCTGTAGATCTGGCTCATGCTAACCATGTTTGAGCGGACCGTCTCCGTTATTATCCCCTGCTACAATGCGGCCCCATGGATTACAGCGACCATCCAGAGTGCGCTTGATCAGCCAGTAGCCGAACTCGAAGTGATCGTGGTAGACGATGGTTCGACGGACGGCAGCGGCGACCTTGTAGCGCAGCAGTTTCCCCAGGTGCGGCTAGTGCGTACGCCCAATGGTGGTGCGAGTCGGGCACGCAATCTGGGTACCAGCTTGGCGCAGGGGGCGTTTATTCAATATCTGGATGCCGATGATCTATTGGCTCCTGGCAAGTTAGCGGCCCAGCTGGCCGCCCTAATCCAGTCTGGGGCCGAGGTAGCCTATGGGGCCTGGCAACGTTTGCGCCTTGGCTTAGATGGCAACTATCAACCTGCCGAGCGCATCGAACGCACCTTAAGCGGTGACCCGGCCATCCGGCTGTTTACCGATTTCTGGTGCCCCCCGGCAGCCTATCTCTTTCGTCGTAGTATTGTCGAGCGGATTGGGGGTTGGAATGAGCGCTTGCCGATCATCCAGGATGCCCGGTTTGCGCTCGATGCCGCCTTGCACGGGGCATGCTTCGTTGCCACACCGGGCGTGATGGCGTATTATCGGGTGCATAGCAGCGGCTCGGTCTCATCAGGCAGCCAAGCAGCGTTCTACCGCGATGTCTATACTAATGCCACTGAAGTTGAGCAGGTGTGGTTGGCGCGGGGCGGCTTGAGTGCAGCGCAACGGGCCGCATTGCTTCAAGTGTACGGAGGGGTCGCCTATATGGGCTTTGACTGTGATGATGGCTTGTTCAAGGCCGGCTACGCAGCGGTACAACGCTTGAACCATGGACAAGCCCCTGCACATCTCCGTCGGCTCGCTGTGGCCCACACCATATTTGGATCACAGCGAGTTAAACAGGTAGTCGGTCAAGTTCGTACCATGCTGGCTGTAGGCCGTACCTTGGTGTCCCGATGAGTATTCTGCGGGTGTTACATGTGCCGTTTTGTTACTACCCTGATCCAGTAGGTGGTACCGAGGTTTATGTTGAGCAATTGGTCGCTAGCTTGAGCACGTGTGGTATTGAGAGTCTGATCGCAGTTCCTGCTGATCAAGCAGCGCGATCAACGTATTGCGACATTGCGGTCTACCGTTACCCCTTGCAAGCGGGAGTCCATCGCCTGCGCGAGTTGTATGGCGGTTTGGGGGATGTGCAGGCTAATGCTGCGTTTGCAGCCTTGCTTGATGAACTCAAACCTGATGTTTTGCATCTCCATGCTTTTACACGGGCTAGTGGCCTAGGAATTGTTGCGGCGGCTAGTGAGCGGGGCATTGCCACTGTTTTTACTTACCACCTACCTAATGTTACTTGCCAGCGTGGAACGCTTTTACGTTGGGGGACAACCATATGCGATGGGCAATTACACCAGACCCGTTGCACCAGTTGCAGCCTTCATGCTTTGGGTGTTCCTCGGCCTATAAGTGCAGCTTTTAGCCACCTGCCTCTGGAGTTTAGCCGTGTGATGCGTGACCATGGCCCTTCAGGTGGCGGTTTTACCGCAGTCCAAATGCGGGCGTTGATCGAGCTACGCCATGCGACCGTGCAAACGTTCTTTCATGAAGTAGATAGCATTGTTGTCCTTTGTCGCTGGGCGTATGATTTACTGCTCCAACTTGGTGTGCCAGCAACCAAATTAACCCTGATTCGCCACGGCATTACCTACACAGTACCCTCAAACCCGCGATCCCGCTCTGCCGATCAGCCGCTTCGCGTGGCTTTTGTGGGGCGTATGTACCCGATCAAAGGTCCAGATGTGCTCATTCGTGCTATACGCCAAACCAATGCAGTGATACACCTCGATCTCTATGGCTATGCACAAGAGCAACAGGGCGACCAGTATATCGCCAGTTTGCGCGATCTCGCTGGTGATGATCCCCGCATTCGTTTTCTGCCCCCCTTGCCCAATGCGCAGGTTGTCCCCACTCTAGCTACATACGATTTCCTTGCCGTCCCGTCCCAATGGCTTGAAACAGGCCCGTTGGTCGTACTCGAAGCATTCGCCGCTGGAACCCCGGTTCTCGGTTCCGACTTAGGCGGAATCGCCGAACTGGTGCAAGATGGCGTTAATGGAATACTTGTCCCAGCGGCGCAACCCGAGGCGTGGGCGGCGGTCTTGCAGCGCGTAGCTGAGCAGTGTGATGTCGTCGAGCGCCTTCAAGCAGGGGTACGTCCCCCACGCACGATGGCGCTAGTTTCCAGTGAGACGGCGAGGTTGTATCAAGTTGTACAGCAAAATAGATCGCAAATGTCAGAAACAAACGCTTAAATGAGGGTCTATTATGGAACAATTTGTCTATCATCAAGATTTTAAGCACGGCCTGTTCAGTAAATATCTTGAAGTAGCGGCTCGTTTACCAGCAGCCGGTACAATTCTTGAAATTGGTTGTCACACTGGTTATTTTAGTGCGTATCTTCAGCGTCAAGGGTATACGGTATTTGGCATTGAATACAATGCGGCAGCCGTAGCCGAGGCAGTTGCCCAAGGCGTTGATGCGATTCAAGGCGATATTGAGGATGCTACACTTATTAAAAGGCTTGGGCGTACATTTGATGTTATTGTAATTATGGATGTGCTTGAACATCTGCGTGATCCCGCCAGCGTCTTGCGTTCATTAGCTGTGCTCCTCAATCCTGGGGGCAAAGTATTGATTACCGGGCCAAATATCACCTATTGGGCCGTGCGCAAAGACCTTTTGCTCGGACGTTGGCGGCACACCGAAACAGGAATCCTGGATCGAACGCATCTTCACCTGTACAGTGCGGCTGACTGGCACGATCTTTGTCAGGCTGCCCGTTATAACGTGCGCGATTTTGGAGTAGCTGAGGGGTTTTTACCCTTGGAACACGTTATGCGACGGATGCCCTTGCTACAAACACTTGTTCCAGTACTGCGCGACATCGCCAAACGGCTTACTCCAGATTTATTTGCGACCGTCTATCTCATCGAAGCCGTACCCGAGTTCACAGCGTAACGAGCAAACCTATGACCCAAGCCCCTGACATCTCAATTGTTATTCCTGTCTATAATGGGCTACCCCACTTGCGTACATGCCTCGATTCGTTGCAGGCCCAGACCCATACGAATTTCGAGGTACTGATTCGCGATGATGGTTCACGCGATGGTTCGACTGAACTTATTGCACGTTATAGTGCTGATCCACGTATTCGGGTCTTGCCAGGAGGTCATAACCTTGGCTTATTCCCAAATACGAATACCCTGATCCGTGAAATCCGTGCCCCCTTGGTACGGGTTCTTTGTCAGGATGATATGTTAGAACCAGCGTGTCTAGCTACCGAAGTAGCTTTTTTTGCCCAACATCCCGAAATTGGCATGGCCTATGGCAAAGTACTCTCGATTGATGCAACGGGTAAGCCACTTGGCTATTGGCCTGTTGAAGGCCATCCTGCGGTGATGCCGCCTGCAATGAGTATGCAGCTTTTTTATTATTATGGCTGCATCGTTGGCAACCTCTCCAATGCGTGCATGCGCCGCACCGTGATTGATGAGCTTGGACTCTTTGATGAAAACTATCCCGTAGCTGGTGATTATGAAATGTGGGTGCGCATTTGCATGCGCTATCCATTAGGAGTTATTCATGAGCCAATTCTTCGTGTCCGCAGCCATATTGGTCAATTAAGTCGTACGGTAGTTTCGAGTGTTGCTGCCATTCGTGAAACACGACAAATTCGAGATATTATTTTGCCAACCTTGCCGACATTAATTCAGTCATATGCTCGTCAGTATAGCCGTATGCGTCATGGCGTTCTTGATATGCATTATGCTTTTCGTCGCCTCTTAGTTGGTGATATGCGCACATTTATGGCTATACTCCACTGTTTAGGTCTGTCAGATACAGTAAGTGGTAGTTTTTTTTGGTTGGTTACTGTGGATAATCATTTATTTTCACCTAAACCTCGTTTTGTCCACGTACCGAGTGAGAGTGATGATGTGGCATACTAACCCAAACATTACATCTAACCAGCAGGTTTTATTCTGCCACCCCGGGGTGCCACCGTTCGCCCAACAAGCGGCGCGGGCGCTCTATGAGGCTGATCTGTTGGCACAGTATGTAACCACCTTCGCCTATCAACCGAGCAGTCGCCTCGGTCGGATGTTACGCCTCGCCTTGCGCCCGGTCTTTCGTGATCCTGAGCGTGAACTGCAACGTAGAATAATTACCGAAATACCCGAAGCCCTCGTCCAAACCTATCCATGGCCTGAACTTGTGCATATGGCGGTGGTTCGCCTCTCTATCCATCGCGTTATCGAGTCATATGTGTGGGAGTTTGCTGAACGCTGGTTTAGTCGTTATGTTGCTAATCAAAGATTGGATAATCTCAGAGCGGTCTATTGTTATCAACATGCTGCCCTAGAGCCATTTCTTGCTGCCAAGCAACAAGGGGTTAAGTGTCTTTATGATCAGCCAATTGCACATCATCAAACTCTAAAAACTTTGATTGAGCATGAATTAGCTCTATTCCCCCAACTTCTAACTACCACTGATCGTCATCTACATACCCAAGTTAGCCGTCGTAATGCCCAAACTGATGAAGAACTGCTGTTGGCTGATTGTATTTTCACTGGTTCAAGTTTTACTAAACAATCATTGATTGAACATGGTGTAAATCCAACCCGTGTCACTGTAATGCCACTCGGGGCACCACCAGTTGTAGCACAGGTCAAACCGCGATCCCAACAACCTGTGATCATTCTTTGTGCTGGTACGCAATCAGTGCGCAAAGGCGTCCATTATCTGCTTGATGCCTGGCGGCGTTTACGACCAGGTAGCGGGGCGGAACTCTGGCTGGTTGGGCGTATGCAACTGCCTGAAGCATTGCTTGCGGATTTACCTGGTACGGTCGTAATCAAACCATCTGTTCCTCGTTCCGAACTGTACGAACTGTACGAGCGAGCTTCCGTTCTCGTATTTCCTTCACTTGCCGAAGGGTTTGGGCAAGTCATCACCGAATCCATGGCCCATGGCTTACCTGTGATCACGACTCCAAATACGGCTGGGCCTGATCTGATCACTAACGGTGTAGATGGCATGATTGTGCCAATTCGCAATGCTGATGCCTTAGCCGAGGCACTTACCTGGGCGCTTGAGCATCCGGTAGAACTCGCGGCAATGGGTCATGCTGCATGGCGCACTGCTCAAGCGCATCAATGGTCAGCCTATCGTTCAAAATTAGCGACAGAAGTGATGCAACAACTTGTTGCTGATCCGGCAAATGTATAACCTCACCATGCCACGCATCTGCCTGATTGGTGCTGCTGCACTCTCGCATAATCCGCGCCTCTTGAAGGCCGCTGATGCCCTTCATGCAGCAGGCTATCATGTGCATGTGATTTCGGCGCAGTACCTAGCCTGGGCCTATGGCTTTGATCAGCGCCTGCTCGCTCAACGCCAGTGGAGTTACGAACCTGTCTCGATTTTGCCGGATCACCTGCGCCATCGCCTCCGTTTCTGGCGGAGTCGTTTGCGCCATAACCTCTATCAACGTTTGTTTGGGCGTTTCACGATGGCGTTTGGGGTCGCCGAACGGGTTAATGGGCGGCTCTATCCCGAAATATTGGCACGGGCGTTGCGTTGCCCTGCTGATCTCTATATTGCGCACACGGTGCGTGCTTTGCCAATTGCCGCACGGGCTGCCCAGCGCTATGGGGCCAAATTGGCCTACGATGCTGAAGATCTGCATACCGAAGAGTTGGCGTTGCATGAGCGGGATACCCCGGCCCAGCGGGCAATCGAAACCCTGGAACGACGCTGGATTAACCAGTGCGATCTCGTCACCGTACCTTCTGCTTTGATTGCCGCAACGCTGGCGGAACGTTATCGCATCCCTAGCCCTCTGGTTGTGCATAATGTCTTTCCCTGGGCCGACCGCGCTAAATTGGATGGACAGATCCGCGAACGTCGTGGCCCTACGCTTTCGCTCTATTGGTATTCGCAAATGATTGGCCTCAATCGTGGTCTTGCTGATTTGTTACGAGCCGCAAGTCTACTTACCACTCCTGTTCAAATCCATTTGCGCGGTTCGCTTACGCCTGAAACTGCTGCTACGTTGGCACAGTTGGTCTCCGAATATGGTTTGAATGGACAAGTACATACCCATCCCCAAGTCCATCCCGACGAGCTACTGGCCCGTACCGCTGAACATGATGTTGGGCTTGCGCTAGAGCTTGGGGCGAGGCATTCCTTAAGTAACGAACTGACCGTTACCAACAAACTCTTTACCTATATGTTGGCTGGGCTTGCTGTCGCTGCGACTGCGACGGCTGGGCAAAAAGTTGTTTTTGCTGCCAATCCAGCCATTGGATCGCTGTATCCATCTGGTGATTATCAAGCCCTGGCGCTGATTCTCAAGGGTTGGCAGGACGATCCGGTGGCCCTAGCACAAACGCGGACTGCTGCCCTAGAGGCCGCTCGAACGCGTTGGAATTGGGAGTACGAGCAGCAAGCGTTGGTGCAAGCAGTGGCAACATGCCTAATCCCTGGGCATCAGGAAGTTCAAGTAAAAAATAAAAGTCAGGTGTTTGATGCGGATTGCGATAACAGTTGATCCTGAAATTCCAGTTCCCCCTACCCTGTATGGCGGAATTGAGCGGATTGTTGATTTTCTAGTACGTGGTCTGATCGAGCGAGGGCACCATGTAACTCTCTTTGCCCATCCAGCTTCGACGGTGTCAGGCACTCTCCGCGCATATCCTGGTCGTCGTAGCCAGAATCGTCTTGATCTGGCGCGTAACATGTACCACATTAATCGTGAACTCCTTTGGGGGCGTTATGATCTGGTGCATAGCTTTGGACGTTTAGCGTATCTGCTCCCAAGCTTACCATTGTCGCTTCCTAAGTTGATGAGTTATCAGCGTCACATCGCACCCAGAAGCGTCCAAATCGGTGATCTGCTGTCAGGTGGTCGCTTGCACTACAGTGGGTGTAGTGCCGCATTGATCAAGGCATACCAGCAACGACCAAATTGGCATGTTGTCTACAATGGTGTGCCGGCTGAGCGTTATACTTTTCAACCAACAGTAGCGCCTGATGCACCGCTCGTTTTTCTGGGACGGGTTGAGCCAATCAAAGGCCCTGAGCAGGCTATTACAATTGCCCGGCAAACGGGGCGTACGTTAATCATTGCGGGCAATATCCCTGCTGAACATCAGGCTTTCTTTGATCAAGCGATCCGGCCCGCTATAGATGATCGTCAGATTCATTATCTTGGGCCAGTTGATGATCGTCAAAAAAACGCCCTCCTTGGTCAGGCCGCTGCACTGTTGATGCCAATTCAATGGGAAGAACCGTTTGGGATTGTGATGGCTGAAGCTCTAGCCTGTGGTACGCCGGTTGTTGGCTTATGCCGTGGGGCAGTTCCCGAAGTTGTTACGCATGGGGTCAATGGTTTTGTTGGTACAACCATAACCGAACTGGTTGGGGCTGTTCACCGAGTGGCTGAAATTGATCGTCACCAATGCCGATCAATACTAGAGCAACGGTTTAGTGCTCAGGCAATCGTGACAGCATATGAGCGCATCTACCACATGATGGTAGCACAATAATCTTAGTGGGTATTTAGTGGATCTGATTATGCGACGTGTTGTCTTGCTTGGTGCTGATTTTGCCCCGAGTAGCTTACCTCCAGCCTTGCGCTTGCGCTTCTTTGCCAATCATTTGCCAGCCTTTGGTTGGCAGCCGCTGGTACTTACAACCCAGCCAGCTTCTTATGATTGGCAAGTTCAGGCCGAAAATGAGCATCTAGTTGCGCCTCAGGTGCGGGTAATTCGTACGGGGGCACTGCCAATTGGCATTGCTCGTCGGATTGGTTTTGGTGATATTGGCCTGCGCAGTATGCTACAGCACTGGCTCGTTCTGACGAAACTTGCGCTACGTCGTGAATTTGATCTGCTTTGTATCCCGGTACCTCCGTACATGCCTATGTTGCTCGGTCGTTTAATCCATGCCCAGTTTGGGATCCCTTACGTGATTGATTACATTGATCCCTGGGTGACTGACTATTACTGGAAATTTCCACCTGAGCAGCGCCCACCCAAATGGCCATTAGCAAATGCACTCTCGCGCCTCGGCGAACCGTTTGCGCTCCGGCGGGTCAGCCGCATTACTGGGGTGTCTCAGGGTACCGTTGATGGTGTTACCGTTCGCTACCCGTGGCTGCAGGCTCGTGATGGGGTGGCGATTCCCTATGGGGGCGAACCGACCGACTTTGCTTATCTGCACAATCATCCACGCCCCAATGTGATATTTCAACCCAATGATGGCTTAATTCACATCTGCTCAACAGGGCGCGGTGGCCCCGATTTATTCCCTGCCTTGCGTGCGATCTTTAGTGCTGTGCGTATAGGGCTTGAGCGTAATCCTGCACTCTTCACGCGCTTACGCTTCCATTTTGTCGGGACAAGCTATGCACCACAGCCCGAAATGCAAATTCTACCGTTGGCCCAAGCGTATGACTTAGCTGCCTATGTGCATGAACATCCAGCGCGCATTGGGTATCTTGATGCGCTCCAGGTCTTACTTGATGCCGATCTGCTCTTAGCCGTAGGTTCCGAAGAAGCCCACTATACGGCCTCGAAGATCTTTCCCTATCTGTTAGCCCAACGCCCCCTGCTGGCAGTTTTTCATGAGACGAGCAGTGTCCTAGAAATTCTACGGGACATTGGTGCAGGAGCCTGGGTCGATTTTGGCCCTAATCGCCCCATAGCCCAACAAGCCGAACGGGTGTTAGCAGCCTTGACTCACTGCCTGCACACTCCGTATCATCCCCCCCAATTAGATCTATTTACACCATACACAACTCGCGCTATGACTCAGCACCTTGCTGAAGTTTTTGACCAAGCAATGTATTTCGAGGCGCGCAAAGCGCTATAGCTGCGTCAACTATGCTTCCACGCGTTGGCCTGGTTGTCACCCATCCAATTCAATATTATGCTCCCTGGTATCGTGCGCTGGCTCAACTGATTGACCTTGAAGTGTTGTTTTGTCACGACCAGCGCAGCACTGATCATGCGCGCAGTGAATTTGGCATAGCCTTTGATTGGGATGTGCCACTGCTAGAGGGTTATCGCTATCGGTTTTTGACGAACCGGGCTAAACAACCTGATGTGAGCCATTTTGCGGGTTGCGATACCCCTGAATTACCTACCCTGATCCAGCAACGTCAATATGACGCGGTAATTGTGCAAGGCTGGTATGTCAAGAGCTATTGGCAAGCCATCAGTGCCTGTTGGCGCATGGGCATTCCCGTGCTTGTGCGGGGTGACTCGCATCTGAGTACTCCGCGCACTCCTGCAAAACGCCTCACTAAGGCTTTGGCCTATCGCGCTTTTATTCCGCGTTTTGCGGCCTATCTATATGTTGGTAAGCGTAACCGTGACTATTATCTGCATTATGGAGCTAATCCTAAACGACTTGTCTTTGCCCCTCATGCCGTTGATAACCAGCGTTTTGCACACGAAGCTGCTCGGCTAAAAAGCCAACGTGCGGCACTGCGTGCCCAATGGGGTTTGCCAGCCGATGGTATGGTTGCCCTTTTTGTCGGCAAACTAGTTGCCCGCAAGGCTCCCCACGATTTTATCCTTGCTTTGGCTCTGGCTGGGCGACATAATCAGCACATCTGTGGACTCATCGTGGGCGAAGGGCCGCAACGGGCTGAACTTGAAGCTGCTGCCTTAAACAGTGGTGTAACGATCAGGTTTACAGGGTTTCTGAACCAATCTCAAATCACGCAAGCCTACGTTGCTGCCGATCTACTAGTGTTACCCTCTGATGGTAGTGAAACCTGGGGCCTCGTGGTGAATGAAGCCATGGCGTGTGGCTTGCCTGCACTTGTGAGCGATCAAGTTGGTTGTGCCCCTGATCTGATC
>JBLWKA010000045.1:0-38639 GCA_048381555.1 Oscillochloridaceae bacterium umkhey_bin13
GGGTGAGCGGCCTACCTATGGGCGCGACGAGCGTCCCCGCGATGATCGTCCCCGGGGTGAGCGGCCCGCGTATGGGCGCGACGAGCGTCCACGGAGTGACCGGCCTGCCTATGGGCGCGACGACCGCCCACGGGGTGACCGGCCTGCCTATGGGCGCGACGACCGCCCACGGAGTGACCGGCCCCGTGATGAACAGTCGCGTGCTCCGAGTGAAGCGGCTCCAGCAACCCGCCCAACCAAGCCTGTTCCATCCGAGGAAACCCGTTCGGAAACGCCTCGATCCGAGCGACCCCGTGCCGAGCGCCCGGTTGCTCGTTCACGCAACAGTGGCTTTCGTACCCGCCCAGGGGGTAGGCCCAATTTCACGATCAGCCCGAAGAAGCGCATCAGCGACAAGGATTAAGGAGTAGAGACGGTTCCGTCGCCCACCCACGCGACCCGTCCGCACATTGCGGCATATGGATTACCGGTGGTTCCATTGTCATAGGGGCGCAGCAGCGGCCAGAATCATGGTAGCACCGTGAATCATGGCCGCTGCTGCGCCCCTACGGGATCGTCGGGTTGGGATCATCCCGGGGTGCGCAAACGGGATCGTGTTATACCCTTACCGTTGAACATCCCGCATTGTCACCCCGAGGATCCTATGGCCCGTCGGCCAGGGGTGGGAACAGAAACGGTTTTGTTTCTGTGGATGCAACGTTACCCCAGACCAGCGCACGCGACTACCGCACGTGGAACAGATTCGCGCTGCACCGCCGCAAAAAACTCCGCGTCAATCGGTCCGATCCGCACGATCCGCGTTCGATTGCGGACGTTGCATCAGCCCTGCCCACAATCGCGTGCGAGCTTACAATCCACCAGTGATATGATAATGTACCGGAACGATTGACAGGTAGCGCGACTCTGGGTAGGGAGATGGATGAATGGGATCAAGAATACGGTCGTGCCCTTTGCCGATGGCAAGCATTTAGCCAAGGCTGTCACGGTACCACTTCAGTTTAACCCTTTGGCGGGGACGGTCATAACGACCTAGCCCGCTTTGTGCCCTACTGGACCGCGATGACGGCAGCCCTCAGATGATTGCATTAGGGAGAATCATGCGGACCTACGAACTGGTTGAAGCGATGCGGGCCGAGGCACGCAAGGTGTTGGTGGGTCAGGACGAAGCGTTTACGCTGCTCGTAGTGGCGTTGCTGTCCGGCGGTCATGTGTTGCTCGAAGGCGTGCCCGGTACGGCCAAAACCTTGATGGCCAAGACCCTGGCCTTACTCGTGCGGGCCGAGTATAAACGGGTACAGTTCACACCCGACCTGATGCCTTCGGATGTCGTAGGTACGCAGGTCTTTGAACCCAATACGGCCCAGTTTCGGCTCCGGCGCGGCCCGATCTTCACCCAGGTGCTTTTGGGCGATGAGATCAATCGGGCACCAGCCAAAACCCAGAGTGCCTTACTGGAAGCGATGGAGGAACGGCAGGTCACGATTGAAGGCGAACGGCTACCGCTGCCCGAAATGTTTTTTGTGATTGCAACCCAGAACCCGGTCGAGTACGAGGGCACCTATCCGTTGCCGGAAGCCCAACTCGACCGCTTCCTCTTCAAACTGGTGATTAACCACCCGCCGCCCGAAGCCGAACTCGAAGTCTTGCGGCGCTATCATCATGGCTTTGATGCCCGCCGCCTGGAGGCTGCCGCCTTGCAGCCCGTGCTTGAACCCGAGACCTTGTTGGCCTGTCGCAGCGAAATCGGGGCGGTCACGGTCGAAGACGGCGTGCTGGGGTATATTGGGGCCATCACCCAGGCCAGCCGACGCAGCCCCGATCTGTTGCTTGGCGGTTCGACCCGGGCCAGTGTCGCTTTACTGCTGAGTGCCAAAGCCTACGCCGCAACGCAGGGACGCGATTATGTCACCCCGGACGATGTTAAGGCGCTGGTGCGACCCGTCTTCCGGCACCGGGTGATTTTGCGTCCCGAAGCCGAAATCGAAGGCTTAGGGGCCGACACGGCGATCGAACGCATCCTGGCCCGGGTCGAAGTCCCCCGTTAGCCGTCGGGATTGAGTAAGAACGCCATCGTTTCGGCGAGCACACTGGCTTGCACCGGCTCCTCGACGATGGCAATCGTCCAGTCGGCGGCATACGGCACCGACTGGAGTGCCACCATCGGCAGGGCGCTGGCCAGCACAATTGGGGTTGCGGCCGTCGCCTCATCAGCCCGCAACCGCTCGATCAGGCCCTCCTCGGGCGTATCAATCCCAGGCAAGGCAATGATAAACAGATCGGGCAGTGTGGCAGGCAACTGATCGGGTGTGGTCTGACTAATCGTGAAGCCGTCAGATGGAACCAGGGTCGCCAGACGATCGCGGGTAGCAGGATCGGTGGCGACAACGGCTATGGCGGTAGGCATAGGGTACCTCGGATCGCTCAGGTGTGCCGCATTCCTACGAGTGATTGTAGCACAGTTACCGGGTTACTCGTCAGTTTTACGCGGCCCCATAATATTAAAGCCAGCATCCACGTACATCACTTCGCCGGTTACGGCACTGGAGAGATCACTACAGAGCCAGAGGGCAGCGTTCCCCACATCTTCGATCGTGACTGAGCGCCGCAGAGCGGAGTGGCTACCGACATGCTTGTGCAATTCGCGGAAGCCACTAATGCCACTAGCGGCTAGGGTGCGAATCGCCCCAGCACTGATCGCATTGACCCGAATCCCGCGTGGCCCTAGGTCGGCGGCCAAATAGCGCACACTCGCCTCGAGCGCAGCTTTGGCAACACCCATCACGTTATAATTCGCCATCACCTTTTCGGCCCCGTAATAGGTCAGGGTCAGAATCGATCCCCCCGGATTGAGCAGCGGCTCAAGGGCTTTGACCACCCCAGTCAGCGAATAGACACTGATCTCCATCGCCGTAAGGAAGCCTGCCCGCGTCGTATTCAGATACGCGCCGCTCAACTCGTCTTTGTTGGCGAACGCAATCGCATGAATGACAAAATCGATCGTACCGAAGGTAGCGGCTGTTTGTTCAGCCAGGGTAGCGATCTGCTCATCGCTTCCGACATCACACGGCACAATCAGCGGGGCATTCATGCCCTCGGCCAGAGGCCGAACCCGACGCTCAAGCGCTTCACCGACGTAGGTAAACCCCATGCGGGCACCTTCACGGTGCAGTGCTTGCGCAATCCCCCAGGCAATCGAACGATCATTGGCCACACCCAGCACCAGCCCCTGCTTGCCATCCATCAGGCCCATAGTGGCCCCTCCATTTGACTTGCGGACACCCCTGGCAATTGTTCCATCTTACCACAGCCATTGCTTGGCTTGGCGATCCAATTGCTGCCGATAGGGCCGATCGGGCCAATCGTTGCAGGCGATGCGCAGCAGCGTCGGGCCCAGGTAGGGCCGCAACCGCAGCGCCAGGGCCTCGCCCACGACCATGCCCAGATCAAGCGCTGGATCGGCTTTGCGCAGACGCCCAAGATCAAGCGCGATCACTTCTATATTCAATCCAAGCGTTCCAGCGGTGCAATCGAGGCCAGCAATTTGACCATGCCGCGACTCCGAAATTCCACCACCAGGTACCATTCCTGTTTGCGGCGGCGCGTTTCGGCCTCGACCGCCATCACCCGCCCTGGCCCAAATTGGGGATGCTTGACCCGATCCCCCACCCGGTAACTGGTAGGCGAAGCTGGCTTGCTTGCGGGCACTGGTGCGCTCACCGGCTTGGGCACAGCCGCAACCACCGGCGGGCAGATCTGGTCGAAATCGGCAAACGGGGCGCTCAGCAACGGATGCTGTTCAGCCGGAGCGAGCGCAGCCCACAGGGCAGCATCCTGCGCGTCTAGGCCCAGTTCGTGCAGCCGGTTGCGGGCGTTCACGGCCGCGATCAAGCCGAGCACCCGCGCCGCCACCTGCGGTCGTGCCGCTGGATCCCCCGGCCACCAGTGACTGAGTTGGCGGGCCTGGCCGTAAGCCCTGGGATAACGTGCCACTGCCAAAGTGGTTGCCGCCGTCCAGGTTGCCGGGTCACGGCCAAGGGCCGCGCCAACCGTTGCCACCTGGATCAGTACCTGTTCGACTTGCGCCGCCGTTAAGAAGGAGGACAACCGTGACTCGCCGCTACTCACCGCATAAAGGATCAGTTCGCGCCTGGCCCGCGTGATCGCCACGTACAACAAGCGCCGCTCTTCATCGAGGTCATCGGCCCCGCCAAAGGGTAACACGCCGTCGTTGCAGCCTGGTACCAGCACCACCGGCCATTCCAGCCCTTTCGCTCCATGAATGGTACGGATCTCGACCACTTCTTGCCCACTTGCTGCCAGATCGGCCTGGGCCGCCGCGAGCTCGTTCAGATGGGTTTCGAGTTCGGCCAGCGTGCCCCGGCCCCGCGCATAGGTCAGAAAGGCCGTAACACTCGCCACATAGCCCGCCCCGGTCTCGGGCGAGCCACTACTGGTCGCCAGGAAGTCCCGATAGCCGAGCCGCTGATCAAGCGTGGTCAGTAACTGATCGGCAGGCAGCGTGGCCTGGGCCTCGTTGAGCCAGACCAGCAGGTCGGCCAGCGTCTGAATTGCCCCGGCAGTGCGGCCCGTCACTTTGTCACGCAGTTCAAGCAGGCTCTCGCTGAGCGGGCGGCCCTGGCGCAACGCAGCAGTCAGCGTCTCTTGAAACAGTTGGCGACTAAGGTAGCGACGCGGTCGGTTGTAGAGCGCCCGCCAGCAGGCTTCGAACTGTTCGGCGATTTCACCATGCAGGCGTTGACCGGTGCGCAATTGCGCATCGTAGGCGGCTAGATCAACATAGCGCAACAGATCCAGAATTTCGCGACGGCGAAAAAATGGCTCTTCGCCCACGATGCGGTAGGCAATCTTGGCGGCGACCAGGGCCTGTTCGAGCGGCGGGGTCTGGGCGTTCAGCCGTACCAGGATGGCGATCGCAGACGGTGCATGGCCCGCCGCCAGGGCCGCTGTCACATCGTGGGCCAGTTGGCGGGCCATCGCCATCAGATCGGGGCTGCGCCGTAACTGGACGTGGCCCGCAAAGCCCTGGGTCACGACGGGGCTACGGGGGCGGCGGGCGCGATCCTGGCCGATCACCTGGCCTGCTAACACAACCTGGGCGGCCTGGCAACGAAAATTGTCGCTCATCTCGTAGACGGTGGCCCCATAACGGGCTGCAAAGCCGCGAAAAAAGCGCACACTGGCCCCCCGAAAGCCATAGATCGTCTGGTCTTCGTCGCCAATCGCCATATAGTTGCCATGCTCGGCGACCAGCAGATCGAGCAGTTCGGCCTGGGCCAGATTGACATCCTGGAACTCGTCTACGATCACGGCTTCGTAACGCTGCCGCCAGAAGCGCAACAGCTCACCATGGCGGATCAGGCACTCCCAGCCAAGCATGAGCATATCATCAAAAGTGAGCCAACCCCGGCTCTGGCGTACTTCTTCGTGCAGCCGATACAGGTCAAGGTACCAAGGCAGGCCGGGCGGGGCGCTAGCCTGGGTCGCTACGGGCACTGCCGCATGGGCAGGTAGGTGCGCCGCCGCCAGATCAGCGTAGCGCAGATTGCCCTTGCAGGCCCCCACAAAGGTCTGGAAATCCTGCTCATCAAGCGAGTCAAGCTCGCTCGGCGGCACCAGGTTGCGCTGACGGGCAAGGTCGCGGGCAGCCCAGACCAGCGCCCGTTCGGCACCATTGGTCTTGAGCGCACCCTCAGCCAGAGGCGGGAGCAGCCCACGAGCGGCGGCATCATGCACGATTTTGTAGCCCAGGGCGTGCAGGGTCAGGCGGGCGACCGGACGACAATGGGGCCAGGCCGCCATAGCCCGCCCCAGATCGTCTACGGCCGCTTTGCTAAACGAACTGACCAAAATCCGGCGCGGATCAAAGACCCGTTCGCGGGCTAGTCGTTCGACCCGGCGCACCATGGCGGTGGTTTTCCCGGCTCCGGCCACCGCAAAGACCAGGGCCGGGCCGTGGTTATGGGCGACGATCTGCTGTTGCTGGTCGGTAAGTTCAATCATTCCAACAGATAATCTAACACATCACCGGCGGTATAGCTGCTACGCCCATGAAGAAACTGCCCAATCTGGGTCAGATCATCACCACTGGTCACGAGCGGCGGTTCGCGGCCCCCCTCAGCACGAGCCTGACCATACCCAGCATTCGTCATCAGGGCATTGCAAAGGCACATGCGCCCCTCGGTGTCAGCCAACTCACCGCCCTTCTTCATGTAGTTGGCAACCGGTTCACTGGCACAGCGGAAGCCAATCGCGCCATCAGGGCGAGTGTAGGCGGCGCGCAGGTAGCCCAGGTCGCAGATCCGCTCGCGGGCGTTGGGATCGGGCATGCCTTGCCAGGTGACGACTTTGAACGGATAGCCCGTCGGCGAGGCCCGCGGATCGGTGCGCACCGCGACGTCGCCCCGGGCCGCCGCCGCGACAACCTCGGCCTTCAACTGGGGGTCGAGTCCGGACTCATCACAGTAGGCAAAGAGCGTACCCACCTGAATCCCGTGGGCACCAGCGGCGCGGGCGGTTGCCAGGCCCGCAGGCGTCCCAACGCCACCGGCCAACCAGAACGGTAAGCCAAGTTGGGCGATCTTGTCCAGATCAACCGCGTCACGTGGCCCATAGATCGGCTCGCCCTGCGCATTCAACTGAAGATTGCCGCGGGGCGGTGCATTATGGCCCCCGGCGGTCGGCCCTTCGATAATAAAGCCGTCAACTCGACCACTGGCTTTACGAGCCAGCATGGTTGCCAGCGAATTACTCGCAATAATCGCCAGGAACAGCGGGCGGTACAAGCGTGGCGGGTCAAGCTCCCAATGATCACGCGGATCAAGCTGGAGTTGCGGGTTGGCCCCGGCGGGCTGACCTTCGACCTCGAAGGCGATCTGGGCGGGTTGGCCGACCGCCAGCGCATCAAGTGCGCCGGGAATGTCACGCGGAATCCCGGCCCCCATCAGCACCACGTCCACCTCGGCCAGCATTGCCCCATAGAGCATCGCCAGATTGGGCAGTTGCACCTTGGTCAGCAGATTGATCCCAATCGGGCCGCTGTGGCCCTCCTTGGCCAGACTGACCTCGACAAAGGCCCCGAGCATGGCAACCTCGAGACGGCTACGCGGGGTGACGGCGCGGAACATGGGCAGGAGCGCATACGGTTCACCGGGGGCAAGCCCCTCGGGCCGAAAATAGCGCGTGAGCACCGCATCGGCCACACCCGGCATAGGAAAGCGAGCGATGGCTCGCCGCATATGCTCACCAGGGTCGCCATCCTGAAGTCGGCGGATCAGGACCGTGTCTACCCCAGTTCCTGAAACAACGCCCAGTTGACCGCGCCGCGCCACCGCCCGCGCCAAGCGCCAGTCCGAAATCGCAACACCCATCCCGCCCTGAATGATCGGGGGTAGCGCCGTGGCTTGCATGGGCACCTCCGGGATTGAAGAACTGTAGAGTTATAGAGTTATAGAGTTGTGGAGTTGGAGAGTTGTGGAGTTGGAAAGTTGTGGGGTTGGAGAGCTGTGGAGTTAACTCCACACCAAGGCTGGGGACTCCATCACAAGCGGTATTATACGGCATAGTTGTAGCTACCTGCACCGTGGTGTAGGCTGAGTGTAACTTGATAGCCGGATCTTCACCCCAGACCCAGGCTCACCCGCGCATGGTGCAACTCGTCATCGTTGATCGTATGGCCCATGCCCGGATAGATCTGTAGCTTGACCTGCGCCCCCAGACGACCAAGCACATCGGCGGTTTCGGTCACCCGTGCGAGTGGAATGTGGCTATCTACATCGCTACAGCCAATAAAGGCCGGGGTGCCAGCCAGGTCGCCAGGGTAATCGCGGGGCGTACCAGGCGGGCCAATCAGGCCACCACTAAAGGCCAGCAACCCGCCATAACGCCGGGGATTACGGGCAAGAAACTCGGAACTAAGGCAGGCCCCTTGCGAGAAACCACCCAGCACGATCCGTTCGGCAGGGATGCCCGCAGCCTCAACCTGAGCAATCAGGGTGGCAACCGCAGCAAGCGCCGCGCTTAAAAAGGGTTCGTTATGGCTTAACGGAGCCAGAAACGTGAACGGGTACCAACTACCATTCGTAGCCTGGGGAGCCAGATAGGCCACATCGCTGCCCCCAAGTTCGTGGGCCAGCCCCATAATATTGGCGGCACTTGATCCCCGTCCGTGCAACAAGATCACCGCCAGGCGGGCGGTCTCAAGCGAGGCCCCCAGATGCAGGGGCGCAGCGTGCTGATGGATCGGACTCGACATCTAAGCTTCTCCCTCCCATAGATAGTGACGCAAATCAATCCGGTGGTTGTCAGCTACGACCACGCCCTCGGCAACAAGCCGGGCCGCCTGATGTTCAGCTTCGTAGGCATTCGAGATAAAGCCTTGATGATTGACCACCCGCCACCAGGGCACCTCGTCGCTCTGCTGTTCGCGTAGGGCGTGCAAAGCATAGCCAACCAGGCGCGCCGCACCGGGGCGTCCCGCCAGCCGTGCCACCCGCCCATAGCTGCTAACCCGCCCGGCGGGAATGCGCCGAACCACCGCATAGATCGTTTCGTAGCTATTCATCAGGGTTGCACAAAAATCTGGTAACTGCCATCACGCGCCCCCTGGGCCGTCACTGCATAGCGCAACCGCCCCTCGCTATCGGTACGCACCGTGCCCGAACGGGTCACCTGGGTGGCGGGACGCGAGGCCACCGCAAAGGCCAGGCCACCCTCGGGGGTATACAGGGCCACTTCAAGGTCGCCCGACTCGACGCCGACAATCACAATTGCCAGCACCTCGGTCTCGGGCAAGCCAACCTCGAGAGTCCGCACTTCACGGCCTTCGGCCCCCACGAAGGTGGTCAGCAGATTACCGCCACCATCTTGCAGATCGAGTGCCGCTCGCTCACCACTGACCACTAAGCAACCCGCAAGGGTCAGGGCCAAAACGCCAAGGAGCAGCCCACGCAAGAATGGGCGCAGGTATTGATGAAGCACCCGCTTGTCACCCATACGATTCAGGCCGATAATCAACCGAATAGGTCTCAGGCTCGGGCACGGCCTCGACCTTAATGGGACGTTGCGCAAGAATACGCAGGCTGGTACCACAGGTCAGGTTTGCACAGACGACCAGGGTTCCAACGGTCATGTAGGGAAAGATGGCAAGTTTCTGCTTGCAGTTCGGGCACTTGACCTTCTCGACAGACACGGGTAGCTCCTTATTTAGGCAAACAAGGCATCCACAAAGGTCTGGGCATCAAACAGCGCCAGGTCATCAATCTTTTCGCCAGTACCCAGATACCGAATGGGGCGTTCGATATCCTGGGCCACCGCAAACGCAATGCCACCCTTGGCAGTCCCGTCCATCTTGGTCACGGCCACATCGGTCACACTCGCCGACTTCATAAACGCCTTCGCCTGTAACACCCCATTCTGGCCGGTGGTAGCATCAATCACCAACAGAACCTCGTGGGGGGCACCCGGCAACTTGCGAGCAATGATATTGCGCATCTTCTCGAGCTCTTGCATCAGGTTAAACTTAGCCTGAAGCCGTCCGGCCGTATCAATAATCAGCACTTCGACCTGTTGTTCGAGTGCGGCATCAATCGCTTTATAGACCACCGCCGCCGAATCGGCACCCTGGCCCATGCTCACACAGGGCACGCCAGCGCGTTCGGCCCAGGTTTCCAACTGCTCGGTGGCGGCAGCGCGGAAGGTATCACCCGCCGCAAGCATGACTCGTTTGCCAAAACGGTGGTTCATACGATGGGCCAACTTGGCAATCAGGGTCGTCTTGCCGGCCCCATTCACACCCACCACCAGGATCACAAAGGGTTGGGCCATCGTCTGGTTCTGGGGACGGGCCTGTTCCTGAAAGACCCGAACCATCTCGGCCTTCAGCATGTCGCGGGCTTCGCTGGCCCGTTTGGTGCCATAACGATTGACGCGGTCACGCGTACGGTTGACCAGGTACTGGGTCGTCTCAAGGCCCACATCACCCTGGATCAAGGCCTCTTCGAGCTCATCCCATAGCTCTTCGGTAATCGGATCACTGGTACCAAAAAGCTGCGAGATGCGCCCAAACACCCCCTGGCGCGACTTCTCGAGACTCTGGGAAACTTGCTGTTCTTCGACCTGGGCCTCTTCCTCGGTGCGCGGGGCATCCTGGCCACGGCCAAACCAACGCTTAAACATAGGAACTCACTCCGCACTAGCAAGGTGTCGCGGCATACGAATTGTGCCACTGCCTGCATAAGCATACCATGTCTTTTGCGTACGTTGTGGCGGCGAAGCCAGCTCCTACCACTGTGCCGCAACCCGCAAGGCCGCACGCAGGCGACGATGGTATTCGTTACGACTAATTTCGATCGTGCCAAACTGGAGCATATGCTCGCCGACGATATACTGGCTATCAAGCAGCACAAAGCCCCCGGCGCGTAGTCGTTCGACCAGGTACACTAAGGCCACTTTGCTGGCATCACGTTCCCGGTGGAACATACTCTCGCCCGCAAAGAGCCCACCGAGCGAAACGCCATACAGGCCGCCAACTAACTGATCGTCGCGCCAGCATTCGACCGAATGGGCGTGACCAAGCTCGTGCAGGCGCAGATAGGCCGCGACCATCTCGTCGCTAATCCAGGTCGTTGGGCGGTCAGGCGCCGGCTCGGCGCAGGCGCGCATCACCGCCGCAAAACTCGTATCGTAACGCACCGTAAAGCGCCCCGAACGCACGGTACGGGCCAGCCGACGTGGCACTGTGAACGCGGTATCAAGCGGAATAATCGCTCGTACCCGTGGCTCGTACCAACCAATCTGGCCTTCGTCATCAGCCATCGGGAAGATTCCCTGACTGTAGGCGTGCAAAAGCAGTTCGGGGGTCATGCGATTGTGGGTTATGGATTGTGGATTATGATCCAACCCTTTGCTGCGCTCAGGGCGGCAATGCGGCAAGATCAATGGTAATTAGCATTATACCAATTACTGTTGATCTTGCCGCACTACGTAACGCGATATTTAGCTTTGGGCTGCCCTGCGGCGCAATCCAAAATCTAAAAGCTAAAACCCAAAATGGCATTACTCATGTTCGAGGCGGGCAATCCCGCTGGTAATAATCTGGAAGGCCCAGAGCAACAGGGCCAGGGTTAGCCCCAGCCCAATCGTGCTGGCGAGCGGCTCGTCACTAAACAGCGTCGTCAACAAAAACGGTGCCCCAAGCAAGCCATTGATCAAAATGCTCAGCACCAGCGTGATCGGCAACAACGCCAGCAACATGCTTTGCCACGAATAGCGGTCGGCCACAAGCATTGCATAGAGCAACCCATAACTGACCATACCCGTCATCAACGAAGCCAGGATCGGCGCACTCAAGCCGAGGGGCAACGCCGTCTCGCGGTAACTCCAGAGGCCCTGGCGCAAGCCGAGGGTTTCGATCAACAGGTGATAGAGCAAGAAGATCAAAAAGGTCAGGATCCCGGTTAACAGTCCCGGAAACCACCAGCGCGTCCGATAAAGAAAATAGACAATCATGGCTGGGAGCGGGTAGAACCAGCCTGCCGCCAGGATCAGCGAACGGGGCAGGGCCTGATCAAACAAGGCCCGCACACTCATCAGCCCCAGACTATAATCGAAATTGTAGAACGTGCGCCACAATGGTGAAGCCAGGGCCGAGAGATGGCCCGACAGGAGGGCGATAAGGTAGATCGGTGTGCGCTGAGCCCAGGCCAGATAGGCGGCCAGGGCATAACACACCACCAGTAATCCAAAAGCAGCCATTTCCATAGAGATTACTCCCACGCATAGGTCCGCACCTGGCCTGCTTCAAGTGTAAAAAGCTGATCGGTGAGCCCATGTTCGCGTTGAGCAGCATCAAGCTGGATCTGATGAGCGATTCCGGCGAGGACACTGCGGTCGGCATCACTAAAGATAATCATAAAATCACGGTCAGGGATCCCGATCACCAGGCGGGAGGGCAACTCAGCAGCCCACTGCTCGATCAGGTCAGGCAGAAGCAGGCGGGTTGCATCAAACCCATCCTGGGAATTCAGGATGATCAGCCGGTTGGTACCCACGCCAGCTACGGTATAGGAACCCCGTTCAATGGTACGAACGCGCAGATTAGCCAAAGCTTGCACATACAACTCGTGTTCGGCAAGGCCCCAGCGTTCCAGATGCTGCTCGTTCAAATAGGCCAGGCTGCCCGGCTCGTCTACGACATAGCAGATCATCAGATCGGCTAAAAAGGGGCGATAGACCAGCATGGGCAACTGGCGTTCATGCACGGTTGCCAACAGGGCCAACGGCTTGAGCATCGGCAGAATGCGTTCGCGCAACTGCTCGAAGCTGGCCTGATGGCGGGTCTGACCATAGCCCTGGGCAGAGCGCACCATCGTCTGCAAAATCGCCCCAAGCTGATCGGGACGTTCCTGATAACGGGCATAAAACGGGGCCAAATCAAAATGCAGATCGCTCTGACCAACGCGCAAAATGCAGGTCAGGCCCGCCCGCTGTTGCAGCAGTAGTCCCTTAGTCTGGCTCAGACGGGCTTCGGCCAAGGCCGCAAAAGTTTCAGGATCAAGGAGGGGTTCGTGACTCATATGGTTGGGGGATCGTCATGAAGCGAACACAAGACCACCGTTATACCACATGTGCCGCGACTCGTTGACAGGAGCAGCCGACGTGCGCGCGGGACTGTTGCAACGTCGTTGGCACGGCGGCTCAAGCCGCGCTGGCGGGACTTTGCCCCCTTAGCAAGCGCGGCTTGGTGACGTCGCTCAGGCAGCCTTTGCCAGCCAGAGCCGAAGCGTTTACGCCCACGGTACGGGAGTACGAGCAGACTTTGTACCAACCCGAGCCTACGTGCGCGCTTAGGGATGATCACGTGAACATAGGATAGGTGTCAGATCAGTCACATCCCATCATAGAATCCGTCCAACATGATCTCAGCGCGACCGCAAGACCAACCAGATCCCAAACGCGACCCCAAGCGTGCCCACAAAATCCATCAGGCCCAGTGGTTCACCCAGGATCAGCGCACCCAGGCCCAGCCCAAAGACCGGATTCAGGAACAGGAAGGTATTGGCACGGCTGGCATCAGCACTCCGCACCAGGAACATATACAGTAGCATGGTCACCCACGAGAGCACAATGCACATGTAGGCCAGGGTCAGAAAGAAGTTCAGGTCGAAGACCACCGTATTGATCGGCTCAAACAAGAGGCTCGGACCAATCAAGACCAGGCCCCCCACCAGCAGTTGAATCGCGGTCATGCCGGCCAGATCATAGGGCAAGGCCCAGCGTTTGAACAGGATCGTGCCAGTCACCATGGCCGCATTAGCGAGCAGCACCAGGCCCATATGCAGCGGGCTGTCGCCAATGCCGATCCGCGACGACATCATCACGATCACACTACTAAAGGCGATCAGCATACCGACCAACTTCAGCGGGCTGAACCGTTCGCCCAGCAGAAACGGGGCAACCAGGGCCAGCATCAGCGGGTTGGTGCTGGCCAGCACGGCCCCGGTACCAGCGGCGATTCCGGTCAGGGCCACGCCAGTCAGCCCAAAGAAGAGCGCAAAACTGAAGATACCCAGAATCGTCAGGCGGCCAAGATCACGCCAGTTACGGGGCAGCGGACGGCCCATCAAGGCCACAATCAGCAGCAGAATCGCACCGGCAAGGATAAATCGCACCGCCATCATAAACAGCGGCGGGCTGCTGCGGAGCGCAAAGGCTACCGCAATAAAGCCCGTAGACCAGAGGAACGAAAAGATCAGGGCCAGGCCAGTATAGACCGGCAACGAAATCTGGGGCGGATTGGTGCGCTCCAGCGCCGGCGGGGCTTGCATCCGTGCTTCCATAGCCTCACTTCTGTGGTTGTGATTCGGGCATACCCCATTAGGGTATCACAGAAATAGAAGCTCACGGTAGCCGGGAAAATTCCCCGATTTACGCTGCCAGCAGGCTCTGCACCTTTGCGATCATCGTTTCGAAGTCGATCGGCTTCGCCAGATAATCGCTACAACCCGCCCGCAGCGCCCGTTCGATATCATCGCGCGTGACATGACCGGTCAGTGCCAGGACTGGCACATGGGCCAGGTTCGGGTTCGCCTTGATCTGCGCTGCGGCGCTCCAGCCATCAAGCACCGGCATCGACAGATCCATCAACACCAGATCAGGCGTCTCACGCTCAGTCAGATCAACGGCCTGGCGGCCATCATGCGCCATCACAACCTGATAACCGCGCAATTTAAGCATATGCGCAATAATCATGCGATTATCAAGATTATCGTCAACGACCAGGATCTTCTTCATTATCGTCCTCTCGGTAGGGGTAGCACGTTGCCAAGAATGCGGATCGCCGGTAAGGGTGGAACCAATTATGAACGTGATAAAGGCTGATCAACCACGGTAAGCGCTTGGACACGCTGAGACGGCGGAGGAACGGTGGCATGCGGTGGCGCAGAGACGCCATGTACGTGGGTGAACGGTTCGGGAGTAACAGAAGCCAATCGATCAGACGGTGATGGCCCAGCGACGGGTAAGACGGGTAAACGGAGGGTAAAGGTACTACCCTGACCAAGCTGACTGATCACGGTCAGCGTACCACCGAGCGCATGGCTGAGTTGGCGACTCAGGGCCAGACCCAAGCCGGTTCCCTCGTAGCGGCGGGTCACCGACTCGTCCACCTGGCTAAAGGGCAAGAAAAGCCGCTCTAACTGGTCTGGGGCAATCCCAATCCCGGTGTCTTCAACCGCAAATACGACCTGCGTTTGGGCAAGATCAGGTGTTTTTTCACGCCAAACGTGGATCGTAATCTGCCCCTGTTCGGTGAACTTTGCCGCATTGCCCAACAGATTGATCAAGATCTGGCGCACCCGTCCTGGATCGGTCTGGATCAGGCCAGGCTCAATGGGACAGTTGATGACCAGCGTATTGGCCTGACGCTCGATCAACGGCGCGACCACATCCACCGCTTCGCCCACCAGACGACGCACCGGAACTTCAGCGACGATAAGATCGATGGCCCCTTGCTCAATTTTCGAGAAATCGAGAACGTTGTTGATCAGCGTGGTCAGATGGCGACCTGCCGCCAGAATGCGATCCAGCGGATCCGGCAGGTCAGCGTTCGCCACGGACGGCTGAGTCAACCGGAGGATCTGGGCATACCCTAGAATTGCATTCAGCGGAGTGCGCAACTCGTGGCTCATAGTTGCCAGAAACATACTCTTGGCTTTGTTTGCTGCCTCGGCGGTAGCCTGGGCGCGTTGGGCTTCTTCTTCGGCCTGGCGCTGCCGTACCAGATCGGCCATCAGTTGCTCCTGGCGGGCCAGGCTGATCTGCAAGGCAGCGTTGCGCTCTTCGAGGGCAAAACGCTGGCTGCGCAGGCCATCAACCATCAAATTAAAAGCATCAGCCAGTTGACCAAGCTCATCCCGGCTCTTCAGCACAACCGTGCGTTCAAGATCGCCAGCGGCCACCTTCTGGGCCGCTCGCATCATATGGCGCAGACGCACCGCAATCCGTCCTGAGAGCACCAGGGCGATCAGGGTCGAGATCAACACCACCAGCACGGTATCAGCAACAATAAAATTGCGGGCCGTCTGGTAAGCGACCTGCACGACACCTAAGGATTCGTCGGCCTGACGACGACTTTCAACCGTCAGGCCGGTAATGGCATTCTCGACATCACGATATAGCGGATTCATCCGTGAGTAGAACGGGCGTACCGTACCGGTATTATTCTGGAGCGCATCGGGAATAAAGCTCTGGTGATTGGCCCGCACCAGGGCTTGCCAGACCGCTTCGAGGGTAGTAAAACGCTCTTGCTCGATCGAACTGCTGATCAGGGGGCGATAGTTGATAAGCTGGGTCGCCATAGCCTCTTCAACCTCGATCATCCGCCGCAGGCTGCGCTCTTTGTCGTAGGTATTGGTATACAACATATATTCGAGCTGGTTAACGCGATAGGCATTGACTTGCTCTTTGAACGAAGCAACGATCGCAAGCGAGGGAATCGTATGGGTTGCAACTGAATGTGCACTCGCATGCATCACGGTCATCTGCTGTACCGCAAAGTAGCCCAGGGCCAGCATCAGCAGCAAGTCAATCCCAAACCCAGCCAGGAGTTTCAGCCGAATCGGAAAGCGCATCAACTCAATCCCCTTCCAGTTCGAGTAATTGCGTGATCGAGATCCCGATCGGCACATCACGGTCAAAGACCGAACCGGTCGTTCGCGCTGCAAGCCGCCCACGTACCAACTCGTACGCTCGTGGCGGCAACGGAATCGAGCGAACTTTGGCAACCAGGGTCGGGGCATTGGCAAGATAGAAGTTCAGGAAGGTTGCGAGCTCGGGACGATCCACATGATCAGCCCGTACATACACAAAGAGCGGACGCGAAAGCGGCTGGTAGGTACCATCGGTAATAGTGGCATCATTTGGAAGGACACAGCCCGCGCCATTATCAATTGCCACCGCCCGCAGCTCGTCAGCATACTCAACAATATAGGTATAGCCAAAGAAACCCATCCCCCCCAGATCGTCCACCAGATCCTGGGCAATCAGGTAGTCATCTTCGCTAGCGATATAATCTGCGCGGATCTGCCCTTCTTTGCCCACAACTGCAACGGTAAAATAATCAAACGTGCCTGAATCACCACCTGCCCCATACAGGTTCAGCGGGCGATCAGGCCAATCAGGGCGGATATCGCTCCAGCGCATAAAGCGCCCTTCGGCAGCCGGTTCCCAGATCTGGCGCAACTCGGTGGTGGTCAAACACTGTGCCCATTGATTGCCTTGGTTCACCGCCAACGACAAGCCATCGTAGGCGATCGGCAACTCAACAAAGCTGATTCCATTGGCAGCACAAAGCGCCGCCTCTTCCGCCTTGATCGGGCGTGAAGCATTCGAGATGCTGGTCTCGCCTGCACAGAAGCGCCGGAAGCCTCCACCGGTGCCACTCACCCCCAGGTTGATCGTCACCCCGGGAGCCAGATCACGAAAGGCGGTCGTGGCCGCCTCGGTGATCGGAAAGACCGTACTCGAACCATCAATCGCCACCACTCCCATCAGGGCAGTAAGCGTCGCAGGCGGATCGGGTAGGTTGAAGGGCGGTTCAGTGGGAAGTACAGAAACGGGGTCAGGCGTACGAAGATCGGTCGTTGGAAGCGAGGGGGAAGGCGAGGCACGGTCTACAACCACGGCTTGAGCAGTCGGCGCTGACTGGTTGGGTGTGCCGGGCGCACATGCGGCCAGAAGGCTCGCAACGAGCACGGCGAGAAGAACGCGGTGACGAGTGCTCACACAGGTTTCCATCTGGACGACGCCCATGCACGACACACTACCGCTTGCCGAACATGGACATCTATAGTTTTTTAACCTACACTCTTATTATACCCAAACAATATTAAGCCTGTATGATCTCAACGTGAATACAAAATGACTCATTGTTACGATCCCGCCGCCCGTCGTTCCTGTATCCCCCGGAAGGTACCAATTGCCAGGGCAAGCACCGTCAACGGAATGATCACAAACAGCATCGTGAAGCTAAACTCGTCCAGCGCCTCGCTACGGGTGGCATGCAAAATCAGGTAGGTGGTATAGGCCACATAATAGCTTAGGAAGAGCGCCCCTTCCCAGCGCGAGATCAGGAGGCCGTTGAAGAAGATCGGCAGACAGACAATGGCCGCAGCGACCATCACCGGCAGATCAAAGGCCAGGGTCGCGGGGGGCACAACCAGCGCGGCCGGCGCAAGCAAGGCCGTTAAGCCCAGCACCGCCAGCAGGTTCAGAATATTGCTCCCCACCACATTGCCGATCGCGATCTCGCGCTCGCCCCGTAGCCCCGCCAGCACCGAGGTCGCAATCTCGGGAAGCGAGGTGCCAACCGCGACGATGGTCAGGCCGATCAGCAGTTCACTTACCCCCAGGGCACGGGCAACCGCAACCGCACTGTCTACCAGCCATTGGGCACCAATAATCAGCATGATCAGGCCGAGCACGGCCAGGCCCAGATTGCGCAGCAGGGCACGGGGCTTACGATGGGCCGAGGCCAGCGGCAAGGGTTGCGCTACCGCCGCATCGGCCATTTCGCGGCGGGTCAGCCAGACCGAGCCACCCAAAAAGACCAGGAGCAGCGTGACGAGGATCGCGCCCTCAATCTGCCCAAGCAAGCCATCGCTGGCCAGCCACCAGACCAGCAACGAGACCCCGATCATGACCGGGACTTCGCGGCGTAACAGTTGGGGCGCAACCACCAAGGGGGCCACGAGGGCGGCAATGCCCAAAATGAGCAGGACATTGGCAATATTGCTGCCCACCACATTGCCCAGGGTCAGATCGGGTTGCCCGGCCAGCACGGCCTGAATACTGACTGCCAATTCAGGTGAACTTGTCCCCAGGGCTACGACCGTCAGGCCAATCACCAGGGGCGGCACCCCAAACGCCGCAGCGATATTCGAAGCACCACGAACGAGCAGATCGGCTCCCCAGATCAATAGCACAATCCCAATGATAAAAAGCACCACCACAAGTGGAGTCATACAGATCCATAGGGAATTCGGAGACAGAAACTGCCCCTATTATAGCATACCCACTCGGGGGGTACCTGACCTCGCGGAGGGTTCCCGCCCCCGCTGTTGGTGGGTGCGTTTTGGCGACTCTGCCACCAAGCCCCACCCACCAAGCCATTACCGCGCCACCACCACCGGGGCGGCAGCCGGTTCTAGCGTCACTGCAGCGGGCACCGGGCGTTCGAGCAGAACCAGGCCCGGTTCACGGACAAAGCCATAGGCCAGATTGATCGCCAACATCCCAGTATTGCTATCCTCAACCCAGGTGACAATCCGCCGGTAAGCGTGCTGTTGCGCATAGGCAATTGTCAACTGCTTCATCACCTTCGCCAGACCCATGCCACGATAGGCGGGCAGGGTACCGGTAAGTTCCTGAAACAGCGTCTCAGGGGTTTCGGCGCGGCGTTGAAGGAAACTAAGGCCAACATACTGGTCGCCATCGCAGACCACAAAGAAGGCATCAAGCAGCGCATCAGATGAGGCGACCGCAAACGCGGCAAACTCATCACGCGAGGTAAAGATCTTCTCGGGGATAGGAACCTCGCGGGTCAACACTGCATGCAGGGCATAGATCTGATCAAGCCAATCGGGATCATGTTCACGGCACTCAGCGAGGGTTCGGATCTGAATGCCTCGGGCAGCAAGGCGCTCAAGGCGGACGGGGAGATCAATGGGCGGGGCGGCGGCGACCTCCAGGTTATAGGGATGGCTCCGCATCTGTTCGTGGAAGCCACGGCGGTGCAAGGCAGCGATCAGATCGCTCGCCTGCTCACTGACCATCAGCCACATCGCACGGGCACCAAGCGACATCAGGTCAGCTTCCATTTGGGCCAACAACGCCGAACCGATCCCACGGCGTTCAAAACCGGGGCGGACACGGGCAGCAACCCAATAGGTTCCAGGAGTAGCGAGCCAGGTAACGGGGAAGAAGTGGCCTGAGCCAACGGTGGATCCGGTTGTGTCACACGCGAGGTAGCGCCACGAGCAGGCACCACTCCGTTCACAGGTCCGGTCGAAGGCCAGCAGGTCATCGGGGGTAGCAGCGTCGCCGTCCATGCGCACAAAGTCAGCACATGCGGCGTAATCGGCCGGCGCAGCGGTAGCACGCCGGATGGTCAGGGACGGTAACATACAGAGTCCTTCTGCTTGCTCTGGCCGCAACAACCGGCAAGCAGCAGGCGCTCGCACTACGCCCCCACACATCGGCTGTTTCATCGCGGCGACCAGATAGATTGTCTGGAGCGATGCTGCCCCTACCCTAGCATATCTAGGTCAGCTTTGGCAAGGGGGGAAAATCAAAGCCGCCGGGCGGAATGTTCCCCCGGCGGCGATTCGTTGTACCTTGCGCGTTGAGGCCAACCTATTCGATCGGCTCCTTACCAATATTAAACGCACAGGTCTCGGCCCCTTGGCCCATACAGGTGCACTGTTCGACCGAGAAACGCTTGCCACCACTGGCCCATGCGGTCGACTCTTCGAGGATCCCCCGCGCCAGATAGAAGTGGGGCGCTGGCTCACGGGCAATACAGTTCGAACATTGGGTGATGTGGTAGACAAACTGGCCTTTTTCCTCTTTGATGTGGGGCTTCAGATCTGTGAAGCGGTCGAAGACCTGGGTAACCGCATTCAGAATGATCTTCAGTTTCATCGAAGGGGGCATCAGCTTCATTGCCAGATCCGACACGCTGAGCAACGGGCCGAATTCCCGCAAACCCAGATTGAAGGCGACCCGCCCTGCCCGCATCTCGAGCCCACGCGCCCCACGCGGCCCATACATCGTGTGCAAGGCGTTTGAAGTTGCCGCCTGTGCTTCGAAGGGGTAGGCTCGCTTGAAGTCCCCCGGAGGATAGGCTTCAATGTACTCCGGGAGATTCGCCAGACGCAGGACGGCCTTGACCCCGTTGGCTCCCATGACCTCTTCTAATGAGAGGTAGTACAGGTAACCGATCTTGTTCATAAAGGTCAGGCCGCGAAAATCGTCGGTGTTGCTCATGGCCGTACCTGCTCCTCCTGGCCGGGCCTTTACCCGACCGCTCATCTCGCGCCGCTGCTGTTGCTACCCGCCACACCGCCCCTGGCGAGGCGGCCGGCACAGGTCACGCGCTTCCTGTAGGATACTACAACGTTTCGCAATTTTACGCTATAGCTGAAATAGCCTCAATCGGACATCGGTTATTGAACCGTCTCTATCATACCACCTACGGCGGATAGCGTGGCAACAGTTCTAGGTGTATGATAGACGTAATTTGATTCTTGGCAACCTCGTAGGTGGTGGAAAATGACCGGCGATCGAGAGCAACGACGCCTCGATGCGATTGAGGAGTTCCGGCGGGCCCGTCGACGGGCCATTATCGCGGATCTGTTGGCCTGGATCCGCGGTGAGCCAGACGATCTGCTTGACTTCGAAGAGGTCAGGCAGCGGATTGGTGCCCGCGGATGGGCGGTACAAGGTCTGCGTGACATCCCACTTGACGCAATTGTGGGCAGTGTCGGGCGTTACCATGATTTTACCCGACATTTCTTACCACGTAGTGCGGCCGCCGAAGCCCGCTGGGCCAGTGTTTGTGCTGCCTTCAGCGAAGGACGGCGCTTACCGCCGATTGAAGTATATGCGATCGGCGAACTCTATTTTGTCAAAGATGGCAATCATCGGGTTTCGGTTGCGCGTGAACGGGGCTTGAGCCATCTACCGGCACTTGTCACCGAGGTACAGACCCGTATCCAGTTGCCACCGGACGCCAGTCCCGAGGATTTGATCATCGCTGGTGAGTATGCCAACCTGATCGAAGAGACTCAACTCGATGAATTGCGCCCGGGCCTTGAACTACAGGTCAGTGCGGCCGGGGCCTACGAAACGATTGCGGCCCAGATCGAGCAGCGCCGGGTCAGGATGGTGCAGGAACGGGGCACTGAGGTGCGCTCGCCCGAGGCGGCCGTCGCTTGGTATGACGAGACCTATGTGCCGCTGATTGCGGTCATCCGTGAACGTGGCTTGCTGCGCGATTTTCCTGGCCGCAGCGAAACCGACTTGTATGTCTGGATCAGTCAGCACCAGGCCGCGCTTGAAGCTGACCTGGGCTGGGAACTCGATCCGGCCGAGGTAGCAGCCGATCTGGTCGAACGGCGTAGCCAGCGCCTCGAACGGGTGCTGGCCCGTGCTCGTGAACGGATCGGCACGAGCCTGGTGCCCGCCCAGATGCGGTCAGGGCCGCCCCCAGGCACCTGGCGCCGTGAGCATCAGGCCAATCTAGACAGTCCGTTGCTCTTCCGCCATATTCTGGTGCCCATCAGTGGCGAACCAGATTGCTGGTCGGCGCTTGAGCAAGCCGCGATCCTGGCCCGCCGTGATGGCAACCATATCGCCGGGCTGCATGTGGTGCCACCCGAACGCGAAGCGCCGCCGGATCTGCCTGATCTGTTTGCGGCCAAGTGTGCGGCGTTCGGCATCGAAGGCCACCTTGTGATCGAACATGGCAACATTGTCAATCAGACGTGCGAACGCGCCCGCTGGGCCGACCTGGTGATTATCCGGCTCGCCCATCCGCCAGCCCCGCAACCGCTGGCCCGTTTACGCTCGGGTTTACGCGATCTGATCGAACGCTGCCCGCAACCGATCCTCGCCGTACCCGCCGCACCCTCGCCGCTGAACCGCGGCCTGCTCGCCTATGATGGCAGCCCACGCGCCCACGAAGCATTGATGCTCGCTGCCTATCTTGCCCTACGCGGCGATCTTTCGCTGGTGGTGATCACCGCCGCCGAACGTGGCGAAAATCTGGCGCTGACGATTGGCAAAGCCCAGGATTATCTTGAAGCTCGTGGCATTCAGGCCGGGTACGTGATTGATCGCCGCCCCGCCCGTGAGGCAATCCTCGCAGCGGCCAACGAGCATGGCTCGAACCTGATCATTATGGGCGGCTACGGGGCCCAACCGGCGGTCGAAATCGCCCTTGGCAGTACGGTAGACCATATTTTACGCCATAGCCCCTTGCCGATGTTGATCTGCCGGTAGCGGGCCAGCCCCATCTCGGCCCAACTATTGGCGCACGACCCTTATTGCGGCTATACTGTAAGTAGGTATGACGGTGAACTATCCAGGTGTGTGTCCGGCCAGGAGGGGTGAGCGTGTTACAGCCGGAGGATCTGCCCCCGACCACAGCCAGTTTTAGCGAGCGCGACCACGAGTTGTTGCGCCGCGAATTTGATGAACTCACGACCCTGAACAAGGGTTTGCGGCGTCAACTCGAAAAAGCCCTGCAGGCCGTGAACGAGGCCCAGCGTGCCCATGCAAAAATGGTCGCCACCCTGACCGAGACCATGCGTGAGAATACGAGCCTGTCCAACGAACGCGACCTCTGGCGCAACCGAGCCCAACGCCTCGCAGCGGGCCTCAGTACCGAAGAGGGGGGCGGGTCGCCGGTGATTGATATAACGGCACTAGCCAGCCAGATGAGCGAAGACGAGATCAACGCGATCCGCAAAGCCATGGCCCGGCTGCACCATCCAGATGTGGGCGGCGATCCCGAACGCATGAAGGCCTGGAACGCCGCACTTGATCGGATTGGTCACAGTTCTTAGGCTGGCGGGCGGCGTCCGAGCAACTCGGCGTACAGATCAGCAAAACGTCCCGCACTGATCGCGGCCCGCACCTCGGCCATCAGGTTTAGCAAAAAAGCCACGTTGTGCAGACTGAGCAACCTGACGGCGAGCAGTTCTTTGGCCCGATAGAGATAGTGGATGTAGGCCCGTGAGAAGTGGCGACAGGTGTAGCAGGCACAATCGGCCTGTAACGGGTTGTCGTCTTCGCGCAGGCTTGCATTGGCCACATTCAGCTTCCAGCGTCGGGCTGGCTCACGCACTAGGGCCGCCCCGTGCCGTCCAAGGCGAGTTGGACTGACGCAGTCGAACATATCGATCCCTCGGGCCACCCCTTCGAGCAGATCGTCCACATCACCCACCCCCAACAGATGGCGGGCCAAACCATCGGGCAGGTGGGGCACGGTCATGTCCACCACCTCGTACATCTGGGCCTTATCGCCACCCAAAGAGCCCCCAATGCAGAGGCCATCAAAGCCCATGCTGCTGATCAGTTCGGCGCTGGCCCGGCGCAGATCCGCAAACACGCCGCCATGGACAATCCCAAACAGGTACTGGTTCGGATTGGGCAAGGTGGCCGAATCACGCTCGCGGTGGGCCGTCAGACAGCGGGCGGCCCAGCGATGGGTGCGTTCCATACTCTGGGCGGTATAGTCATAACCCGCCCGAAACGGCGGTAACTCATCAAAACAGACGATAAGATCGGCCCCGATCCCGTGCTGCACCTGGATCGAGCGTTCGGGCGTAAAGATATGGCGTGAACCATCCAGATAACTCTTGAAGATCACGGCGTCTTCGGTGACCGTGACCATCTTGTCCATGCGCTCGGCGTGTTGCGGGCGGCGGCCCTTGATCTCGTCGGCAATGCCACCATAGACCAGTGAAAAGACCTGAAAGCCGCCACTATCAGTCAGGATCGGCCCCTGCCAGCCCATAAAACGGTGCAGGCCACCGCGACGGGCGATCAGTTCGTGGCCAGGTTGCAGATAGAGGTGGTAAGTATTGCCAAGAATGATCTGGGCCCCGTGGTCGCGTAGTTCGTCAGGGGTCAGGGTCTTAACCGTGCCACGAGTACCCACGGGCATAAAGACCGGCGTTGCCACCGGCCCATGAGCCGTGGTGACAATGCCTGTCCGGGCGCGAGTCGCTGAGTCGCGGGCGGTGATATTAAAAATGGATCCACTCATGGTAAGCGCGTGATATAAATTGGCGTAAAGCCAACGGTGATTATCGCATCAAACCCATCGGTACGCCCTGGCACCGAACCCGTTCCATTCAGGGTACTGGTTTGCGGATTACGATTTAATGGCACCCGCACCTTGGTCGGAGTCGCCGTCCGTGACCAGAGCACATCTACCACTTGATTGCCTTGATCAAAGCGGTAGGCTTCGATATTGGGGCCATAGTCAACCGTGCGCACACTCAGGTAGGGACTGACGGTGCGGATCATATGCTGGTACGAAAAATAGACCGGTTTGGGGGTCTGATTTGCGCCAAGGAGGCTTGAATTGCGCCAGCCTGAGTTGTTGAGGGTATACCAGGCTAACATTTGCACCCCATTGGCGGCAGCCCGGCTCATCACTCGTACCACATGCTCGGCCTGGACCTGCTCAAATTCGGCTAATGGCACCGTACAGAGGGGATTGGTGGTATCACACGAGATCAGCCCCATCTCGTTGATCCACACCGGCTTACTCACACCATACCGGCTCATGACTTCGCGTACAAAATTGATTTTGCCCACGGTAAAGCCGCCGCGAGGAGTCCAGGGGCTAATCGCCATAAAATCCTGATCCTCAAACCGCGAACTGCTATACGAGGGATAACTATGAAAGGCCACAACATCCAAGGCATTGGCGGCCCCCGCAATCAACGCTCCTTCCAAGAAGCGTTCAGGGTTACCAAGTAGGGGATCGGTGGTTTCGGGCCGATCTAACAACAGGCCCCCAAAGACAATTTTGGCCTGCGGATTGCCCCGGCGCAGCGCAGCCGACGCAACCTGCAACATTTCACCATAACGTCCACCGCCATAATAGGGGTCAGCGATATTACCCAGACAACCAAAGGGCCAGTTGCCATTAATCAGCGTGGGATCAACATCGGGTTCATTACCCAACTCCCAATAGGTCACCCGATCACGATACCGAGCCGCCAATTCTTCTAAAAAGACCGCATACGCAGCCAGGCGATCATCACGGATTGCCGAGCAGCGGGCCGTCGGGATGATGGCAGCCCATTCGGGTGCGCCACGAATAATCACAGTTGGTTCTATGCCCAACGCTGCCGCTGCCTCCAGATCGCGTTCTAAGCGCACAATCGTATCAACCGTCCAATCGGGGGCTACCCCTTCGTTAGGTTGTACCACGTGCCAGGCCACGCCATTGATCCGCACCCAGGCAATCCCTAATTCGGCTGCCCGCTGACGCACAACCGCATTGCTTAATTGGCCAAGGGTCGTTTCGACCCCAAAAATCGAGGGTTGGCCCGCCAGACGCACGATCGGCAAATACGTTGTCTGGAGCTGTTGGGGTGCCGCAGGGATCTGTGCCGCAACACTCGTCATCACAAGCCCAAGCAACAAAATTAGACTGAGCAACAGGAGCCCTAGCCGGGATTGGCGCATCGAGATCTTTCCTCTATTATCAATCACAATCAGTACTTGCACAGCATCAATGGTACCAAACACAGACGTACCGAATGGCAACCATCAGCGATGCGAAGCAAGTTACATCCGAAATGCGATTATAGCACTACTCGCTGGGGCACCAACACAACCAGGGCGTGAGCGTTGCGGCTGGCCGAACGCGAAGGCACAAGCTCGATTTCAGTAACGTGTATGCATTTTTACGCTATAACAAGCGATACCATTGCGGATCGTAAGTGAATAGTGAGGAAAACACACGTGCAGAGGTTACGTCGTCGAACGCCCGTGGCGTTGTTCGGATCTGTCGGATTGGTTATGGCATTGCTCTTTGCAACGCTGTTGCCATTAGGTGCTACAGCGAACACCAACGAGAACCGCTTGTTGGAGACGAGCCTGATCCCGGCTGCGGTAAGCGCCGAAGTCGAACGCTTGCGGCTTGAGGATGGCCCAGTTCATTTAATGCTCGAACTGTTTGATCGCCCGGCGATTCTGAGCTACAGCGAGGCGCTGCAGCGCCCCAATCTGAGTGAAACCCAGGCGATCCAGGTTGGCGTGAACCAGGTTGAGCGGATTGAGCGGGCGCAGGCCCAGGTGCTCAATGTGCTGCAAACAACCGCCCCCGATGTTGCGGTGCTTTATCAGGTCAGCCGCACCTTCAATGGGATTGCGGTCGTCGCCGATGCAAGCCAGATCGCAGCCCTGCGCCAACTGCCGGGGGTGCGTGCGATTCAGCGTCTGGCCCTGCACGAGCCCAACCACTCGACCTCGGTGCCCTTGATTGGTGCGCCTGATGTCTGGCAGAGCCTGGGTCTAACCGGCAGCGGGATCAAGATCGGGATCATTGATACCGGGATTGATTATGTCCACACCATGTTTGGTGGCTCGGGCAAATCTAGCGATCTGGCCGATGCGCGCAGCGCCGATAATAATGTGCAGTTGACTGGGCCAACCGATGTCCCAGTTGGCTTTACGGTGCTGAACACAGCTGGTGATCAACTCTACCCCAGTACCAAAGTAATCGGTGGCTTCGACTTTGCTGGCGACGCCTACAATGCCGCTGGTAGCGGTGCGGCCCTGATCCCGCGTCCCGATGCCAACCCCATGGACTGCCCGGCCTCGCTTGGCGGTGGGCACGGTTCGCACGTGGCGGGTACGGCTGGTGGTTATGGCGTGAATGCCAATGGCACAACCTACGCTGGCCCATGGGACACAACGACCCCCTTTAGTACACTGCGCATCGCCCCTGGGGTTGCCCCCGAGGCCGAATTGTATGCGTTGCGGGTCTTTGGCTGCACCGGCAGTACCGCCCTGACCACATTGGCAATTGATTGGTCGGTTGACCCCAATGGCGATGGCGATTTCTCGGATCGGCTCGATGTGATCAATATGTCGCTTGGGGCCACCTACGGGACGCCCGATGATCCCTCGGCGCGGGCCAGTGATAATGCCGCCGCTGCTGGAGTGATTGTGGTCGCTTCGGCCGGTAATAGCGGCGACCTGTACTATGTCTCGGGGTCGCCTGGCTCGTCGATCCGCACCATTACCGTCGCTTCGTCGGTCGACTCGTCCGATGTGGTAGACGCCTTTATGGTTACCGGCATCAATGGCAGCAGCGTCGAGCCGGCCTCGTTCTCGGTTGAATTTAACTGGGCGGCTTCGGCCCCGCTGACGGCTCCGCTGGTGTATGACCCAACCTTCAACGGCTGTACAGCGCGCCCAGCAGGCACGTTTACTGGTCAGGTCGTGCTGGTGGATTGGGCACCCGTCGGAACGAGTACCTTCCCCTGTGGCTCGATAGCCCGGTCCAACAATGCCCAAAATGCCGGTGCGGTTGGCATCATTATGGCCTCGGGCTTGCCGTTCTTTGATACGAGCATTGCGGGTAATGCGGGTATCCGGGCGGTCTGTCCAACCTTCACGGTTGGACAGACCCTGAAGGCCGCCCTGGATGCAGGGCCGGTGGACATCACCTTCGATTTTGCCTATCGCAATACCCTTACCTTCATTCGCCCCGAAGCCGATGATACCCTTTCGACCTTCACGTCACGTGGGCCACGTGGGCGTGACAATCTGCTGAAGCCGGATATTGCCGCCCCCGGCCAGAGCATCTTCTCGGCGAGTGCTGGTACCGGCGACCGTGGCTCAAGCCTCAATGGGACTTCGATGGCCGCTCCGCATATCGCTGGGGCGATGGCCCTGCTGCGCCAGCAGTATCCCACCTGGTCGGTCGAGGAGCTTAAAGCGCTGGTGATGAATACCGCCGGCAATGACCTCTTTACCGGCGTGAACCGCACCGGCACCAAGTTTGCACCCCAGCGGGTTGGGGCCGGGCGAGTTGATGTGCCGGAGGCGATGGCGAATCAGGTGATCGCCTTCGATGCGGCCCGCCCCGAAGGTGTGAATGTCTCGTTTGGCTTCGTCGAAGTGCCTGCTCTGCTCGAAGTTGAGCGCACGGTGCGGGTAGTCAATAAGGGCACCAGTGCGGCCACCTATGCGATCGGCTATGATCCCCGCACCGAAGTGCCCGGCGTCAGCTATAGCTTCCCTGATGGCGACAGTGTGACTGTAGCTCCTGGTGGCACGGCAACCTTCCGGGTATGGCTCACGGCTGATCCCAGCCTGATGACCAATGCCCGTGATAGCACCGTGTCGGCCGTGAATGGGGGCAATCCGCGCCACTGGCTGAACGAGGCCGCGGGCCTGATCACGCTTACGCCTACGACAGGGAGTGCGCTGCGCCTGCCAGTCTATGCGGTGGTGCGCCCCGCTTCGCAGATGACGACGCGCGAGTCCACGATTGTGGCCGATGCCACCAGCTTTACCACCACGCTGACCCTGGATGGAACGCCGGTTGGTGATGGGATACTTGGAGATACGAACCGGCACAATTCGCTCGTGACGGCCTTCGAGCTCCAAGGAATAAGTCCGCAACTCGCAAGTCTGCCGAATGGGGTGCCCGCCAGCGCTGACGGCGTTGACCTCCAGTATATTGGGGTCGCGACGAATGCAGCCCAAACCACGGCTTACTTCGCAATTAGTACCTGGAGCGACCTTGGTACGCTTGCCTCGGATAACGAGTTCGATGTCTATATTGACGTGAATAACGACGCTATAGACGACTTCGTGCTCTTCACCACCCGCCTGACCAGCAGTGATGTCTTTGTGACGGCGCTGATTAATCTCAACGCCGGCACATCAGCCACAGTGCAGGGCTTTACCAATATCTTCAATGCCAATACGCCGACGGCAACCATGAACAACAATGTCTTGGTCATGCCCGTCAGCATCGCGGCCCTTGGGTTGCCCACTGGCAGTACGAGCTTCAACTACTATGTGATCAGCTTCAGTCGGTTTGCGGCTGGGGTGATTGATGCCTACCCCCCGCAAGGCTACTTGAGCTTCGATTTTGCCAATCGGGGCGTCAATATGGTTGGGCTCTCAGGCTTCCCCCTTTACATAGGGCAGCCCGGCAACGAGATTGCGGTTGGCTATAACGAGGCCAATTACCTCACCAACAACTCGCGTGGCGTCCTGCTGCTCCATCACTACAATACCAGCGGTACCCGGGCTCAGGTCGTGCCGATCGTTGCTGAGCTGGAGCTTGATGCGCCTGCGGCCAAGACCTATGGCGATGCGCCGTTTGTAATCACGGCTACGGCGTCGTTGGCTCAGGCCGTCGAATATAGCTCCACGACCCCCGAAATCTGTACGGTCATGGATGATGAGGTGACGATTGTCGGGGCGGGTGACTGTGTCGTACGCGCTACGACGGTGGAAACCTTCAACTTCGGTTCGACCTTCGTCGAGCAGACGATCCCGATTGCTACGGCTCCGTTGACGGTGAGCATCCCCGATGTCACGCGTACCTATGGTGCGCCGAACCCCGCTCCCACCGCAACGATCAGTGGCTTCGTCTATGATGATGACGCCAGTATGCTGGGTGGTACACTCACCTTTACGACAACCGCTACCGCCACCAGCAGCCCCGGGGAGTACCCGATTACCGTGGAGGGCCTGACCTCGGATAACTACGAGATCAGCTTTGTGGACGGCACCCTGACGGTGACCAAGGCTCCGCTGACGGTGCGGGTAAACAACGCCATTCGCCCAGTCAATGTACCGAACCCTGCGTTCAGTGCGACGATTAGCGGCTTTGTCAACGCCGAGACCGAAGCAGTCCTGGGAGGGGCATTGACCTTCGCCACGACAGCAACGATTGATAGCCCACCAGGAACCTATCCGATTACGGCCACCGGCCTGACCTCGGACAACTACGAGATCGAGTTCATTGCCGGTACGCTGACGGTTGGCCCGATCCAGCTGTATCTGCCCTTGATTGGGCGGTAATTGACCCACGCTGACGGGTTCTAAGCAGACGCGGCAAGCGCATTGCTTGCCGCGTCTGCTTATTGCGCTTGACAGCGGTTCGCGCCTACGGCATGATCGCTGCGAAAGGAGCCGCCCGTGAGCCAATTTGAGGAGTCTGCCCCAGGCACGGCCCCGAAGGCCGTTACAGTTCCCAGTTGGGCCTGGCTGAAGCGCCTACTACCACCGTTTTTGACCGGGTTCCTGCTCGGCCTGATCTGGATCGCCAGTGATCTCGCTGTGCCCGCCAGTCTCGCCCCCTGGACGGGTCGCCTCCAGGGCTTTGTCACAGTCTTTTTGGGCATCTTCATCGAGGCCCTGCCCTTCCTAATGGCAGGGGTCTTGCTTTCTTCGACGATTCATCTGTTCGTAACGCCCGCGACGATCCAGCGCCTCTCGCCGCGCCACCCCTTGCTGGCAGCCCTGGCCGGTTCGTTGCTTGGCCTGATCTTCCCGGTCTGCGAGTGTGGCTCCATCCCCGCAACCCGCCGCCTACTCAGCAAAGGGGCAAGCCTGCCCGCTGGGATTGCGTTCGCCCTTGCCGCCCCGGTTGTCAATCCCATCGTGATTATTGCCACTTTTGTGGCTTTTGGCAGTTGGCAGATGGTGGCCTGGCGGGTTGGTCTGACGATTCTGATCGCGTCGGCCGTGGCCCTGGTACTTGGCACCGCCCCACGCCGTGACCTCGTGCTTGCCCCTGGCGTAGATGACCTGGAACACGATCACGACCACAGTCACTGTGATCATGATCATTGCGACCATGACCATGGCCCCCAACCCAGCGACGGGATGATGGCAGGCTTGCGGCGGGTACTTGATCACGCCCATCACGAGTTTTTCGAGATGAGTCGCTTTCTGGTAGCGGGGGCTTTGTTGGCCGCCGCCTTGCAGACGATTGTGCCCCAGGAACCCTTGTTGGCCCTCGGTGGCGGCCCGTTGATCTCGGTGCTCGTGCTGATGGGCCTGGCCGTCTTGCTCTCGATCTGCTCAACGGTCGACTCGTTCATCGCCCTAAGTTTTGTGGGCACCTTTACCCCTGGGGCGATCCTCGCCTTTTTGGTCTTCGGTCCCATGATTGACATCAAAAGCACCCTGATGCTCACGACGACCTTTAACCGGCGTACCGTTGCGCTGATCGTTTTGCTCTGCGCCCAACTGGCCTTATTGGCTGGGCTGGCGGTGAATCTCTTCGTGGCATGGTAAAAGGTTTTTTGGTGTAGTTTGGCGGCTTCGCCACCAAACCACACCAAAACCCAGGGCTGGCCTATCGAGGCGGTGCAACGACACACCCTGACCCACTTTCGTCTATACTACGGCTGCATCTGGGTTCGTTACATCTGCAGAGGAGTTGCCCGTATGGTGAATCTGGCTCAGGCCGATGAGGCCCTGCCGCCGGTGTATATCGTCTCGGGTGGAGCCGGAACGCTTGGCAAACACGTGGCCCGCATCGCACTCTCGCAGTTCCCCGGCCTCAGTCCCGAGGTGATTGTGATGCCGCAGATCAGCCAACCTGACCAGTTGGCCGCCGTGCTTGATCAGGTGGCGGCACGACGGGGTCTGATTATTCATACCATGGTTGATCCGGCGATGCGGGCCGCACTGGTGGCAGAGGCCAACGCCCGAGGCATCGAAACCGTAGATACGGTTGGTGATTCGCTGGCCCGGCTCGCCACGATCTTCGGACGCCAACCCGTTGGTCAGCCCGGGTTGTATCAAAGCCAGCACGAAGCCTACTTCGAACGAATGGCTGCAATCGAGTATACGATTGATCACGATGATGGGCGCAATACCCACGAACTGCACCAGGCCGATGTGGTGTTGATCGGTGTATCACGGGTTGGCAAAACGCCCCTGAGTATGTATCTGGGAGTGTTGGGCTGGAAGGTGGCGAATATTCCTTTGGTGCGCCAGATCCCGCCGCCGCGCCAACTGTTCGAAATTGACCGCCGCCGCGTGATCGGACTCACGATTGATAGTGATGTGCTGGGCCACCATCGGCGCTCGCGCAGCCAGTCTTTTGCCGGTAACGCCGGCCACGATTATACCGACCCCGATGAACTGTATGAGGAGATCAAAGCGGCCAGCAGGCTCTTCCGTCAGGGTGGCTTTAGCACCATTAATGTCACGAATAAGCCCATCGAAGAGACCGCCGATCAAGTTATTGCCCTGATCAGTCGGTATTTCAAGCCCAAGATCGTAACGTAGGGACGCAGCGTGCTGCGTCCCTACACCCCAACCGGTGGGATTAGTACGCTGCCATCAACCGGGGCACGAGCAGTTGCCAATCGTAGTGGGCCTGCACATGGGCCCGTCCAGCGCGCCCCAGCACCTGGCCCAGTCGTGGATCGTTGATCAGGCCCAATACGGCTTCGGCAAACGCAGCCGGGCTGCGTGCCAATAACAGATGTTCGCCGTGCCGTAACCCGACCACGCCTTCGGCCCCCATTGGCGTACACACCACCGGGGCCTCCATCGCCAGGGCTTCGAGCAGTTTTAGGCGCGAGCCACCACCAATCCGCATTGGAATCACACTCACCGCCGAGCCATCAATGTAGGGGCGCACATCGGGCACTTCCCCCACCAGTTCGACCTGGTCGCTTGCCAGGGCCTGCACCGCCGCCCCCGCCGCTCGGCCCACCAGAAGCAGCCGCGCATCGGGGCGGCGCGCCACAATCAAGGGCAAGACCTCGTTCACAAACCAGCGGGCCGCATCAATATTCGGTCGATAGTCGAGTGTGGCCGTAAAGACGATCGTTGCCGCCCCGAGATCACCGCGCACCGCCCCCGGTCGCACCTGGGCTGTAGCTACGCCGTTGGGCACCACAACGATGCGGGCGCGGCGGGCCAGTCGCTCCAACGCCAGCCGATCCTCTTCCGAGACCACGCTTACCAGGTCAAAGGCCCGCAGGACACTGCGTTCGTAGCGAGCCAGTTTGCGCCACTGGATCAGCGAATACAGCCCCCCTGGTAGGGCACCGCGCCGCAGATCGGCCAGCGCGGCCCGTTGCTGCAACCGATACTCGGCATTGAACTGATCAAGCGCCAGCAGCGGCCCCAGACCACGGGCTTGCAGCGCATAGGGGGCCATCTCTAGACTGGCAGCCTGGACGACTTCAAAACGCTCGGCAGCCACCAGTCGACTAAGGGCTTCGGCATAGGCGCGGCTGGCATTGCGCAGCACCAGATCGGGCAGGGGCGAAGCGAGCGTGGTGAGCGCCCGTTGGGTCAAGCGGCGCGGCGCGGGACTCGGCACGGTTACAACCTGGCAGAAGGCTCGCAGCGGAGCCATGGCCTGCACCGCTGCCGGATTGGGCGCAAAGCTCAGTAAGGTCACGTTATACTGCTCGGCCAGCCCCTTGATCAGATGGAACATGCGCAACGCCCCCCCACCCCGGGGCGGAAACGGCGGATACGGAGCCAAAAACAGGATCTTCATTCTTATATCCACGCATCATTAGCCCCTGGCTCGGGGCGGGACCAGGCTGGCGGGTAGATCAGGTAGACCGTACCCGCCGAGGTGCGTTGCCATGCGGCGAAGAACTGATCTGCTGGATAGGCCCGCAGGACGCTTGCCTCATCGGGGCTGGCCGGTTCGGCGATCAAGACCCGGTCGCCCGCAAACCCACGCACAATCGTCAGGTGACCATTGGTTGCTCCAGGCGCATCAGTAATCTCGCCCGCCTGCCAGGCAAGGCTGACAATCACCGGCACCCCAGTGGCGGTCCAACACGCCAACTGTTCGAGCCGTTCGAAGCGGGTCACATAGGCGGTCAAGCCGCGACTCGCGGCGAAGGCTACATTGAAGGCCCAGTTGCCGGTGCCCTCCCAGGCCGGATCATGGATCAGCGGGGCTGCCAGGGTGGGGATCGCGTCCGGTTCGGCCAAGGCGGCGAGGCGGGGATCACCGGTCTGCGCATACCAGGCTGCCAGCACCATCGTCACTGCCGTAGGGCTACACCAGCCGGTGCCCTCGGCATAGCTGTACTGTGAGCGCAATACAGGCAATGGCACCGTACTCGCTGGCAGTGCTGCTGCACCAGGATCGACGGCAGGCGTGCCATCCGAGGCACAGATCGTCAGGGCTTCTAATTCGGGCATGTCGGCCCCTGGTTCGGCACAGAGCAAAACCCGCGCTTGGACCAGTTCCGGGGCACTCGTAAGCATCAGGGTGTCGGTGGCAACATGCCCATCGGGGCCACGTTGATCCGCAAAACTGCTTCGGCGCGAGTTGCTCAGCGCACTATCCCAGGCCGCTAACCGAAACCAGCGCCCCCACTGATCGGCCTGACCAACCCGTACCTGAAGCTCGATCCAACTCCCGGCGGGCGTTTCGGCGGCCCACGACACAATCAGTTCACGCCGCCCCGGGATGGTCGGACTCAGCAGGGCAATCCGGGCCTGGGGATCATCTGCGGACGTGGGAGCGACCCGTTCCCAACATGCAATTGCGTCCGCGTCCCAACCGACGATCTGATGTACTGGTTGCATGGTTGTCCTTATCTGGTGCGTTGCGCCATCACTGTACCACGAAATGCGCGCCCAGGCCGACCTTGCTTCAGCCTTACTAGCCATCAGGGTAGGCCACGTTTTTCCAACCTTGTTATAGTACAATACCGACACAACAGGTTGCGTACCCAATCAATACGGGAGTCCCGATGCTCGAATTTTTCTGGAGAGTATGGCAGGCTATCACCTATGCCATGCGCCTTGATCCGGCGGTAGCCGAGTATGTCGAACGAAATCTTGCCAATGGTGATACGGACGCCGGGCGGGGCATCGCGTTAACCGTGGCAATCCTCGGTGGGGCAGGGCTGTTGATTGGGCAAAGCGTGATCCTGTTTGTCAATCGGGTGCGCCCCGAACGCTTTGTGCTCAGTTTGCTGCTGAACGGGGTTGTCTTTGCGATTAGCCTGTTGATCTGGGGCGTCTTCATCTGGCTGATTGGGATGGTGGTCTTTCCGCAGCAGCCGCCAATCGGGCTGATCCTGCGCCTGATTGCGCTCAGTGCGGCCCCGTATGTCTTCGGGTTCCTTATTCTCATCCCCTACCTGGGCGAAGGCATTTACCGCCTGCTCTCGGCCTGGAGTATGTTGATCGCGGCGGGCGCGACCGCATTCAGTTTTCGGGTCGGCTGGTGGCAAGCCTTTGCGGTGGTTGGTGTAAGCTGGTTGTTGATCTGGGTGATGAGCAATACGATTGCCAAACCGGTGCTCAAACTCCGCAATCGGGCCTGGCAACTCGTGGCCGGAAGCCGCCTCGATGCCAGTGTCAGTGATATTTTGACCCAGTTTTCGCTTGATCAGCGCGAGGGTAACGCGCAGGAGGGTAAGAAGCCGTGATCTCCTTCCTGAGTACAATCTTCCTCGGGGCACTGATCCTGCTCTTCATCACCGCCGCGCTCGCTCCGCTCGAAAGTCTCGGTTGGTGGGCCGGTTGGTTTGGTGAAAAAGAGACCCCTCCCGTTCCCGGTGAGGTGCCGAAGCCAAGCACTGATGCGATTGCACCCAGTCCCCATCAACACTTCATCGTCTATCTTTCGGGCATTGGGGCGATGGATCCGCGCTCGATCCCCCAGGAAGAGATTGATTGGGGCCAGATGGCGGTCAAGCGCATTCCCCAGACCACGATTGTGCCCGATGTGTATCCCTATTCGGTGACGAACGCCGGTCTGGGCACCCAACGCGGGTTTTCCCGTATGTGGAACTATCTCGAACAACGACGCCTCAAGAATCCCTACGATTTACTTCAGTTTTTGATCAATATTCGCAACATGTTTCAGGTTGCGATCTCGGCCGATCATCGTTATGGCCCAATTTACAACCTGGGGGTTGCCAAAGAGATTGTCGAAGCCCTGCAATTGCGGGGTTATAAGGTTGGCAGTGGGCATCCCGTCACGATTGTCGGCTTTTCGGGCGGTGGACAGATCGCCGTCGGCACCGCCACCTTTCTGAAGCCGATGCTTAACGCGCCGCTCCGGGTAATTTCGTTGGGTGGCGTGATCAGCGACGATCTTGGCATCAAATCTGTGGATAAGCTCTACCATCTCTGGGGCGATCTTGATCCGCTGCACGGACTAGGGGCGATCCTCTACTCGGGGCGCTGGAAGATCTTTGCAACCTCGGCCTGGAACCAGGCGATGGCCGCTGGCAAGATCGAGTTCGTAAATATGGGTCGTATGCACCACAATGGCTCGACCAACTATTTTTCGTGGGTCGCCTTTACGCCTGATGGTCGCTCGCACGCCATCGCCACCATTGACAAGATCAACGAGGTGTTGGTGCGCGAAGGGTTGGTGGAAGCCAAGGCAGTTGCCGAACTTCAAACCACAACCAAAGCCGAAGCCGAGCAATTGTCGGATACCTTTACCAGCCGGGCTGCCGAGGCGGCAAAAGCCAAACGGCGTAAGCGCAAGGCCGAGGCGGCGTAGGATGGGGGGAAAGGGACGCCAACGAAAAAACTGTTGGACGATGTGGAAGCATTCATTTGGGTAGAGGCCACCAATGACCAATGCGACGCCGCGCAACAACTACGGGCGCTATTGGCAGGATCCGCGCAACCGCCCCGAGTTTTACCCCCACCAGCAAAGCCTTGATCCGGCACTGTATCGCCCGATCGGGACGTGGATGGGCGTGCTTGCGCTGCCAACCGGGATGATCGAACGCAATCTGGTGCTCGGTTGCTGGCTGGTGCTTGATCATGCGCCGCCAGCCTATCAAGATCTGATTGGGCAACGGGTACGCTTGCGCTGGGAACCAACCGCCGAACTGAATGCACGCTTCTGGGGCGCGACCCGCAATGTCTATTTTGATGAAGACTCCGCAAAGGCCCTCGCCGCCGGAACGGTGCTCCCCGAACGGGTCAATAATCTGCTGAATGTCAATCCGCTCGAGTCACTGGCTGGCGCACATCCCTACGATGATGTGAGTGTGCGCCTGGAGGGTGAGGTTCGGGTTGAGGCTCAGCCCCCCGATGGTGGCCCGCCAATTGTGTTTGTCTCGCGTATGCCCGCCGAGATCACCGGGCGCTATGTGGCGCTGGTGCAGTTTGTGGCCCCAGCCGACGGCGAGTTGTACTACGTGCGCCATTTCGACCGAGCGAATGCGAGTTTTCGTGGCCCCGAAGAGCTTGTGGTGCTGCACGAGGTGGTACCCGATAGCAATGATACCCGCAATAGTGCGGCCGCCAAGATCGAACAGTCGCCATGCAATCCGCAGGGCTGGTACATCTATGGTGCCCAGGATCAGCAGGGACGCTTTGTGGTACGTGGCCTGGCTCCCCGCCAACTGTTGCGCCTCGAACCGCAACTCTACTGCGATGGGGTCAGCGAAGGTATGGAATACCTGCGCCCCAAAGCCTGGAAGCGCTCGGCCCAAAAGGGCGAGGCGACCACGGCCTTGCTGGTGGGCATGGGCATGACGCCCCACACTGGCAAGGCGGCCTGGAAGGCTGGCGACCGTGGCCTGATGATCCATCTGTTTGGTGGCATCGGGGGCAACAAAACCGAACCCGCTGCGCGTACGCCACTTTACTGGGGCCATTTTGCCTTTGGGATTGCGACAGTGATCGAAGAGCCGCTAAGCGGCGAGCTCAGCTTCGACATCGTCTATCATCAGGTCTATGCCCACAATCCCGACGGTCTGACGGCGGGTGCCCATCATTACAGCCATTATAGCGGTGACCGCCAGTATGGCTGGGCGGGCATCCGACCCATCCAGGATCTGATCATCAAGCTTGATGGGATTACTGGTAGCTATACCATCTTTGGCCAGCCGATCTCCGCCCTTGACCAGATCGTGATCGCGCTCGAAGTGATGGAGGCACGCTACCGGATTGCGGATGGGCGCGGCGGCACCCGGGTGACCGCTTCCCAAAACTGTGCCCAGGACTCGGCCCAGAGCCTGTACGTCGCCATTCGCAACATCTCGAAATTGCTCGCGGCGCGCCCCGACGTGCGGGCCGAATTGACCGATACGCCCGAAGAAGCCCGCATGTTTACCCAACTGAGCGAGGCGGGCGAAGAGTTGCGCCGCGTCCTCTTGCCCTGGGGTTCGGCCCGCGACGATTGGGAACACGATATTGCCACCCTGGGCGGTGATGGCCCGGGTGGCCTTATTTCTGGCCTCGGCAAAGCGGTTTCGAGTTGGCGCACGATGCTGCCACCGGTGGCCGCGCGGGCCATGGCCGAAGTCTTCCTGGAGTGTGGCGGCTCGATCTGGGTGTTGCGCACCTTCCAGGTTGGGGGGATTGACCCCGACGTGGAGCCGATTGTGCCGAATGTGTAATGATCTGCCGGTATCAAACGAATGGTGGCGAACACGGTGCGGATCGTAGGGGCGACCCAGCGTGGTAATGGTGAAAGGTTAAGGAAGTTGTCCGTTGTCACATTTGGCATCAGGAAGCGGAAAAGCGAGCAATGCGCGACGAATCTGCTCGGCAGGTGGAGGAGCCTTCGTCGGACGAATTCGCTT
>JBLWKA010000046.1:0-37981 GCA_048381555.1 Oscillochloridaceae bacterium umkhey_bin13
CGTCCGACGAAGGCTCCTCCACCTGCCGAGCAGATTCGTCGCGCATTGCTCGCTTTTCCGCTTCCTGATGCCAAATGTGACAACGGACAACTTCCTTAACCTTTCACCATTACCCACGTGGTCGCCCCTGCGGATCCGCACCGTTCCACCGTGCAACATCGCCACACCCAAACCATCTCCCGCAATTGCACGACATGGTGTACTATGATAAGCCAAGATCACCATCGTCTGAGGGAGCGTGCCAATGGCCGCCCGTTATCCATCGATCCTGGCTGCCCTGGAGGCCCATGCTACGGCGGATCCGCAGCGCCCATGCCTAGCTTGGGCCGGCCAGACCTATAGTTATGCCGATCTGTTGACTGCGGCCCGGGCCTGGGCTGGCAGGTATGCTGCGCTTGGGGTTGTCCGTGGCGACCGGATCGGTCTTTACTTAGGGAGTGGCCCAGGTTTTTTGGCGGCCTATCTGGGTGCGCACGCCGCCGGGGCCGCAGCCGTACTGATCAATACCCAATACCGGGCGGTGGAACTCAGCCATCTATTGCACGACAGCGAACCTCGGGTTGTGGTCAGCGATGCCGAAGGTGTGGCCCGCCTGCACGAATTAGGTTCTACGCCCTATACCATCCTGGTCGCGGATGCGGCGCAGCTTGCGGCCCCGGCGCTGCCCTTTGGACACCAACCCGAACCACCGAACCAGGCCTTACCGGCTCCTGACGAACTGGCCTTGCTGGCCTATACCTCGGGAACCACCGGGCGCTCGAAGGGGGCCGTGTTGACCCATGGCTGCCTGGCCGCGAATAGTGCGGCGGTCTGTGATGCGTGGGGGTGGACGGCTCATGATCGGTTGTTACTCGTCCTGCCACTGTTCCACATCCACGGGCTAGGGGTCGGCTTCCATGGCACTCTGACCGCCGGGGCCGCGTTGGAATTGCGGGCCAAGTTTGATCCGGCCCAAACCCTGGCCGATTTGCGTTCAGGTCAGTTCAGCATGTTTTTTGGCGTGCCAACGCTCTATACCCGCCTGCTTGATCAGGCGGCCCATGACCCCGGCAGCATCCGCGAGCGCTTGCCCATGCGGCTGTGTGTGTCGGGATCGGCTCCGCTCAGCCCACAGACCTTTGCGGCCTGGGAATTGCGTTTCGGGCAACGGATTCTAGAACGGTATGGCATGACCGAAACGGGCATGAACCTGACCAATCCGCTCGATGGCGAACGACGCCCCGGCACCGTGGGCCAGCCGTTTCCTGGTCAAGAAGCCCGCATTGTTGATCGCGACCAGCGCACGCCCGTACCCTTCGGCACGATCGGCGAAGTACAGGTGCGTGGGCCACATCTGTTTGCGGGGTACTGGCGCAATCCCGCCGCTAGTGCCGAGGTGTTTGCGCCTGAGGGCTGGTTTAATACAGGCGACCTGGGTTGGTGCAGCGAGGATGGCTACTACACCTTGACTGGACGGGCACGCGAACTGATCATCAGTGGGGGCTACAATATCTACCCCCGCGAAGTCGAAGAGGTCTTGTTAGGCCACCCGGCGATTGCCGAATGTGCAGTCTTTGGCTTGCCTGATCCTGACTATGGCGAGCAGGTTGTGGCAGCCCTGGTGGCCCGCAACCCGACAGCCCAGCCCACTGCCGCAATGCTCGAACAGTATTGCCGTGAGCGCCTGGCAGCCTACAAACGACCACGCCAGATCTACTATCTCGAAACGCTTCCCCGCAATGCGATGGGCAAAGTCCAGAAGCACCACCTCCAAGCCCAATTCTCCATCGTTCCTTCACAGCCATGAACCAATCCCAGTCCGCTACGGCTGTGAGCCAGGCCAACCTATCCCGCCTCCCTGTAACCGAGCCTGCCTATGCCGTGCTTGATCGCCGCGGGCAGATCATCGAACTCGATACCCTGTTTGCAACCCTGCTGGGGGGCGACTCCGAAACCCTGCTCGGGCAGCCCTTGACGGCCTTCTGGCCAACCCTGGCGGCAGCGCTGGCAACCGTTTTGGCTACCGGCAACCCCGAAGGCACGAGCTTGCAACTTCAGGCGGATCGCACCCTGATGCTGCAACTCAATGCCTTGCGCAGTTCGTGGGGCGCGATCTGCGGGATCGAGGTGGTTATCACTCCACCCGATGCCAGTCACCTCCCACCCCAACCCGAACTCGAATTGCTCTCGATTCGAAGTCTGATTGATAGCCTGTTTGCTTTTGTGGGCGTCATGCTGCCCGATGGGACGCTGATCGAAGCGAACCGGGCGGCCCTGGTTGCAGCGGGCCTCCAGCCCGAAGATGTGCTGGGCAAACCGGTTGAAGCGACCTATTGGTGGACCCATGATCCCCAGGTGCAGCACGAGTTGCGAGCCGCGATCACCCGTGCCGCCGAGGGGCATACCTCACGCTATGATGTGCTAATCCAGCTCGCTCCGGATCGCTTTACCACGATTGATTTTATGCTGGCCCCCATTTTTAATACCCAGGGCCAGGTGCAATACCTGATCCCGTCGGCAATGGATATTGGCGAGCGTAAGCGCACCGAGGCAATCCTTGCCAGTCGCGAGCGCCACCTGCGGCTGGCCCTCGATGCGGCCCAGATGGGTTCGTGGGAGATTGATGCGACCGGGAGTTGGCTCTTGCGTTCGGAACATACCGACGAGATTTTTGGGTTCAAGCCACAACATGGGCCGCGTCCCGCTAATGACTACTGGGAACGCATCCATCCCGATGACCAGGAAATGGTCAGGGAGGCATTTCGGCGTACCATGCTCGAGGGCCTTGAGCATAAGATTGAGTACCGGATCTTCTGGCCTGATGGCTCGATCCACTGGATTGCCTCGCGGGGTGATCAGGTACAGGATGCGCCCGGTTCGATCTTTGGGGTGTTAATTGATATTACCGACCGCCGCATGGCTGAGGCTGAGCGCGAGGAGTTGCTCCACCGCGAACAAGAGTCCCGCGCAGCTGCGACCCGTACCGCAACCCGGCTGGCCCAACTCCAGGAAGTGACGGCGGCACTCTCCGAAGCGCTGCTGCCCGAACAGGTCGCCGAAGTGATCATCAACTATGCCCTGCGCACCCTAGGAGCCAATGCCGCTGCCGTCCGCCTGTTGAATACCGAACAGCAGAGCCTAGAGTTGATCCAGAGCCATGGCTTTTCTGCCGAAGTGGTTGCACAGTGGCGGCATATTCCGCTTGAGAGTGACACCCCAGTGGCCGAGGTGGCCCGCACGGGCGAGCCGCTCTTCTTCCCCGAGCAGCATATCGCCGTGGAGCGCTACCCGCTTATTCGTTCCATGACCGAACCGCTGGGCGTCCAGGCGAGTGCGATCATTCCGCTGGGGATTGAAGGACGTACCTTGGGCACACTGGCGCTCACGTTCAATCAGCCAGTTGAACTGGCCCACGAGGATCGGGATGTCTTGTTGGTCATGGCCACCCTGGGCGCACAGGCGATTGAGCGCGCCCGACTCTATGCGGCAGCCCATGAAGCCGTCGAAGTGCGTGACAACTTTATTGCGATTGCAGCCCACGATCTGCGCGCACCCCTGGCGGTGCTGCTCGGTCAGACCCAGTTGCTCGAACGCCGCGCGACCCAGGAACAGGTCGCCGAAACGGTGTTGCGCCGCCTGGGTGTGATCGCCGAACAGACCCGCCGCCTCAATCGGATGATCGGAGCGGTGCTTGATCTGTCGCATATTCAGAGTGGCCAACTGAGCCTAGTACGGGTACCACTTGATCTGGCGGTTTTGGCGGCTCGCACCGTTGCCGAGATCCGGCCCACCCTGGCGCGTCATATTCTGGCCTATACCGGCTTGAGCAGCGGCTTGCCAATCCTCGGCGACGAAGTTCGCCTCGAACAGGTGCTTTATAACCTGATTGGCAACGCCGTGAAGTATAGTCCGAATGGCGGCACGATCACGGTGCATGTCACGGCCCGTGATGATCAAGCCTCGATTATGGTAACCGATCAGGGGATTGGCGTTCCGCTTGACGCGCAGGCCAAACTGTTTGATCGCTTCTATCGTGCCCCGAATGCCAGTTTCTATGGTATCAGTGGACAGGGAATTGGCCTATATGCGGTGCGCCGCATTATCACGCTGCATGGTGGCACGATCAGTTTGCAGAGCGAAGAACATGTGGGCAGTAGCTTTACCATGACACTACCGCTTGCGCCATCATCGTTGTAGCCCTGGCAGGTGTGGGGTTGCGCCAACTGAAAACCGCGCCAACCGCGCCACTTTTTGGCGCGGTTGGCGCGGTTGACATAACACACCCTACATCTCGAACGAACGGCTGCGTCCAATATGGGCCATAAACTCGGCTCGGGTCTTGGGATCATCGTGAAAGACCCCGCGCATCGCCGAGGTGACCATGCTGGCATTGGCCTTCTTCACCCCCCGCATGACCGAACACATATGCACCCCTTCGGCAACCACCGCCACGCCCTGGGGTTCGAGGTAGTAGTTGATAAAGTCAGCAATCTGCACCGTCATGCGCTCTTGCACCTGCAAGCGGCGGGCGAACATTTCGACAATCCGCGGGATCTTGCTCAGGCCAACGACTTTGCCATTGGGGATATAGGCGACATGCACCTGGCCCATGAAGGGCAGCATGTGATGCTCGCACAGACTGTAGAAATCAATGCTTTTCACCAGCACCATTTCGTTATAGTCCACGCTGAAGATCGCATCGTTGATCAGGGCATCGGGGTCAATATGATACCCAGCCGTCAATTCGGCATACATCTTTGCAACCCGCGACGGCGTTTTGAGCAGGCCCTCGCGTTCGGGTTGCTCACCGATGCCGCCCAGGATGGCCCGCACTGCCTCCTCGATCTGTGGATCCGAACTATAGGTGACCCCTTCGAGTTTGCCGCGCCCTGGCACGATCAGATTCTCGAACTCTTGCTCGTCAAACTCGGCGACATTATGACCATTTCCGTTATACTTGCCCATAAGATATGCGTTTCCTTACATATGTGTGAATGGATGTCTATGCACAGTACCCCTATGCACAGATCTTGTCAAGGGTTTGCAACGTGTTATTGACCTTTTGCCAGACTGACACCCGATGGCTTCCGTTGCTCGCCCCATGATCCCGTACCGGCGACCGACCGCTCACTCCAACTATTCCGTTGCCCGCCTCTGCGCAACCCTGTCCGATTGCGTTATAATCATACTGACGTATGATTAATTGATCGTAATGATGCACATTGTGCGCCACGAGGCTCACGCCGTTAAAACGAGGTGCTTGCGCTCCGGTGTTAGCACGCTGGCCGCCAGGGCCCGAAGGTACACATCCGTGACAATCGTTATTGTTGGTGGCGGTGCAATTGGGCTTCAGGTGGCTGGCCGCCTGGCCCATGCCGATGTGCCAAGTGCCCTGTTGGGGCGGGGCACCACGATCAAGTCCCTTGCCAAAAACTCGCTGCAATTGCGCTTCCCAAACGAAACCTATAGCGTGCGGATTAGCGCGGTCAGCACCATTGAGGAACTTCCCTCGACGTTTCGTCAGCCGACCCTGGCGATTCTGTGTGTGAAGAGCTACGATACACCAGGGGCGATCACGACCTTACGTGCTCTCAAGCCAGACCAGATCTTAACTCTGCAAAATGGACTTGGGAATGAGGAACAGTTGGCTGCAGTGTTTGGGGCCGAGCGGGTGATTGCTGGGGCGATTACGACCTCGGTTGAGCCAACAGGCCCCGCCGAGATTACGATTACCAAGCTTGGTGGGATTGGGCTCGCTCCGATGGTCTTGACAAGCCAGGCCAAGGTTGCGTCTACCAACTTGCTCAAGGCTGGTTTCCCAGTAGTATCGTACCACAATTACCGTTCGCTCAAGTGGTCAAAGGCGCTGCTGAATATTCTGGGCAATGCGCAGGCGGCGATTCTTGATCTGCCAGTGCCGGCGATCTATGCGCAGCCCCAGTTGCTCGACCTGGATCTGCGGGCTGCCCGCGAAACCCTGGCGGTGATGGCGGCTATCGGTGCCCAACCCTTGAATTTGCCGGGCTACCCGGCGGGAACGATTGCAACCCTGGCCCGGTTTGTGCCCGATCTGCTGTTGCGTCCACTGCTGCGCCGCTTAGTCGGTGGGGGCCGTGGTGGCAAGGATCCCTCGTTGTTACGCGATCTGCGGGCCGGACGGCCCCGTTCCGAGGGTGAACAGTTGTACGGGGCGATTGCCGCCGAGGCCCTGCGCCAAGGGGTGCCGGCTCCGATCAATGCGGGTCTCTGGCGCATTTTAGGCTCGATTGTGCGCGGCGAGGTCGCCTGGGATCAGTATCGCGGCCAGCCCGAACGGTTACTTGCCGATCTTACGAGGTGATCAATGCCGATCTATCGTCAGTCGTTGGGGAACGAGACGTTTACCTTTGATGGCTTGCGTGATCTGCTCGCGAAGGCCACGCCCGAACGATCGGGTGATCAATTGGCGGGTGTGGCAGCCCAGAGTGCCGCCGAACGGGTTGCTGCCCAGGCCCGCCTGGCCGATCTGCCCCTGATCGATCTGCTCAACGAGCCGCTGGTGCCCTATGATGAGGATGAAGTTACCCGGCTGATCTGCGATACCCACGATGCCGATGCCTTCGCACCGGTGCGCAGCATGACCGTGGGCGAGTTTCGGAACTGGTTGCTGGCCTACGAGACCGATCCGGCAACGTTGACGGCGTTGGCCCCCGGGATTACGCCCGAAATGGCGGCGGCGGTCTCGAAGGTGATGCGCAACCAGGATCTGATCACGGTCGCCCGTAAATGCCAGGTCGTGACCCGCTTCCGCAATACGATCGGCCTGCCCGGGCACCTCTCCTCACGCATTCAGCCCAACCATCCAACCGACGATCCCCGGGGGATTGCGGCGGCAATTCTTGATGGCCTGCTCTATGGGTGTGGTGATGCCGTGATTGGCATCAATCCGGCCACCGATAGTCCCCAAGCGGTGATCACGCTCCTGAACTTGATTGATGAACTGCGCAGTTATTATGCTATCCCGACCCAATCGTGCCTGCTGGCCCATGTGACGACCCAGATCCAGGCGATCGAACGTGGTGCCCCGCTCGACCTGGTCTTCCAGTCGATTGCTGGAACCGAAGCCGCCAATCGTAGCTTTGGCATTGATCTCGCCCTGCTCGCCGAAGCCCATGCCGCTGCACTGGCCGTGGGGCGTGGTACCGTCGGCGATAATGTGATGTACTTCGAGACGGGTCAGGGGAGTGCGCTGTCAGCCAATGCCCACCATGGCCTCGATCAACAGACCTGTGAAGCTCGGGCTTATGCCGTCGCGCGCCACTTCCGGCCGCTGCTGGTCAATACGGTGGTTGGCTTTATTGGCCCCGAGTATCTGTTTGATGGCAAGCAGATCATGCGGGCTGCGCTCGAAGATCACTTCTGTGGCAAACTCCTGGGTGTGCCCATGGGCTGTGATGCCTGTTATACCAACCACGCCGAAGCCGACCAGAATGATATAGATAATCTGCTCGTCTTGCTAGGGGCGGCAGGCTGCACCTATTTGATGGGCGTGCCCGGGGCCGACGATATTATGCTCAACTATCAGAGTACGTCGTACCACGATATTCGTTTCTTGCAAACGACCTTTGGCCTGCGTCCGGCCCCCGAATTCGAGCAGTGGCTGATTGCGATGGGGATTACCGATCCTACCGGTCAGCAGTTGGCCCGCACTGGGCATACTCGCTTGATGGCCGGGCCGCTGCCCCAACTCGCCGGAGGGCTGGCATGAGCGATCTTGAACCTGTGACGCCTAATCCATGGTTGGCCTTACGTCGGGTGACCAATGCTCGCATCGCGCTCGGGCGGGCCGGCGATAGCTTGCCGACCGATGCGTTGCTAACCTTCCAGGCCGATCATGCCCGTGCCCGTGATGCCGTCCATCTGCCCTTCGAAGCGGCCAATCTGGCCAGTCAGTTGGAACAGGCGGGCCTGGCAACGGTGCGAGTGCAGAGTGCAGCCTCTGATCGGGCGACCTACCTGAAGCGCCCCGACCTGGGCCGCCGCCTGAGTGCGGATTCTCAGACGGTGCTGGCAAACCTGCCCCGGCCCGCAGCAGGCTATGATGCGGCCATTGTCATTGCCGATGGACTCTCGGCGCTGGCCGTCCACCAGCACGCCGTCGCAGTGGCAACCGCCAGTCTTGCGGCCCTCAGTGCGACGGGTTGGCAGGTGGCCCCGGTGGTGCTTGCCGAACAGGGCCGGGTTGCCCTGGGCGATGAGATCGGGGCCTTGTTGGGGGTGCAGTTGGTCGCAATTTTGATCGGTGAGCGCCCCGGCTTGAGTGTCGCCGATAGCCTGGGCATCTATTTGACCTACGAGCCGCGCCCTGGTCGCACCGACGCCGAACGCAACTGTATCTCGAATATTCATGCTCAGGGCCTCAGCTACGAAGCCGCGCAGCAGACCTTGCTCTATTTGATGAACCAGGCCCGCCGCCTGCGCCTGACCGGGGTGGCGCTCAAAGATGATCGGGCCGAAGCGGATGCCCAGGCCCACGAATTGCCCGAGTGATCTGCTTTTGGCTTGCAAGCTCAAATCCAAAACCCAAAACCCAAAATCAAAGAGGCGGTTATGGCCCAGCCCGAATCTGTTCAACGAGTGCGGATCTATCTTAGCCGCGATGACCAGTGGCAGGGGCGGCCCCGTTATCTGGCTTTGCTTGAGGAGTTGCAACGGGCTGGGGCAACCGGGGCGACGGTATTGCTCGGCCTAGCCGGGTTTGGGCCAAGCCAACGCACTGCCACGGCCATAGTTGATCGGCCCGAGGCCCGCCAGCCGCTGGTGCTCGAATGGGTTGATCATGCCGAACGGGTTGCCCGCCTGCTCCCCGTGATCGATCCGCTCCTCGATCAGGCGCTGGTCACGGTCGAGGCGGTGCCAATCTATCGGGCAACGTTGCGGGCGCGTGGCCCCTTTGGCAATGATCGCACTGCTGGTGATCTGATGCGCCAACCCGCCCCGGTGGTGCAGGCCACGACCCCACTTGGGGTTGCGATCATGTTGCTGGCCAGCGAAGGGCTAGGGGCCTTGCCCGTCGTTGATGAACAGGGCCACCTGGCGGGCTTGCTAACACCCCAGGATCTGGCCTGGCGCGCTGGCCTGCGCCTCCCGCTCAATCTGCTGGCCCTGCTGACCCCGGCTGAGCGTGAGGCGATCCTTGGCCCACTGAGTCTGCGGATGACGGGCGAGGTGATGCGGGCCGAGCCGCACAGTGTGAGTGCTAGTACCGCCGTGGTTCAGGCGCTGGTGACCATGGTCGAATGGGGCTACCCCCATGTGCCGGTGGTTGATCGCAGTGGCCTGGTCGTTGGGCTCTTGGGGCAAGAGCAGGTCTTACACGAGGTGGCCGAGCAAAGTGCCAGCGCCAGTCAGGCCGGGGCGGTCCGTGATGCCGAGCCACCCCCAAGTGTCAGTCTGGTGATGCAGACCGCCACCCATGCCTTTCCGGTCAGCCGCTCGTTGGCCCTGGCGATTGCCCAACTCTTGAGTGATCCGGCGCAGGCGCTGCTGGTGGTTGATGCGGCCGGGCGGCTCCAGGGCCAACTGAGTTTGGCCTCGGTGCTGCCTACGCTGCCCCATAACGAACGAGCCGTGCTCTTGGCCGCGCTGCAGCGTGATCCACCGCCACCGGCCACGGCGCTGCCTGGCCCTGATCGAGGCCTGCAAGAGGCCCTAGAGCGCACCGTGTCAACGATCAGCCCGCAAGCGACAGTGTTTGATGCCGTGCGCCAATTGACCAGCGGGGGCCATGCTCGCCTCGCCGTTGTGAATGAGGATCGCCAATTGTTGGGTATAATTGCCCGCGGTGGATTGATCCGTGCCCTTCTACAACAAAGTGAGTAGGTTCTGTTATGCGTAAAACCGTGTTGATCACCGGTGGAGCCGGGTTCCTTGGCATTAACTTAGTGCGCTACCTGCTTGAGCGTGGCTTCCGCGTACGCTCGCTCGACATTGCCCCGTTTGATTATCCTGAACGCTCCCAAATCGAGGTGCATACGGGCGATATTCGTGACCAGGCCGCCGTGATCCGGGCGACCGAAGGGGTCGATCTGATCGTCCATACCGCTGCGGCGCTGCCCCTCTATAAGCCCGCTGATATCTTTTCGACCGATATTGACGGTACTCGCAATATGCTCAATGCCGCTGCGGCCCGGGGCGTCGAACGGTTTGTGCATATCTCGACGACGGCGGTCTACGGGATTCCTGACCACCATCCGCTGCTCGAAACCGATCCGATGGACGGCGTTGGGCCGTATGGCGAGGCCAAAGTCAAGGCCGAAGAGCTTGCGTTGGCCTATCGGGCCAAGGGCATGTGTGTGCCGATCCTGCGCCCCAAATCGTTCATCGGCCCCGAGCGCCTCGGTATCTTTGCCTTGCTCTATGATTGGGCCAAGGACGGCAAGCACTTCCCGCTGCCGGGCAACGGCAAGAATCGGTATCAACTGCTCGATGTCGAAGACCTCTGTGATGCGATCTGGCGCTGTTTGACCATGGATCCTGCCGTGGTCAACGATACCTTCAACATCGGAGCCAAAGAGTTCACGACGATCAAGCAGGATTTTCAGGCGGTGCTTGATGCGGCTGGCTTCGGCAAGAAGATTATCACCTTCCCGGCTGCACCTGCGACCGCCGCCCTGGTAGTTATGGAAAAACTCAAGCTTTCGCCGGTCTACAAGTGGGCCTATGGCACCGTGACCGAAGACTCGTTTGTTTCGGTCGATAAAGCCGTGGAACGCCTGGGCTATGCGCCGAAGTATTCGAACCAGCAGGCCCTGGTGCGCAACTACCAGTGGTATGTCGAACACCTGGCTGAATTCCAGAACGCTACCGGGGTCTCGCACCGGGTTCCCTGGAGCCAGGGCGTCTGGAAGATGGCGAAGGTCTTCTTTTAGGAAGGAGCCTAGCAGCAATGAGTCATACCCCACTGGTCGACCTGGTGCTGCTCCGCGAAGGTTGGCGTTCGCAGGGGCGGCGCCTGATACTGACCAATGGGGTGTTTGATCTGCTGCACGCTGGTCACGTGAACTATTTGAATCTGGCCCGGGGCATGGGTGACGTACTGGTGGTAGCACTCAACTCTGATGCCTCAACGCGGGCACTCAAAGGCGAGCGCCGCCCGCTCGTTTCGGCGACAGATCGGGCAACCCTGCTGGCCGGGTTGCGCGCCGTAGACTATGTGACGATCTTCGAGGAACGGACTGCCGAGGCGGTGGTAGCGGCGCTGCAGCCCGATTACTACGTGAAGGGCGGCGATTATGGGCCTGGCCCTGATGGGGTGCTTGATCTGACGCGCCTACCCGAAGCGCGGGTCGTTCACACCTATGGCGGGCAGGTTGCCTTAGTACCCTTCAGCGAAGGCCGCTCAACCTCGGCCCTGATCGCCTTGATTGCCGAGCGTTACCGTGCAGGGTAGGATCGCGGAAATTGATCCAAACCCTAAGAGCGAAACGGCGACCCCACCACCCCAAGCACAATCAGTACTAGGGCCAGGATCACGGTCACGCCATAGAAGATCAACGGGGCGGCGGCACTCAGGGCCTCGCCCGTGCTGAGCAGGGTCGCAACGATCAGGAAGATCGTGGTGAGTGGCAGACTCTGGATCAGGGCGATCCGAATCGCACGCCGCCATTCGCCCTGGCGCACCCGTTCGACCGTAAACCGTCCAATCGTTGTGCCCGCCATCGTGATCAGGGTCCACAAAAAGGCTGCGGTAAACAGATTCCAACCCTGTTCGGGGCCTGCCCAGCGCAACCCGGCCCCGCCCGCGAACCCTAACAGGCTACTTACCGCAAGCGCGATCACGAAGGCAGGCGATAGGCTCATGACGTGCTGACTCGTTCGGCAACTAGGCGCTCGTACTCCTCTTGGCTCACAAAACTGCCACCCTCAATCGTGCGACTCAGTTCACGCCGATTCCGATCAAAATGTAATTCCGCATAGATCAACCGGAAACAACGGGCATCCATCATCTCCTTACGCAAATGATAGCCCCCAACCTGTTCCCGTTCATCGTACTCGACCGCAAGATCATTAAAGAGGTTGATTCGTACATGGATGGGCGCGCCGCAATGGTCGCAGCGCACATACAGATGCAAGACGCCTTCGGACTGGCTTGCCGAACCGCCAAATAGTTTACGAAAGAAGTTCATACCGCTATGATAGCTGAAGGGCTACATCGTCGCAAGCGCTCTGCATCACACCCGGCGCTGGCTATGGTATAGTACCCCTAACTATCCCATAGAAACTCCCCCTGACGGTATGGATTCTTTAGCGCAAAGTGGCGAGGTGCTGCGATGGATGCAGCGACAATTCTGGTTGTAGATGATGAGCAACCAATTGTTGATCTGGTTGCAAGCTATCTGCTGGCGGAGGGGTTTGTGGTGCATCGGGCCTTTGATGGCCCGGCCGCCCTTACGATGGCCCGTGCCCTCAAGCCAGACCTCGTCATTCTTGACGTGATGCTGCCCGGACTGGATGGGGTCGAGGTCTGTCGGCGCTTGCACCAGGAAACAGCAGTCTATGTGCTGATGTTGACCGCTCGCACTGATGAGGTAGACAAGTTGATTGGCTTGTCGGTGGGGGCTGATGACTATTTGACCAAGCCCTTTAGCCCCCGCGAACTGGTTGCCCGGGTCAAGGCGATCTTGCGCCGCGCGCGTGCTCCACTCGATAAGGGCAATGACCGACCCGTCTTGCAATTTGGGGCCTTGAGCATTGATCCTGAACGCCGCGAAGTGAAGTGTCAGCGTGGCGTGATCGATCTGACCCCCCGCGAGTTTGATCTGCTCTATGCGATGGCGAGCTACCCCGGCCGGGTCTTCACCCGTGATGAACTGCTCCAACGGGTCTGGGGGCCTGATTTTGCCGGGATTGACCGCGTTGTAGATGTGCATATCGGCACCCTGCGCCGTAAACTCGAAGAAGGTGGGCCGCAGGATACCACGTTTGTGCAGACCGTACGGGGGGTCGGCTATAAGTTTATCGGTGGCGCGCGATGAGGTGGAATCGCCAACTCCGCTGGAAACTGTTCATCTCGCACCTGATCATTGTGGTGATCGCCTACCTGGTCTTGCTCGCCACAGCCTTCTTTCTGGTGCAACTTGGCCTGGTAAGCGCTGCCCCCCTGACCCTGGGTGGGGCCGCCGCCGAAACGGGCCTCTTTAATCCGGCCGCATTGACCGAGGCCGATACGCCACTGTTGCAACAGTTCCAGGCCGTGATCCAACAGTCGTTGCTGGTCAGTGGGTTTGCGGCCCTCACGGCGGCGGTGATTGTCAGTCTGTTTGTTTCGCGCCGGATTGTCGAACCGCTGCATACCCTTTCGACCGTAAGCCGTCGCCTGGCCGAAGGGTTTTACCGCGAACGGACGCGCATTTCGAGTGATGACGAGATCGCCCAGCTTTCGCAGAGTGTCAATCAATTGGCCGATGCGCTTGACCAGACCGAACGCCGCCGGCTGGCTTTGTTAGCCGATGTCACCCACGAATTGCGTACCCCGCTGGCAACCATTGGCGGCTATATGGAAGGCTTGCTCGATGGAGTGATCAAGCCGAACACCCAGACCTTCAGCCTGATCCTGCACGAGACCAACCGGCTGCAACGCCTGATCGAAGACCTCGAACTACTCTCGCGGGTCGAAGCCGGGCAGTTACCAGTTGTGGCTCGCCGCACTGATATCGCAACGGTGCTCGAAGCGGTGGTCGCCCGCTTCGAGCCGATCTTTGCAACAAGCAACCTGAACTTACGCCTGGCCCTGGGGCCGAGTTTGCCCTCGGTCTGGGTTGATCCCGACCGGGTAGACCAGGTGTTGATCAATCTGCTCTCGAATGCGGGCCGGTACACGCCACCCGAGGGCTTGGTGACGGTGGGTGCCATCTATGCCGACCAGATGGTGCGGGTCTGGGTGCGCGATAGTGGTGTGGGCATTAGTGCCGAGCATCTACCGCACGTCTTCGAGCGATTCTATCGCGTGGATAAGTCCCGCGCCCGCCAGAGTGGCGGGAGTGGGATTGGGCTGGCGATTGCCCGCCATCTGGTCTATGCGCAGGGGGGTGAAATTTGGGCCGAAAGTGAGGGGCCGGGCAAAGGAACGGTCTTTAGCTTTACCTTGCCCCTTGCCCCCGCTCTGTTGACCACTCCGACCGCGTTATCTCCGGCCCTTCCCCCAGTTGAAACGGTTGAGAGCCCATGACCTCAGGGGTATTGTTAGGTCTGTTCCAACTCTTCTTGCTGATCGGTGGCTCGCTGGCAGGCGCGCTGTTTGTTATTGATCGGCTCTTTCCGCCGATGGAGCGCACCCGGGATAAGCGCAGTCAGGCTGCGATTGATCCAGCGCTGCTGATCCAGCCCTTGGCCCGCGACGATCCGCCCCCAATGCGGCTCAATCGTCCCCTCATCCCCCCGTATGTAACCCCTTCCTGGTTAGGGTCGTACTGGCAGGCAACACGCCGCATGATCCTGCCCTTACTCGTCATCTGGTTGCTCAGTTTTACCTTGCCGGCCCTGTTCGCCCCGGCCCTCCATCAAATAACGGTGCTGACCGGCTTTCCACTGGCCTACTACATGCATAGTCAGGGCACCCTGATCATCTTTGTACTCTTGACGGTGATCTATACCTGGCGCATGCGCCGCCTTGATTGGCAGTACGGGCTTGATCCCACTGAAAGCCCACAGCAGCGCTTGGTGCGCCAGCACCTGATCCTGAAGTATGTGCTGTTTGCGGTGGGCTTTAGCCTCTTGATTGGACTGGTTGGGCTGCTCGACTACGTAGTCGCGATCCCGGCTGGCTTGATTGGCTGGGGTTTCTTGCTCTTTACGGTAGCGGCCTATGCCGTAATCGGGGTGCGTGCCCGTACCGAGCGGCTGGACGAATATTATGTGGCCGGCCGCCGGGTGCCGTCGCTGCTCAACGGGTTGGCTACCGGCTCGGATTGGATGAGCGCAGCTTCGTTTATGAGTATGGCCGGAGCACTGTTTCTGCTCGGCTACGAGGGGTTGGCCTATATTACCGGCTGGACGGGCGGCTTTGTGCTTGTGCTGCTACTGCTTGCCCCGTATTTGCGCAAGTTTGGTCAATTTACGCTGCCCGATTTTATTGGGGCACGCTTTCCGGGTGGCATGTCGCGGGTACTCGCGGCGATCATGGCGATCATTATTAGTTTTACCTACTTGACCGCCCAGGTGACCGGGATCGGCATCATTATGAGCCGCTTCCTCGGGATTAACTATATGCTTGGGGTGGTCGTGGGATTGTCGGCGGTGCTGCTCTGCTCGTTTCTTGGGGGCATGCAGGCGATCACCTGGACCCAGGGGGTGCAGGGGATCATCATGGTGATTGCCTACCTTGTACCAGTGACCTGGCTCTCGTTCCAGCTTACCGGCATTCCGTTGCCGCAATTGATGTATGGCCAGGCCCTCAGCCAGATCGAACACCTCGAACAGGTGCAGGGCCTGAGTGCCAGCTATACCGAGCCATTTAATGATTGGACGCCCATCCAGTTTATTGCGCTGACCCTCTGCTTAATGGTTGGCACTGCGGGCATGCCTCATATTCTGGTGCGCTTCTATACGGTGCCTACCGTCCACGAAAGTCGCAGCAGTGTCAGTTGGGCCTTGATCTGGATCTGCATTCTGTATTTGACGGCCCCGGCCTATGCGGCGTTCTCGCGTTGGCAGATCCTTGATGAAGTGGTGGGACGGCCCACCGAACAGTTGCCCGCCTGGGCCGAGAACTGGTCACGCACCGGCCTGCTTACGATTGCCGATGCTCCGGCTGAGGGCGGGAATGGCGATGGGATCTTGCAGTACGACGAACTCCGCATCGATCAGGACTTGATTGTTTTGGCTGCCCCCGAGATTGCGGGCTTGCCGACGACCGTGGTTGCCCTGGTTGCGGCGGGGGGCCTCGCTGCGGCGCTCTCGACCGCTGACGGGTTGTTGATGGTGATTGCGTCGGCAGTGGCTCACGATATTTACCATCGTACCCTTAATCCTGGGGCCACCTTGCGCGAACGGCTCTGGATCGGGCGCATGATGATTCTGGTAGCGGCTATTCTGGCGACCATTACGGCGGTACAACGCCTGGCGATCATTGTTCAGATGGTAGCCTGGGCTTTTTCGTTGGCGGCCGCAACCTTTTTCCCGGTGCTTGTGCTTGGAATCTTCTGGAAACGGGCAACCAGTCGCGGGGCTGCTGCGGGCATGCTGAGCGGGTTGCTGGTCACGGCGACCTATATGGCTGTAACCTATGCCTTCCCCCACCTGAGTTTATGGGGGATTAGCAGTACCGCTGCCGGAATTTTTGGCATGCCCGTCAACTTTGTGGTGATCTGGCTGGTCAGCATGCTTAGCCCGCCACCAACGCCGCAAACCCAGGCTCTGGTGGACAGTTTGCGCCACCCATGACAATAGTTGCCCCAGGTTCTTTTCTATTCATAGAATATCCAGGGTTTGCACACCAATTGGCAGTTGACAGGTGGCCTCAATTTCCGTACAGTTAAGTTATTAACCCCTAACGAATGAGTGGTGTCGGCAACGGGGCACGACCCACCCAGGGCGAGAACAGCTATGCACATTGTGGTGGCAAGCGCCAATATCTTTCGCCGCGAGTTGTCTAGTTATATTCTGAGCGAAGCTGGCTATACCCTGAGTGAAGCCAGCAGCATCGCCAGTTTAATGACCAATCTGCGCTCCCACAACGTTGCCCTGCTGGTACTCGACACCCAACTCGAACGTGATCCTGGCCTGCTGATTGGTGCCGTGCGACGGCTTTCGGTCGCCCCGATCCTCTGGCTCGGTGATCATGGCCTGCTTCGGCCCCTGATCAGTGCCGATAGTCAGCCCAGTGCGGCCCTCGGCTGGCCCTATCGTGCCGATGAGTTGACTCAACAGGCAGCAGCGCTGCTTGGGCGAAGTGCCGCCCTCGTCTCCTACCCCCATGAGACCCCGTTGCCCCAACGGTTGGCACCGTAGGCTCCCAGCACCCAGCGGTTTCAGGGTAGACAGCGCGTTCAGGCCTCGGTTCAGCGCCTAAAAAAAGGCGCAGAAACCGCGGCCTGTGCTGATCCTACCGGCCCCCCGCCTCGCTCAGGATCAACCCATCAATCAGGCGCTCAACCGGGGCCTTATCGTCGGTAAAGGGCACGAAACGAGCCTGGTCCGGGGTGAACTCGCGCACCGGGCCAAAGCGTCCTTCGGCCATGGCCCAGTACAGGACGAGTTGCAAGGTCTGGTAGCGGGCCATCGTTGCGGGGGTGGGGGCAGTATCGGCCAACTGGGCAATGCGGGCCGCGTTAGCTGCCAGGTGGGCCGGGCCATCACCAACCGGCGTATTGACCCCTACCAGGATCGCGTTGGCAAAACGGGTGTCAATAATAAACACCTGCGGAAAGACCTCGCGCATGGTCGAGGCCAGGGCATTGACCAGGCGATCATCGCCACTGGCTGGGCGACCCGCATTGATCACCGCCACGCCCTGGGGATTGAGGCGCGCCCGCACTTCGGTGAAAAACTCGACCGTGGTGAGGTGAAACGGAATATAGGGCTGATGGTAGGCATCCATGCCGAGCACATCGTAGCGCCGGTCGGTGGTTGCGAGCCAGTAGCGGGCATCTTGGGCGTAGCTGGTATAGTTGGGAAAGCCCGGCTGTTGGTCTTCGAGATCGAAGTAGCGCCGTCCCATTTCGATAATCGCAGGATCAATCTCGACCGCATCAATCACCGTTTCGGGGCCATAGATCGCCAGGAACTGCTTGGGAATGCTGCCCGCCGCCGAGCCAAGCAAAGCCAGGCTGGTAACCTGATCGGGAGTCACCGCCGGATAGAGATAGGGCGCAATTGCAAAATAGTCCCAGGGGCCACCATCGGTCAGCAGATCAAGGGGATTGCCGGTTTCGCGGAACCGCAAGCGGTAGACCGAGTGGATGGCCTGACCTTCGTTCAAGATCAAGACCCGGCGCAGGTCACGCACCCCATTACTGTACACAATTTCCTGGTTGGCAATCTGAATATAGTTCATGGCCGACTCGCGTTCGGCCACCAGGGTACAGTTGCGGCAATCGGCCAATTTGAGCGTGCCACTATTGAGGGTACCGTGGATCAGCATGAGCAGGCCGATCGCAACCAGCGGCAGTATGGCCCGCCATTCGCGCAGCCCAAGCAGGGCCAGACTTGCCAGGAAGGCCGCGAACAGAAACAGGGTCGCACTGCTGCCAAGCAGGGGGATGAGCAGCAGCACGGTCAAAAAGGTTCCGATGATCGAACCCAGGGTCGAGAGGGCCGAAATTGTGCCAGCAATGCGTCCGGCTTCGGCTAAGCCATTACGGGCTTGGTTCAAACTCAGGCGAATTGCAAACGGGCTGACCATAGACATCAAGATGACCGGGGCGGCAAAGAGTAGAATGACGGCCACCAGTGCGCCAAGAAAGCTCCCGGCGGCAACATTGCGCAGGGCCTGTTGGGCCACCAGCAGGATGGGGCGGGCGACGAGCGGGATCAGGGCACAGAGCACCCCGGCCCAGGCGATCAGCCAGTAGAGCAGGCGCGGGTCGGGGCGGCGATCCGCCAACCGTCCGCCGAGCCAATAGCCAAGCGCGAGGTAGGCCAGGGTCGTTCCGATCACCACGGCCCAGATCGGCTGCGAGGTTCCGAAAAAGGGCGCGAGCAAGCGGGGCATCACCATTTCGATGCCGAGTGTACCCACGCCCGCCAGAAAGACCAGCAGCAGGAGGAAGCTGTGGCGAACCGATGCAGCCGAGGACGCTGGGCTCATCGGATCGCATTCATGATCAAGCCCTGCACCAGATTGAGCAGCAGCAGGGCCACGATGGGTGAGAAGTCAAACATGCCAATCGTGGGCAAGACACTGCGAATAGGCGCCAGGATCGGCTCGGTCAATTCACGGAGGATCTGGGTCACGCGCATATTGCCCATCGGATCGACCCACGAGATCAGGACACGTCCCAGAATAGCGAACCAGAGGGCCTGAAAGAGCAGATTGACAAACGTTACGAGAAAGCCAGACATGGCGAAAACCTTTCTTGGGTTAGGATTCAAGGCGGGCACGAACCGCAGCAGCGTGGGCAAAGAGACCTTCGGCTTCGGCGATGCGCTGGGCTGCCGGGCCAATGCGGGCCAGGGCCTGTTGATTGAGGCCCACCAGCGAAATAATCTTGCGGAAGTCGTCTACGTTCACAGGCGAGGTGAAGCGGGCGGTCCCTTCGGTGGGCATAATATGCGACGGGCCGGCACAATAATCCCCCAACACCTCGAACGATTGCTCTCCGAGAAAGACGCCCCCAGCATTGCGTACCAGGCCAACATAGGACCAGGGATCGGCCAACAACAGACAGAGATGCTCGGGGCCATAGGCATTCGACAGGTCAAACGCCGTTGCCAGATCGGGCACCAGCACAATCGCCCCGCGGCGAGCAACGGCGTCAGCGGCGGCTTGCGCATTGGCCGGGGGCAGGCCCGCAAGTTGGCAGGCTACCTCGGCCTGGACAGCTTCGGCCAGTTTACGCGAAGGCGTCAACAGAATGGCACTAGCTTCGACGTGTTCAGCCTGAGCCAGCAGATCAGCCGCAACGAGGCGCGGTTGGGCGGCAGCATCAGCAATCACCAGCGTCTCGGTCGGGCCGGGCAGACTCTCGATCCCGACTGTGCCATAGACCAGCCGTTTGGCTTGGATCACAAAACGATTACCAGGGCCAGCGATCTTATCAACAGCAGGAATGCTCTGGGTGCCATAGGCCATGGCCGCAATTGCCTGGGCACCGCCCACGGTAAAGACCCGTTGCACCCCCACCAGATGGGCCGCAGCCAGCACAATCGGGGCGGGAAGGCCCGTTTCGCGCTGGGGTGGCGAACAAACAATGATCTCGTTGACTCCGGCGATCTGGGCGGGGACGGCAGCGTGAATCAACGACGAAGGCAACGGCGCTGCCCCTCCTGGGACATAGATTCCCACTCGTTCGAGGGGCACGATCAACTGACCGCGTGCCCCTTCGACGCTAAAATCAACCCAGGAGTTGCGGGTTTGGCGGTTATGGAACCGCCGTAGTTCGCCAATCGCCAATTCAAGGGCGGCGTACAGATCGGCGGGCAGGGCAGCAGCGGCGGCAGCCCACTGGTCTGGGGGAACCTCGATCTGGGTCGGAGCGACCCCATCGAAGCGTTCGCTCAGGGCACGCAGAGCCGCATCACCGTTGGTGCGCACCTCGGCGATAATCGCCGCCACGGCCTGGGCGGTCGTGGCATCCTCATCGAGGGGCGCACGGCGCAAGACCCCAGCCTTGGCGGTTGCGAGGTCAGCAAGAATCGGAATAGTCATCGGGCCGGGCCTTTCGTGTGCAAACAATCACCTTATTATACCATTGGGCTGCCTTGCGTTGCGGATGCAACGTCATTGGGCACGTCCCAGCTTTTGGTGTGGTTTGGCGGCGAAGCGGATGCAACGTTATTGGGCACGTCCCAGCTTTTGGTGTGGTTTGGCGGCGAAGCGGATGCAACGTCATTGGGCACGTCCCAGCTTTTGGTGTGGTTTGGCGGCGAAGCGGATGCAACGTCACTGGGCACGTCCCAGCTTTTGGTATGGTTTGGCGGCGAAGCGGATGCAACGTCACTGGGCACGTCCCAAATTTTGGTATGGTTTGGCGGCGAAGCGGATGCAACGTCATTGGGCACGTCCCAAATTTTGGTATGGTTTGGCGGCGAAGCCGCCAAACCATACCAAACAAACCACCACCACATGGCGCGTCGTCAGATTGTCATCAAATGGGCCAATGGTATAATGACAGCTATGATGAGCCAAGATGAATTGCAACACCTGCCCGATCATTATTTTGTCGGGTCGATCCGGGTTAGTCCGAATATCACGCTGGCCCCGATGGCCGGGGTGACTGATACGGTATTTCGGCGCATGATTTTGCGCCTGGGGGGCTGCGGCCTGGTCAGTACCGAAATGACCAATGCGGCTAGCGTCAGTCCCAAGGCGCTCAAGCGCCACCATTTGCTCGATTTTTACCCCGAAGAGCGCCCATTGACGATGCAATTGTCGGGCAATGATCCCGACCTGGTGGCGACGGCAGCGCGCATGGTCGAGCAGCTCGGGGCCGATATTCTGGATATCAACTGTGGCTGTCCTTCGCCCAAAGTTACCGGGGGTGGCCACGGGGCTTCGTTATTGCGCGATCTGCCCCGCATGGGCCAGGTCTTGCGGGCCGTGCGGGCGGCTGTCCAGATCCCCGTGACGCTTAAGTTTCGGGCGGGCTGGGACGAACAGAACCTAAATTTTCTGGATACGGCCCGCCTCGCTGAAGCTTGTGGGATCGCGGCGCTGGCGCTCCACCCGCGTACCCGCGAGCAAGGCTACAAAGGGAGCGCCGACTGGAGCCGGATTGCGGCGGTCAAGCAGGTAGTCAGCATTCCGGTGATTGGCAGTGGCGATGTCAAAACGGCAGACGAAGCCCTGACCCGGCTGCGGGATACTGGCGTGGACGGCGTGATGATCGGGCGCGGTGTGATGGAGAATCCCTGGATCTTTCTGCAGATTGCCCAGATCCGGGCGGGCCAGGAACCGTTTGTGCCAACGCCGGGCGACAAACTGGATTTTCTGCTGCGGTATATTGCTATGTGCAGCGAAGAGATGCCGGATCGCCTGGCGCTCAACAAACTGAAGCAACTGATCGGTCAATTTGTGGTGGGCCTGCCGGGGAGTTCGCATTTGCGGGTTGCGGTGCATACGGCGCCAACCCTCGATCTGGCCCGTGAGCGTTTGCAGAGCTTCTTTGCCCCTTTTGTAGAGGAATCGGTGCTGTAGGAAGCCGGTTTCCGCGCACAACGATAGAGCCACACCTGTTGGCGTAAACGCAGGGCCTGGGAGAACATGGTTCTCCCAGAAGCCTTGCAGCAGGTAACGAGCGCAAGCGAAGTTACCTGCTGCACTACATCAAATACCTATGCATGACGGTTACATTTTCACCCTGGGCGTGTGTGGCAGTGCCGCAGGCGGCGGCCCGGCTCCGGCGTGCCTCGATCTGATGCTGGCAGCGATCCCGCCAGTCAAACGGGCGGCCTATCTGGGCGAGGTGTTTGACTCGGTTGAGCGGGACGCGCTTGATCCGCTGACGGTGCCGGTGCGGCTTGACCTGGCCGACGCCGAATTGCTCTTGCTGACCACGCCTTTGCCGGGCGGAGCCTTGCCGCCGCGGTTGCGCAGCCTGACCCGGGCGTTGATGGTGGCCCCGCCACCGCCGCGCCGCCGCTATGCGGCCATAGTCGCCTTTGCCGACGGTTCACTGGATGGGCTCTGGCCGTTGCGCCACGCGCTCGAAGCCGCCGAGATCGAGATTCTGGGTGAGTTGTATGCCTCAGTTGACGCCGATCCGGCAACCTTGGCCGACGACCTTGCCGAATTGGCACGCATGGCCTATGGGCGCGCACGGGCTATGCATCCCGAGGCCCTGCCATGAGCACGCTGGCACGACCTGATATTCCGGCGGCGAAAAACTGGCTCGGTGACGAACTGATCTACCGTTTGCTTGCCCGCCGCTCGTTGCAGCGCAGTTTTCACCGGGTCTGGGTTCAGACGCATGGTCCCCTGCCTGCACCACACGACGGGCCGATTATACTGTACCTGAACCACAGTGGCTGGTGGGACGGGTATATGATGTACATGATCCACCGGGTAGTACTGCGGGCGCGTTTTGACGCCTACCTGGTGATGGAGGAGCGCCAACTGCGGGCCTACCGCTTCTTTACCTGGTCGGGGGCCTTTGGCCTGAATCGGTTCAGTGCGGACGGCGTGCGGCGCGCTCAGGCGTATGCAGCGGGCCTATTGGCAGATCGGCGGCGCTCACGGGCCTTGTTCATCTTTCCCCAGGGCAAAATTGTGCCGAACGACCGCCGCCCGCTCGATCTATATCCGGGGATTGCCCGGATTGCGGCCCTGACTGGCCCACCCCTGACGTTGGTGCCGGTGGCGATGCGGTATGAATTTTTGGGCCAGCAACACCCGCACGCCTTCATTCGGATCGGGCCAGGCCACCGACCCGACGATCTGAGCGACCAGCGCGCCGTGCTGGCCGCCATCAAGACCCGCTTAACGGCGGCCTGTGACGCCCTGCGTGATGATGTGGTGAGTGGGAGCCTGGAAGGGTACGTGCCGATTCTGCATGGTCAGGCTGGGATTGATCAGCGTTTTGATCGGCTGCGGGCGCTGATCAAACGGGGTTAGACGGCACGACACAGCAGATTCACAATAACAGGCCCAAGGTCAAGAGCGCCCCGAAGATCATGTGGAGACGGGCCGTGCCGCGTAGACCGGCATTCAGGGCGCGTCCGCGCTCTTTGCCCACCAGGTCAAGGAGTTGCAGTGCCAGCGGAATACTGAGCCAGGGCAAGAGCGAAAAGGGCGAGGCTCCGCTCCACAGCCAGACCACTGGCAGGATCAGATAGGCCCCCAAAACGAGCAGGGCGTACTCGACACGGGCAAACCGTTCACCGAAGATCACGGCCAGGGTGCGTTTGCCTGCCTTGCGGTCGGTTGGCGCATCACGCAGATTGTTGACCACAATAATCGCCGTAACGAGCATTGCCACTGGCAAACTGGCGAAGAAGGCGATGGGGCGGAAGGCTGCGCTGTGCAGGTAATCGGTGGCGGTGACCGCAATCACCCCAAAAAAGATGAAGGTAAAAATATCACCGAGGCCGTTGTAGCCCAGCGGAAACGGCCCGCCGGTGTACAATATCCCCGAGGCAATCCCCAACAGGCCGATCACGAGAATGGGCCAGCCCCCAACCATGATCAAATAGACCCCCAGCAGGGCAGCCAGGGCAAAACAGACCAGCATGCCATTGCGTACCATCGCTGGGGGCAACAAGCCACTCTGGGTTACGCGGGTCGGACCAAGCCGTTCGGCGGTATCAGCCCCCTTCTGGTGGTCGAAGTAGTCATTGGCGAGGTTTGTGCCGATCTGGATGAGTAACGAGGCCAGGAGCGCGGCGACAAAGGCCCAGGGCTTGAACAGGCCATCGGCTAACGCGGTAGCCGAACCGACCAGCACCGGCACCACTGCGGCGGGCAGCGTCGGTACGCGAATTGCCATCAACCAGATCTTGAGCGCACTCGGCGCGACCGTTGGCGCATTCGTTGTCATTTATCATCCCCCTCGCTTCATTGGGCGCATTGTAGGCTCAGGTTTGTTGGTGTGGGGGGGGGGGGGGGGGGGGGGGCGCGCCCGCCCCCCCCCCCCCCCCCCCCCCCCCCCCCCACACCAACAAACCTTATGGGAAGCGGCGGAAGCGCCGGAAATTGGGCTTGCGCTTTTCCAAATAGGCCGTCTTGCCCTCTTTGGCCTCTTCGCTCAGATAGTAGAGCAGGGTCGCGTCACCGGCGAGCTGCTGGAGTCCGGCGTGCCCATCGGCAGCCGCGTTGATCGCCGCCTTCAGGAAGCGAATCGCCATCGGACTCTTTTCGAGGATTTCGCGCGCCCATTGCACGCCTTCATCTTCGAGTTGGGCTAGTGGCACGACCGTATTGACCAGGCCCATATCCAGGGCTTGCTGGGCATCGTACTGGCGACAGAGGTACCAGATTTCGCGGGCCTTTTTATCACCGACCATACGTGCCAGCAAATTAGACCCGTAACCGCCATCGAAACTCCCGACCCGCGGCCCGGTCTGCCCAAACCGGGCATTGTCGGCGGCGATGGTCAAATCACAGACCACATGCAAGACGTGACCGCCACCAATCGCATAGCCTGCCACCAGCGCAATCACCGGTTTGGGGGTGACCCGGATCAGGCGTTGCAGGTCAAGCACATTCAGGCGTGGCACCGTATCCTTGCCAACATAGCCACCGTCGCCGCGCACGCTCTGATCGCCACCCGAGCAAAAAGCCTGGTCGCCCGCCCCGGTAAACAGGATCACGCCAATCCGTTCGTCGTCGCGGGCACGCGAAAAGGCGTCAATCAGTTCGTGTACCGTTTCGGGGCGAAAGGCATTGCGTTTGGCCGGGCGGTTGATCGTAATTTTGGCAATCCCTTCACCGGCTGCGTCGTGCTCGTACATAATGTCGGTATACTCACCGGCGTTCTGCCATTCGATGGGCATGATCATATCCTTTATGGCTCAACCCCTGAGGGTTCACGGTTCCCGTAAGAATCCTACCACAAGTTTTGCACACGCCTGTGGCTGCTCTAAATGTACGGCATGCCCAACGGCGGGCAAGCTTACATGGCGGGCCTGCGGCAAGGCGGCCGCCATCTGCTGACCGAGGGCCACAAACTTTGCATCAAGCGCCCCGGTGATCAACAGGGTTGGCAGGTTCAGGGTCGGCAAGGCCGGCCAGAGGTTCGCCATGCGTCCAGTGCCCATGCCCCGCAGACTATTGGCGTAGCCGCTGGGGTTGCCCTGGAGGCGGCGCTGGCGCAGGGCCGCTCGTTCATTGGCGCTCAGGTTGGTTTGTTGGCTGGCAAACAGCGGGATGCTGGCCCAATGATCAACAAACCAATGTAGGCCCCGCGCCTCGATCTTGTCAGCCAGGGCCTCGTCGCTGGCGATGCGGGCAGCGCGTTCAGCGGGATCGGCCAACCCCGGCGAGGCACTAAGCAGAATCAGGCGTTTGATTCGCTCGGGAGCGGTACAGGCCAGTTGCAACGCGACCCGCCCGCCCATCGAGTAGCCCAGCAGATCAACCTGGGCTAGACCGAGCCGATCCAGCAGGTTGAGCAGATCCGCTATCCCACCTTCGAGTGGATAGGCGGCGGGGTCGGCGGGCGCAGGTGATTCGCCGTGGCCGATCAGGTCAACCATGATCAACTCGTGGTGCGCGGCCAGCATCGGACTGAGCACGGCCCATTCGGCGCGGCTGCCGGTAAAACCGTGTAAGAGGAGCAGTGGCGGGCCGGAACCAACCAGTTCGTAGGCCAAATCGTGATGCATCTGCATGACGCCTCATAACCATGGTAGGTTTTCGCTTTTGAATTGTGGCTTGCGTCGCACTGCGTTCGGAATGACATGGGGCGTTGCGCTACAGGCGGTGTGACCAGTGCGCGTTGTTGCCGCGCAGTATACCATTGTGGATTTGCGCTTGGCGTTGCAAAGTCATTGGGCAAGCCCATAGTTTGTGTGCGGTGTGGCGGCTTCGCCGCCACACCACACGCAAAAACCGTTTGGGGTGGTGTAGCCACCCCAAACCCCACTTACCAGCGCCATTCGCGATCAACCAATGAGGCAATGCTACATCATCAACGCTAAGGCGAGCGACAAAATAATTATTTTTGTATGATGCGTGCGCCAAGCCAACTCACTACAATCACTATGCCCCCTACATGGCATGATCGGCTGCCAAAACTACGTAATTGGCACGGGCGGCGGCAAACGTCACGCCCAGACGCGTACAGCTTGATTAAGCGATACCAAAGGAGTCCTCAAATGGTGCGAGCACGACGACAAGAACAGCGAACTGAGCAGCGCGAAATCCGGCGCGAAGAGCGTGCCACCTTCGGGCGGCGTGGCAATGCGACCCGTTACAAAGTGCGTCAGCGCATGGTTGCGATTGGCGATGATTTCTGGATCGAGGACGAAGCGGGCAACCGGATCTTTAAGGTGGATGGCAAGGCGCTACGCATCCGCAAACTCTTGATCTTCGAGGATCTCCAGGGCCGCGAACTGTGTCGCATCCAGGAGCGCATGTTGACCGTGCGTGACACTATGGCGATCGAAGATCCCAATGGTAATCGGATGGCGACGGTGCGCAAGGCGCTGATTACGCCCATCCGTGACCGCTGGACGGTCAAGATCGGCGATGCGCCTGACCTCGAAGTGCGCGGCAATGTGTTGCACCACGAGTATACGATTGGGGATGGCACCCGCAAAGTTGCCGAAGTTTCGAAGCGCTGGTTTCGGGTGCGCGACATCTATGGTGTGGCGATGGAACCGAACCAGAATGATGTGCTGATCCTGGCCGTAACGGTGGTAATTGACATGATGGCCCATCGCGGCCGCTAAAGGAGCATCATTTTGTACGGACCAATTCAACTGCTGGCCTTCGCGTTTGATCGGATCGACGAGTCGAAGCCAGAGATTCTGCGCGAACTGGACGAATTGCACGGCCATGGTCTGATCCGGGTGATTGACCTGCTCTTCATTATGCGTGACGAGGATGGTAGCGTCCATGCGTTGCAGGGCGGCGAGACCGAAACGGTTGATGATGTGGTCAGCGGAGCGTTGTTGGCCCGGTTGCTGGGCCTGAATGAGGCCGATTCTGCCGGAGCGCTGCCGGACGAGTTGCTTGACGCAATGATGCTGCCTGAGCCAGGTTCGGGCATGGGTGACGCCGAGATTCTGGCAGCGGCCGAGGGGATTCCGCCGGGCAAGGCGGCGGCCCTGTTGCTCGTCGAGCACGACTGGGCGGCCGGGTTTGCCACTGCCGTAAAACTGGCGGGCGGGCGTATGGTCGCCCAGGGCTTCCTGACCCGGGATGCCGTGCTGGCGGTGGGCCGCGAACTCAGCGCGATCGTGGCCGCCGAAGTGGCCGTCGAACGCGCCGAAGCAGTGCGTGGTGCGGCGATGCTCGACGCCCTTACCACGATTGCCGCTGCCGAAGAGCTACGCGAAGCGGCGATCAATGAGGCTGTCGCCACCGTGACTGGCGTGGATGCCTTCCGTTCGGCGATTGCGGCCGAAGCGGTGCGTACCCTGGTGGTCGCCGGCCTGATCGACGAAGCCGATGCGGGTGCCGCCATCGAGGCCCTGCTTGACGCCGAGTTGATCACGACCGACGCCTTTCAACAGGCCACCGATGCCGCTGATGCAGCCGCCGCCGAATTGGCAAGCCTGGATTAAAAGGAACTGGGCAAAATGGTGATCGCAGTAGGGATTGCCTTTGCTCTAGCCGGAGTGGAGTCGTTGCTACCGGGGCAGGCTTTTATATTCAGTCGTTTGTGATTAATCAGCTTACGGCCCAGAATATCGTCACGCCGGATGACGCCTCGATTCCCAATGCGCCCGTCAACCGTATTGCTACCGCCCTGAGCATGGCCGACATTATTCAGCACCATGCGGCGGGTAGCAGCAATGGGCTGACCTATGCCGAGATGGGCCGCTTTGCCGTCGAGAGTGGCGATCCCGCTGGGACGAACGTTGCCGATGAGGCGTTGAAGGATGGTAATGGTCGGCCCGTGCCCAATCAAGCCCGCAACACCCAACTGACCGCTGCAAGCCTAGTTACCTCGCTGAGCCTGTCGGCAATGGCGATTGGGGTTTCGTATGGCGCGGTTGCGCTCGGAATTGCCTTCGCTGTCCTGGGTGTGGTGGTTGCCGGTCTAGGCTACGCCCTGCTGGGGCTGATCACCCCCGCTATGGCCCAGCGCTTCGGGATCCAACCCATTGCGTAAGTGCTATACCAATACGTTGCAATCTCGTGTAGCGGAGATCCAGGCCAGAGAGGGTACCCTCTCTGGCCTGGATCGTTTAACGCAGCGTCAGTTCGGCAACGGCTGTCTGAAGTCGCTGGAGAAACAGGCGGGTTGAGGGTATTGAGGCGACCGGGGATCACGCTGGTGCGCCCACGTAGCATCGCAGCAATCCCAATTCGGGCAACAGTGGGACTATCCACGCACCAGTTGATCATGTACGCTACTCATAATGATGCTTTCTTTTTTGCCGATGAGTCATGCGGGGGCGCTGGAGTTGGCCCACTGGCGCTACCCAGCACCCTACGACTACTATAATATCGCCGATGAGCCGACCCTGCTTGCTAGTTTTCTGGCCAGCCCGCAGTATGGCTATTTCGCGATCTATGCTGCCGCCAACGATCTAGTCGCCTTTTGTTGTTTTGGCGACGAGGCCCAGGTGCCGGGTGGTGATTATCCCGCCGCTGCGCTTGATGTGGGGCTGGGGGTGCGCCCTGATCTGACTGGGCGGGGTCAGGGTTTGGTATACCTGAACGCCATTCTGAACTTCGCCGACCAGCAGTTTGGGCCAGGGGCGCGCCGTTTAACGGTTGCCAGCTTCAATGCACGGGCCATCCGCCTGTATCAACGGGCTGGTTTTGTCGCGATACAACATTTTACGGCCAGTTTCAGTGGGCGACCATTTGTCGTGATGGGGCGTGATGCGGGCGGCGCGGGATGAGTTGACGGCACGCCGACTCACCCATGCTTCGCCGCCCAGACAGCCAGTTGTTCACGGAAGATCTTAGCGTTGTGCCGAATGTCGACGGGGAAGGAGGGGTGGAACAGGAAGCGTTGAATCGCTGCGGTCATAGGGTAGCGGGCACCGAGTTCGCGTAACTCTTTGATCAGTGCCGCCCGCTTATCCAGGTCACGCAGTAGGTGCTGGTCGGCAAGTTCGATTACTACCACGGGTTCCTGTTGCCCGCTTGGGCCAAGCCCCACCAGCGCACTGCGCGCCACCGCCGGGTGCTGGTTAAAGACCAACTCGACTGGCTCGGTGTAGAGCGTGCCCAGCGGCGATCCCGCTTCGACCCGGTGGCTCTTGCGCCCACAAAACCAGAGCCGCCCCTCATCATCAAGGTAGCCCAGGTCGCCCATGCGGTGCCAGATCTGGTCGCCATCATGAATTTTGGCCAGTTCGGTCGAGCGTGGCCGGGCGATGTAGGTGCGGGTCACGGACGGCCCACTCACGACGATCTCGCCAATCTGGTGGGCTGGCAATGGGGCCAGATTGTCCCAGGTGGCAATCGGCTCGTCGCTGATCGGAATGATCCGCAGGGTCACTTCGGGGGCCGGTCGCCCGACACAGGTGCCAGCCATCGGATCATTGCCCCGGGCGGCATTGGCGGCCAATACCTCGCGCCCACTGATCGAGGCGACCGGCAAGGCTTCGGTGGCTCCGTAGGGGGTATGGGTATTGGCGGTGGCCTCCAGAATGCGCCCAAACCGCTCGTGCAGATCAGCCGGAACCGGTGCCCCGGCCATCATCACCCGCCGTACCCCCGGCAAGGTGATGCCCTGCTCAAGACAGTAGGCCGTGACCCGTCGCCAGATCGCGGGCGAGCCAAAGGTCGAGGTCACACCCTGGTCTTTGATGAAGCGCACCACGGCGGCGGGATCACAACTGGCGGGCCGGGTCGGGTCAATCGGCGGAATGGCCGAGGTGCAGCCGAGCGCGACATTAAAGAGCGCAAACAACGGAAAGGCTGGCATCTCGACTTCGCCTGGCTCGATCTGGAACAGGTCGCGCAACAGCCGAACCTGGGCCGCAAACATGCCATGGCTGTAGAGCACCCCTTTGGGCACGCCGGTGCTGCCGGTCGTGAAGATGATCGCGGCCGGATCGTCGGGTGCAACCTCGGCCAGATCAAAGGGCGCATTGATCGGCACACTCAGGTCGGCCAGGTTCACATCGCCCATCGGTAGCAGCCGCGAGCCAACATTGACACTGCGGCGCACCGTGCGAAAGGCATCACGGAAGATCAAGCGGGCCACCTGGGCCCGGGGCACGCCGATCATGGCCTCGGGTTCGCACTCTTTGATGCACTGGGCCAGATTGTTGCGACCCATGGCCGGATCGATCAGAATCGGTACCGCCCCGACCTTCATCAGGGCAAAGGTCAGACTGATCAGCGGCAGCCCGGCCGGAACCATCGAAAGCACCCGCGTTCCCACGCCAATCCCGATACTATTGAGGCCCCAGGCATAGCGGTCACTGACCAGATTCAGTTCGGCGAAACTCAGGCGGCGGTAGACGGTCGCCCCAGCCTGATCACGGCCTTCCCCCATCACGACGGCAACCTGTTCGGGTCGTTCGGCGGCCATCAATGGCAGGTGGTGGGCAATATTCGCATGCGCCACGCCAGGTTGTTCAAGCGTAGACATAAGTATTTACCCCAGAAACTGTACCGCACGTGGAATCAGTTCGGCGTGCGCATCTTCGAGTACATAATGACCGGCATAATCATAACGCACGGCCTGGGCCGCCGGAAAACGGGCTAACCAGCCAGCCAGAAAATAGTCCGAAAAACACCAGTCTTGCCCACCCCAGAGGATCAGCATCGGTTTAGTGCGCAAGTTCGCCAGGTCGCGGTCGATCGCATCAATCAGCGCCCACGTGGGATGGCTCGGGTGCATCGGGATGTCGCGCACGAAGCGCTGGATCGCCACCCGATTAGCCCACGAATTGTAGGGCAGCAACAACCCCTGGCGCACCTCAGGATCGAGGCCTTGCGCCGTTGCCATCACGGTTGCGGCGACCGCAAAGCCATTCAGGCCCCGCACGCCCAGATCGCCAATCATCGGATAGCGGCAGACCGCAATTCGGAACGGTAAGCGGGGCGAAAGGAACGCGGCAGTATTCATGACGATGATCCGCCCGACCCGTTCAGGATTCTGGGTCGCCCAGCCCATGCCGATCGCCCCGCCCCAGTCATGCACAACCAAATCCACGTGATCGAGGCCGAGATGCTCGATCAACTGGCCGAGATTGTTGACATGGTTCGCCAGGGTATAGGGGTAGTCCTGGGGCTTATCCGACAGCCCACAGCCCAAATGATCGGGCACGATCACCCGACGGTGCCCACGGAGGGCCAAAACCAGGCGACGATAGTAGAAAGACCAGGTTGGATTGCCATGCACCATCACGACCGGTCGACCCTGGCCCTCGTCCAGGTAGCTGAGCGTGCCACCTGCCACGGCGAACCGTTGCGGCGTAAACGGATAGATCGCCCGAATCGGTGTGAGATCGAGCGTCGAGCTATGGGGTGCGGTCGTTTGCATAGGGTCTAGTATAGCATATCGCCAATTGCGGTATACTCTTTATGGATGCGATGGGCGATGTTCAGGTTAAAGGAAGCGGTCTGAATACGTATACGTACATACCCAAAACTGGTGTCTGGCTGTTCCTACTGGCCCTGATCGTGCTAGTTGGTTGCAGCCAACCGGCAGCTATGGTGCCAACGAACGCGCCGCCGACGGTGGCCCCAACGGACGCGCCACCACCAACCCCGGTGCCAACCGAGGAGCCGCTGACGGTGGTTCCGACGGATGTACCGCCGACGCTGGTTCCGACGGACGCGCCACCGCCAACCCCGATTCCGACGGACGCGCCACCGCCAACCCCCGTGCCAACCGAGGAGCCGCCAGCTGGCCTCTTCGAGGGAGTCACGCCCGAAGGCTACCAGACCCTCGGCAGTCCGACCGCCCCCGTAACCCTGGTCATGTATTCGGACTTTCTCTGAAGTGCCTGTGCGCTCCACGTGTTGGAGACAGAACCCCAATTGATTGAGCAATACCTTGCAACTGGCCAGGTGCGTCTCGTGTATCGCCACGTGGTGCAATTAGGAGAGCGTTCGCGCTTGTTGGCCGAGGCCTCGCAGTGTGCGGCCGATCAGGGCCGCTTTTGGGAATTACGCCAGGCCCTGTATGCCCGCACTAACCGTCTGGTGCTCGATACTCAGGGCGAACTGGCGGCTGCGGTCGCCGAAGTTGGGCTTGATCAAGCCACACTTGATGCCTGTCTGGCGGCGGGGACCCACCGGGCGGCGGTACAGGCTGATGCCGAGGCCGCTCGTGCCGAGGGGATTCGCTCGCGGCCCGTCTTTCGGATTGGCACCCAGACACTGGTTGGTGCCCAGTCCTTTGCAACCTTCCAACGCCTGATCGAACAGGCTTTGCCTTAGAATCTGAACTGGTTTGCCTATGCCCCGTCGTGATCTAAGCCTGCCCCTTGCCATCATTGCCACGACCGTTGTACTGGTGATGTTCTTGCTGACGACGCCTTTCGTTGGGCCGCTTACGGCTCAGGATTTTAATCCCTGCCCGCCCGAGTCCTATCCCACCGCCGAACAACTGCTGGCGTGTCAACAGACTGCCACTGCGCGTACTGTTACCGCAACGCCGTATCCAACCCCTACCTCCACCAACACTAGCACCGCTACAAGTGCGCCCCCACCCGGGCAGGGCAATAATAATCAACCGAATGCCCCCACGCCCACCCCAACGAGCACTGTGACGGCGACGATGCTGGCGACCGCAACGCCGGGCTTAGTGAATGCGCTGCCGACGCCAACTAACGTGCTGGTGGTTGCGCCCCCACCAAATGCGAATGGCACGCCGACCCCAACCAGCCTGTTCGAAGGACTCGAAACCCTGGTCTGCCAACCTGGGAGTGAAGTAGTGCTTGAGGGCATGGCCCGCCCCAATACGGCGCTCCTGGTCTTCTTTAACGAACGCTCAGTGGGTGGCACGCTCAGTCGGGTTGATGGCCGTTACCGTGCGCCGATGCGGATCGGGCGCGAACGCGCGGGCTTCTATCTGGTCGAAGTGCGGGAACGCGATGGCCTGGCCCTGGTAGACCAGTTTGCCTGTGCGGTGCCAAGCAGTACCCCCACTCCAACCCCATTGTTTGGACGTTAAGGGGCTCATCGTCATCAAATTGTCATCTTGATCGCGTTTAATGGGGTGGCACACCCTTTGCACCCCATGCTTGCCTTTGCTGCCCTCGTGGAAACCGACCACGCTTATGGAACAGCGCCCTACGCTTCCCCTGTCTGATCATGCTGCCGCGAGCCTCGTGCGTTATCTTGGCTCCGATTTGGCGACCCGTCTGCAGCGTGCTACGCCGCGCCCGCAGGAGATCTATCTGGCTGCGTCGCAGTTGGGGGGAACCTATTATGCAATTACGACTTACCTGCCCCGCTGCCTGGTAGCGCGCCAATTGGCTACCCCGGCCCCCGGCCCCTGGATGGAATGGCATACCGGGGCGCTGCTCTTTGCTGATGTGAGTGGCTCGACCGCTCTGGCCGAGCACCTGACGGCATTGGGGCGCGAAGGCATCGAAGTCGTGACCGAGACCCTCAACACCTATTTTGGCACCATGATCGCGCTGATCGATCAGGCCGATGGCGACCTGTTGACCTTTGGCGGGGATGCGTTGTTGGTCTTGTTCGAGGGGCCACAGGCGGCCCATGCCGCCACCAGTGTGGCCCTGGCGATGCTGCGTGATCTGGGCAACTTTGTGCGCGAGGTGCCGGGGATTGGTTCGTTCCCGCTGACGCTCCATATTGGGGTCGAGTCCGGCCCGATCGCCCTGGTAAGCGCGGGGTTGCCTGATCGCTTGCGCTACACCGCGCTGGGCCATGCCGTCAATGCGGTAGCCCGCGCCGAGGGGTTTGGGGGCAAGGGCGAACTGGTGTTGGGGCCGCAAGCCTGGGCGGCGGTTGCCGCCGATGCCCAAGGCGAACCACTTACCGAGGGGTTTGTGCGGGTTCACCAGTTGCACCGTCCGGTACCACCGCCGCCCGTTCACCCCGAGGTGCTGCCAACCTTACCCTTGAGCCTGCCCGAGTTGAGTGCGCTGGCTGAGCGGCTTGATCGGATCGCGCCCTACCTCACGAGTGAACTGCTCCGGCGGATCCTGGCCGACCCGAATCGCTCCGTAATTGAAGCCGATCTGCGACCAGTGACGGTGCTGTTTGCCCAGGTCACGGGCCTAGCCGCCTTGATCGAGCCACTTGGCCCTGACGAGGCCGCCCAGGCGGTGGATGCCCTGCTGCGCCCGCTCCAGGCGATTGTGGCCCGGCTTGGCGGCTTCGTCAATAAGCTTGATCTGGCCGAAGAGGGCGACAAGTTGATGGCGGTGTTTGGTGCGCCGGTGGCCTTCGAGGATCATGCCGAACGGGCTGCCCGCGCTGCCCTGTTGATGGTCACCGAGGGCTACGTCCAGATCGCCACTGCCCTGGCCGAACTGGTCGGGCCGGATAATCTGGTGCAGGCCAACCTGCGTTTCCGCATCGGTATGAATACCGGCAATGTGTTTGCGGGCAATGTGGGCAGCCAGGGGCGCAAAGAATATACGGTGATGGGTGATGCGGTCAATGTGGCCGCCCGCGTGATGGGGGCGACGGCCTGGGGCCATGTCCGCTGTTCGGCCGCCACTGCGGCGCTGGTCAGCCATACGCTGCAGTGCAGTGACCCGCAACTGGTCAAGGTCAAAGGCAAGGCCGAACCGCTCCAGTTGTTCCAGTTGGTTGGCGAACGTGAGCATGATGCAGTGGCCGATCTGGCGCAGGGGGCCTTGCTTGGGCGCGAACCCGAACGGGCCTGGTTGCGCGGCCACCTGTATGGGGCTGCCGAAGGCCAGGGGCGGGCGGTACGGGTGATGGGCGAGGCGGGCATTGGCAAGTCACGGCTGGTGGCCGCCTTGCTGGCCGAAATGCCCATCCGGGTGTTGAGTGCGCGCTGTCTGGAGTATAACCAGAGTATGCCGTATGCGCCCTGGGGCGAGGTGCTGCGTGAATTGTGTGGGATTGTGGCCGGTGATGATCAAACCAGCCGTGCCCAGAAGTTGACCCTGGCGCTCGAACAGGCCACGATTGGGGCCGAGGACTGGTTGCCGCTGTTGGCCGATCTGGTGCGCCTTGAAGTGGAACCAAATTTGATCATGCGGGCGCTTGATCCGAGCCAGCGCCAGGCCCGGCGCTTCGAACTGATCTACGAACTGCTCCAGGCTGTTGCCCATCAAGCCCAGACCCACCCCTTAGTCGTTCTGATTGACAATCTGCATTGGGCCGACCAGGTTTCGCTTGACCTCTGGCAGTATCTGACGGCGCGGATCGAGGCTTTGCCGATCTTGCTGATCGGCTTGCATCGGGGCGACCTGGCATGGGGCAGCGGCCCGCAGGGGGATCATGCCGCCCTGATCGACATTGGCCCGCTCCATCCCGAGGCGAGTATGGCCTTGATCGAGAGTCTGGCGACTCAGGAGCTTGATCCCGAATTGAGGGATCGGCTCGTGACCCGGGCGGCCGGCAACCCGCTCTTCCTCGAAGAGTTGTTACGGGCCGTTGAACTTGACCCCGATACGCTTGATGCGCTCCCTGATAGTCTCAGCGGCTTGCTGCTGGCCCGGATTGATCGCCTTGATGAGCAATCGCGGTCGTTATTGCGGATTGCCGCCGTCGTGGGCCAACGCTTTCCGGTCGGGATTGTGCAGTCAATCTCGGGGAGTGATTTTCATGCGCTGGTGCATCGCCTGGTGCAACTTGATGCCGAGGATCTGACCGCCACCGAGCGCGAAAGCCCCGAGCGGATTCACCTCTTCCGCCATGCATTGTTGCAAGAAGTTGCCTATCAGAGCCTGCTGTATGTGCGGCGGCGCGAGTTGCACCGCCGGATTGGCGAGTATCTGGAAACCATGCATGCCCACGATCTGGCCGAAATGCGGGCCCAATACCGTGGTGGCCTGGTTCAGATTGGGCGCAATGGCTCGCTGATCAGCCGGGCCGCCCGGGCCAGTAGCAGTGCGATCTTTCTGCTCGCCCACCATTTTCGGCTCAGCGACAAGACCGAACGGGCCGTGCCCTACCTTTTGTTGGCGGGCCATATCGCCCGCGATGACCACGCCAATGACCAGGCTGTGCAACAGTACCGCTGGGCGCTCGAAATTATCGGCACTCACTACCAAGACCCTCAGGGCTGGGAGGCCCGTGAAGCGCTGGGGGATGTGCTCTGTATTCTTGGTCGCTACGACGAGGCGATCCACGAGTATCGTACCCTGCTTACCGCTGACCAGGCCACAACGCCGCCTGATGTGCAGGCCGAAGTGCTGCGCAGTTGGGGTGATGCGCTCGAAAAACAGGGCAACTATAGCGAGGCGCTCGAACGTTTGCAGACCGCCGAGGCGATCTGCAAGGATCATCTGCATCGTGTGCCACCGCTGCTGCTTTCGGCGATCTATGCCGATATGGGCCAGGTGTTGCGGCGGCTGGGACGCTTCGATGAGGCCCTGGCAGTCTGTCAGACCGGTATGGCAAAGCTGCGTGATGACCGGCGCAGCAGCGAAGACGAACGGATCGAGGCCGACCTCCAACAGATGATGGGCATGCTCTATGCCATGCGCGGAGCCTATGTCGAGGCCCGTTTCCACTTCGAGAATGCCTTAGCGGCCCAGGAGGCAATTGACGATCTGTATGGTTGCTCGCGCTCGCACAACAACCTGGGCTACCTGGCCCAACTCCAGAGCGACTACCGGCGTGCGGTGCGTCACTATGGCGAGGCCGAAACCCTTTCGCGCAAGATCAGTGCGAAATACGTGCTCAGCAGTGTCTTGCTGAACGCCGCCTACGGCTATTATCGGCTGGATCGTTATGGTGAGGCCGAAAGTGCCTGCCACGATGCGCTGGCCCTCTGCACCGAAATGGGTGACCGGCTTGGGGTGGCCCAGACCGACGATACCCTCGGCCTGATCGCTTACAGTCGTGGCGACTATCCCGCTGCGATCAATGCGTTGCAACAGGCGCTGGTGATCTATCGTGAGCAGGACAGTACCTACCAGGCCGGCAATACCCTGGCGATGCTCGCGTTGGCCCATTGTGCCGATGGGGCGCTGGCCCTGGCCCAGGATCATGCCAACGAGGCCCTGAACCTGGCACGCAGCATTCAGGTGCCGCAACTCGAAGCCGAGGCCCTGGCCGCCCTGGCCGAGATCGCGCTGGCGATGGCCGGCCCGATCCCGGAGCAAACGGTGAACCGAACCCAACTGTTGGCCCAGGCCGCCGATCTGGCTCACGAAGCCGCCGAGGTGGCCGCCCGCCTGAACAGCAAACTCGACCAGGGAATTGCCTTGCGGCTGGCAGGCGAGATTGCGGCCCAGCGCGGCGACGCCTTTGCACCATGGTTTGAACAGGCCCTGAGTCTGCTCGAAGCGGCTGGAAGCGCATTTGAAGCAGCCCGTTGCCAGGCCCGTTTTGGCCAGGCCCTCGCCGCATGTAACGAACCCGCCGCTGCTGCGTATCTAGAACGGGCCGCAACGACCTTTCGAACCATTGGTGCCCAAGGCGAATTGCGCCGTATGGGTAACGGAGGGCAGGACTGAAGGTTTGGTGTGGTTTTGGGGGGGCACACCCCAAACCCCCCCAAAAAAAACCAACAATAAAACCGCAAAAACCCACAAGCACCCACATGTTAAACCAACTGTTTTTCGCCCCCTTTACCACCCCGCCATGAGCCCCCCCGCGCGTTTT
>JBLWKA010000047.1:0-2098 GCA_048381555.1 Oscillochloridaceae bacterium umkhey_bin13
TTTTCTCCCCCCCGCACACCCCGTATAGTGTTTGGCGCGGGCGGGGGGTTACCACGGGCGTTGCACACGCTTTTTTTGGGGGGCTGTTGGGGCGCCCCCCCCCCAAACTGCACGCAAAACAGGATATGGGGGCGGCGCATCCGCCCCCATCCCTTGCCGGAGGCGAGCGTTGCAAGATCCTGCTGGCAAACCTGGGAGCGCGGGCGTCCCGCCCGCTGTGATCCGCATGCGGACGGGACGTCCGCGCTCCCAGGATAAGGCCCGGTCATGACTGACCACTAACACGGTGCCATCAAAGGCGTCCAGCGCCTGCTCGAATTGCTCGCGTGCGGCAAGATCCAGGTGGTTCAGCGGCTCGTCGAGCAAGAGCAGGTTGCAGCCCTGCAAGACCAGCAAGGCCAACTGGAGCCGCGAACGCTCGCCGAGCGAACAGGCGGCGATCGGGCGGAAGACGCTGTCACCGCCGAAGAGAAACATGTGCAAGAAGCTACGGGCCGACCCTTCTTCCATCAGACGCGTGTGCAACACATGGTCGAGCAGGCTCCGCTGCGGATCAAGCAGTTCGTGATGCTGACCAAGCACACCCAACTGAACCCCTGCGCCGATGCGAATCTGACCAGCCTGGGGTGGCAACTCGCCCGCGATCAGGCGCAGCAGGGTACTCTTGCCACTGCCATTTGGCCCAACCAAAGCTACCCGCTCGCCGTGCCACAACTCAAGATCCAGGCTCCCAAACAGCTCGGAACCACCAGGATAGGCGAATTGCACCCTGCTCATGCTCAGCACGGCGCGTCCAGCCGGAGGCGGGGTGCCAAAATCGAGCTTCATGGCCCAACTTTGACGTGGACGCTCCACCCGTTCGTCAGCTGCCAGGTACCGTTCGAGTTTGCGTTCACGCGCTTTGGCCTGGCGGGCCTGTTTCGCCGCCAGCTTCTGGCTGCTGCCGGTGATCCACTTGAGATCGTGATTGCCCACCGGCGTGCGGGTGGCAGCCTGACTGGCGGACGCGCCGCGCAACTGGGCAATATCACGGCGTACCTCGCCAATATACTGCTGCTGATCGTTCCATGCTGCTGCTTGTTTGGTCTGCTCCTGGGCCCGGGCTTCGGCATAGGCACTGTAGCCCCCAACATAACTGCGCAGCGTGCCAGTTGCGGGATCAAGCACCAGCACCCGGCTCACACACTGATCGAGCAAGCGCCGATCATGCGAAACGATCAGGGCCGCATACGGGTAGGTCGCAAGAAAGTTTTCGAGCCATGCCAGAGCGCTATGATCAAGGTGGTTGGTCGGCTCATCAAGCAGCAAGAGGTTCGGCTCGCTGAGTAGCAAACTCGCCAGACCAAGCCGGGTGCACTGCCCCCCACTCAGGCTGCTCAATGGGGTCGCCGGTTCGACCTGGCTCAAGCCTAAGCCAGCGAGGATGGCAGCGGCACGATGGGCACGCGCATAACCACCCAGCGCCTCGTAGGTCGCCTCGGCGGCTGCGTACTGGGCCATGGCTGCGTCAAGTTCGTCGGCGTTTGCCGCCGCCAAGTCCAGCGTTGCCTGTTCCAACACTGTTGCCGCCGCACTCAATTCGGCCTGGGCTGCGCTCAGGATCGTGCCAACACTAGCCTCTGGTTGATCTGCGAAGTCTTGAGCCAGGTAGCCTAGTTGCAGGTGTGGCGCACGGATGATCTGCCCGGCATCCGGGGTTTCCCGCCCGGTGATGATGCGCAGTAAGGTGGACTTGCCCGCGCCATTTGGCCCAATCAGGCCAACATGTTCGCCAGGGTTGAGCGTAAAACTGATGTCGTGAAGAATTGTGGCTGCGCCATACGCTTTGCGCAGCCCATGAACCTGAAGCATGGATTGACCTCCTGAAAAACGGAGGCAGCCAACCGCCCCCGTCCTATACGTCGGATCGGGTATACCAGGTAAGGCAAACTTCCACGTCAGGCTCCTTGCTCAGGCGAATAACCAACCGCCAGCGGGCCATGCCCGGGGTACGGCGTGAACACTATACCACGGCGTGCGCCACTGGTTGATCGGTCAAAAGACCGGGGATGGCGTGTGCCCACCCGGCAATCGCGTGGGCCGCCAACGGGATGGCGTG
>JBLWKA010000047.1:2198-37517 GCA_048381555.1 Oscillochloridaceae bacterium umkhey_bin13
GCGTGGGTCGCCAACGGGATGGCGTGTGCCCACCCGGCAATCGCGTGGGTCGCCAACGAGGATCGCGTGCCCGCTCTGGGATGGCGTGCCCGCCCCGGGGATCGCGTGCCCACCCGGCAATCGCGTGGGTCGCCAACGGGGATCGCGTGCCCGCCCGGCAATCGCGTGGGTCGCCAACGGGGATCGCGTGTGCCCACCCGGCAATCGCGTGGGTCGCCAACGGGATGGCGTGCCCACCCGGCAATCGCGTGGGTCGCCAACGGGGATCGCGTGCCCACCCGGCAATCGCGTGGGTCGCCAACGGGATGGCGTGTGCCCACCCGGCAATCGCGTGGGTCGCCAACGGGGATCGCGTGCCCGCCCGGCAATCGCGTGGGTCGCCAACGGGGATCGCGTGCCCGCCCTGGGATGGCGTGCCCGCCCCGGGGATCGTGTCTCCCGCCCACGATCGTGTCGCGCATCGCGCCAGAGGATCGGTGGTCGCGATGGGGAGGCCGAAGCATTCGCGCCGAATCCCGCATCCTTACCGATCAGACGGTGGCGAATGCTTCGGCCCTACGTTCGCAAACCGGCGCTGGTGGTGCGATCATGGCGGCGCTCTACGCTCTACGCTCTACGTTCCCCCGTTCCCCCGTTCCCCCGTTCCCCCGTTCCCCCGTTCCCCCGTTCCCCCGTTCCCCTAAGCACTCCCTCATCCCTCTTAACCAAGCAGAATGTTATACTGAATGTCTGGTAAGTAGATCATAGTCATAACCTTAAAGCATAGGATCCATGAACGCATCGTCACCCTTGGATTTGTTACGCATCCGCCTGCCGATCTGGCTGGCAAGTCTGTTGATCGGTCTGGCGCTCGCCATCGGTTTGGGGGTCGGCCTCCTCGGTGGCTTAATCGTCAGTCAGGTCAATGCCCCGGTTGCCAACTGCCCCGAGAGCCGTGAAGTCTGCGAGGAGTTCGCCATCTTCTGGGAGGCATGGGATCTTGCGCGCACGCGCTTTGTTGATGAGGCCGCTGCCGATCCGGCTTTGATGACCGCCGGCGCGATCAACGGGATGGTTGATAGTCTCGGTGATGTGGGCCATACCCGCTTTTTGACCGTTGAAGAGGCCCAGGAGTGGGATGAGGGGCTGCGCGGTTCCTTCGAGGGGATCGGAGCCTATATTGATGTGCGCGACGGCCAGACGATCATTGTCGCCCCGATTGAGGGTTCGCCTGCCGAACAAGCCGGGATCCGCGCCGGTGATGTGATTATTGCCGTAGACGGCGATGCTACGACCGGCTGGACGGTTGACCAGTTGCGGAACCGGGTGCGTGGCCCCGCGAATACGCCCGTCACCCTAACTGTGATCCATCCTGGTGAACAAGACCCGGTTGAGATCACAATTACGCGAGCGCAGGTGGTGGTACCAAGTGTCACCTGGCGCATGTTGCCGGATGGCGTGGCCCTGGTGCGCCTGTCGAGCTTCGATGATCGAGCTGGGCGTGAGCTTCAGACCGCGTTGCGTGATACCCAGGCCGCCGGGGCTACCGCGATCATCTTTGATCTGCGTAACAATCCCGGTGGCTTGCTCGATCAGGCCATTGAAGTTGCCAGTCAGTTCTTGCCCCGTGGAACGACGGTGCTGATCGAGGAGACCCGTAATGGGCGGCGCGAAACAACCCAGGCCCGCGCTGGTGGGGTGGCACTCGAAATCCCCCTGGTGGTACTGATCAATGAAAACTCGGCCAGTTCGTCCGAAATTGTGTCAGGGGCGTTGCAGGATGCCGGGCGCGCTGTACTGGTCGGCGAAACCACCGTGGGTACCGGAACGGTGTTGACCCCCTATCGCCTCAGTGATGGGAGCCGTCTGTTGCTCGGTACCCGCCAGTGGCTTACCCCCGAGGGGCGACTGATCCGCGGTCAGGGCATCGAACCCGATGAATTGGTACCGCTGCCCATTGATGTTGCACCACTCTTGCCCCGTGATGCCGGTGAACTTGATGCCGATGAACTACGGGCCAGTCCCGATCTGCAATTGGTGCGCGCCCTTGAGTTGGCTTCGGCGGCAGCGCGGCGTTAAGGTGTAGGCAAGGAGGAGGGACGCATCCCTCCTCCGTCCACAGGTCTATGGGTAGGGCGATTGCATCTTCGGTTGATGTGAGGCTTCCTCGCATCACACCGTTCCGTGGTGCCTGTTCCGTCGCCGTGAACGGCTCGGCTACGGGAGGCAAAGCCGACCTTCGTCGACTCGATCAGGCCACGCAGGTGGCCTTCGCGTGCCATAGCCGAGGCGTTCACGCCCACGGCAGAAAGATGCAATCGCTCTAGGTCTACGGACGACCGCGCCGGATTTGCTGCTTGGTGCCCGTGCCCGTGCCCGTACCGGTACCCGTACCCGTGCCGAGATGATCACACACCCCGTCGCCATTCTCGTCTACAAAGTTGACCCCATCACAGGTGCCGCTGCGCCCGCCGGTGCCCGGGTTGCCACCTTGGCGAACTGTATTGCCTTTGCCCTGTTGCAGCGTTGCCGTCACACTGTCGGACGGACTCTGGGCCATCGTTACCGGTGCGAAAGCGAGCGTAAAGGCTAAGCCGGTTGCTCCAGCTACACTGGCGATCCAGATGCGCGGTTGCATTCAATCCCTCCTTATCAGCAGTTGTGCTGGGCCGCTCACTGCGGCAGGTCGGTTTGCTGATGTACTCAGCATAGCAACCAACTATGGATCACCGATGGAGAAGTATCGCAGATTAGGTGCGAATTGGGCGCGCAGGTGCCATCCAGACTCCTAACATTCGGTACAGGCTAAGGAAGAGGATGCTGCCTGCGCTGCTCCAATATAAAACCTGGATCAGCAAACTGCGACTATCACTTCCGCTTAGAACCCCGTGCGCCAGGGCCAGCGCAAAGATTGCAAAACTGAGGAAGTGGATCAGTCGCCAGCCCCGTCGCCCAATCCGATCCTTCACATAGAAACTGAAACCAACCAGCGCCAGGCCATACAACGCGATTTGCCCTAAACCAACCCAGAACGGCGCATAACCCTGGTAGGTAAACGGGATCAGCAGTTCGTTCAGGCTGGTCGCAATGTATTGGTCACCCAACAAAATCAAGGCATGAAAGAGCGCAAAGGCCAGGCCCAACAGACTGGTATGCTGGTGGAGATCGAAGGCGAGCGGCCCACCCGGCCAGACCCGGGCCATGCGACTGGTCATCAGCAGCCCAAAGAGCATCGAAAGCCAGAGCAGGAGGTAGGCCACCATGGCACTACTCCGCGCCAGATGCCAATACGCTTTCGGTTCAGCACCCAACAACGAACTACTCAAGCCGGGAAGCCAGAGGGGCAGCACCAGGGCGGCGGCGAGCGCACCGAGGGCACTGCCCAGCAATAACGCAAGCAAGGCTTGCGGGACCATAGCGGGTGGTAGATCAGCAAACGGGTCTGCTTCGGTCGTCGAACTGGCAACCGGGGCTGGCGTGCCCGCCGCTTTCGCCGCCCGGATTGCCGCCAGCCGGGCCGCTTTTTCGTCGCTCATCTGCGTTGGCGGTGCTCCTGCCAGGGCTGGCGTGCCCGCCGCTTTCGCCGCCCGGATTGCCGCCAGCCGGGCCGCTTTTTCATCAGTCATCGGGTACTCCCTTATTCCTACGCCTGGTAACGATAAGGCTCAAAATTCGCAGTACGTATGACCAGCCCCTCCTGGTCTACCAACAGGCCAGCCAACACTGGGTGCGCTAACAACCAACGCAAGCCCGCCTTGCGCCCCAGGATCAACACCTGTTTAGCGGCAACCTCGGCCCGCAGGGCACTTGGCCCAATGATCGTCACACTCAACAGATCAGTTGCCGCCGGTGCGCCCGTCCGCGGATCAATGATGTGGTGCCGCTCGTGCGTTCCTTGCTGCCAGCGCCGCCAGTCCCGCCCCGAGGTTGCGATCCCGCCCTTGCTCAACATCACCAGATCGAGTTCGGCACTAGGATCCGTCGGGTCAGCCAGCGCAATCGGCCATGGGGTGCCATCGGCTTGTGGCCCGCTCACCGCAATGTCGCCACCCAGATCAACCAGAGCGGCCCCGTCACGCCCCAACTGGCGGGCGATCCGATCAGCCGCCCAACCCTTCACCGTGCCCGCCAGATCCAGCCTCATGTCAGCCGGCAACAGCACCGCACGTCGCTGCCGATCAAACTGGATCGCGCGCCAATCGGCCACAGGTGCAGCCGTTGTGTCTGTTGCGGGTTGATCAAGCACCGCCGCAAAATCACGATCATAGCCCGCCGCTTCCAGGGCTGGCAACACAGTTGGGCTCACCAGACCGTCGCTAAAGCGAGCCGCCCAGACTGCCACCCGCAACGCCATCCAGAGCGTGGCACTCACCACTACCCAACCCGTCCCGGCGCGCTGGTTTAGTTGGTTCAGTTCACTGTCGGCACGAAACCGGCTCAGGCTTGCTTTCCAATGCGTGATCTGCTGAACCGCCAGCGCCAGGCTTGCTGGGGATTGATCTGGGCTGCCTTCAACGATCAACTGTTGCTGGCAACCCATGGCGTAAAACTGATGGCTCTGGAACATACGATGTTGGGCTTTATACTAATTATTATTCTGGCAACGAAGTCTTCTGGTAGTATGCTGGGAGCGCGGGAGCGGCGATTGCATCTTCGTCGGTACACGCCCTGCCGTCGGGCTGAAGCCCCCGGCTACGGGTTGCAAAGCCCGCCTGCCCGGGCTGAACAGGCCGCGCAGGCAGCCTTCGCTTGGCATAGCCGGGGCGTTCACGCCCTCGCAAGCGAAGATGCAGTCGCCCCTGGGAGCGCGGGCGTCCCGCCCTCGACTGTTGCTGAGGGCAATCCAGCCTCACCGCGATGAGCGCGTTACCACCACCGGAACCGGGCGGGCCGGCAGGGGCGCGACTTGCCCCGGGGCGGCTTGAACCTGTACCGGTGCAGCTGGAACAATCAACGGGGCCACCGTTGGGATCGCAGGCAGTGAACTGTTCCAGCTGCTCGCTTCGAGCGCTGCAGGGTCGCTTCCGGTTTGATCAGCGGCAAGCCCTGCCCAGCCTGCTAGGGTGACAACTACAGCCGCTGTGCTGATCACGGTCTTCAGGCCAGGGGCCGCAGTGCGGCGCGGAGTCGGTGTATGGCTCATTGGTCGCGTGCTCCTAATCGTCATCTTCTTGTTCGGTATCGGCCAGTTTGGCATACACAACCTGGCCGGTGGTGGCGTCAACATAGACTTCGCCGCCATCAGTGAACTTGACCTCGTAGACCATCAGGCCCCGCTCTTCTTCAAGCTCGACCTTGCGCACCGTGCCGCCGTTACGGTACTGGGTCGCAATCGCGGCCGCTTCGTCGGCAGTAGGTGGGCTGGTGACCTGCATAGCCGGGTTGGCACTTGCGGGGGTGGCGCTGCTTGTTGCTGCTGCCTGCGCCGCCAATTGCGTATTCGCGTCGGCAATGCGCTGATTCGCCTCGGCCAACGCCGCCTGATAAGCCGCCTCACGCTGCTGCAGTTCGGCACTCAAGGCGGTAGGATCGGACTGACCCGTGGCTGCACCAGCTATACTGGTGGGATCGGTCGCAGTTACCGTAGTCTGGGTAACCTGCGTGATCATCGCAACCGCCATCATCAGAATGAAGACCGTCAGGGCGGCGGCGGTCATCAATAAGGTACGCTGAGGCATCGGAGGCTCCTGGTTTCAAAGGGTTTGTTGTTACCAATGAACTGATCGTAGCCTCGGTAGCTCAAAACTTTCTTGGAAGCGGTGGGCTAGACTCTCATCTTTTTCCAAGGATTGCACCGTATCCTGTAGGATGAGAAGAGAGGAAATAGCCATAAGAAACAAACGCGATGGTCGCGTTGAACGGAGTACAGCGCACCTCCAGGTCATTCCAAACGGAGCCGAAGGCGCAGTGAGGAATCTTCGCTGATCCGCACTGAAGACCCCTCGCTACGCTCGGGGTGACCATGGGGCTCAGCGGGGGGACAGTGAGGGCGCACTGGGATGGTACTGCGGGCGCTTTGAAGACCCCTCGGTCTGCTGGCCCGCAAACGATTGAATACACCATGGGGTTTGTGATGCGTGTCTTGTTGATCGAAGATGACCAGCGCCTGGCCCGGCTGGTCGCCCGGGTCTTGAGCGAAGAGCATTATCAGGTCGATCTGGCCCACGATGGCGAGAGCGGGCTCGATCTGGCCCTGCGTGGGGTCTACGAGGTGGCGATTATTGATTGGATGCTGCCCGGTCGTGATGGGCCGAGTATCTGTCGGGCGATTCGGACCGCTCGTCTGCCCATGGCCTTACTACTCTTGACTGCCCGCGGCCAGGTTGAAGATAAAGTTGCCGGTTTTGATAGTGGCGCCGACGACTATCTGGTTAAGCCCTTCGCCTTCGAGGAGTTGCTGGCCCGCGTGCGTGCCCTGAGTCGCCGTTTTGCCCCGCCTGGTACCGATCCGCAAGAGCTTCGGGTTGGCAATCTGATCCTCGATCTGCGTGCCCATACCGCTCGCCGTGGCTTGCGTGTGCTCGAACTGAGCCCTACCGAATGGAATTTGCTGGAATACCTGTTGCGCAACGTAGGCCAGACCCTCACCCGCCAGCAGATCCTGGATTATGTCTGGTCGTACGAACACGATGTGCAACCCCAAATGGTAGATGTCTATGTCTCATACTTGCGCCGCAAATTGAATGGGCCGGGCGAACGCGATCCGGTCACCACGGTGCGTGGGATTGGTTACCGCCTGGAAGCGGCCTATGCTTAAGGGTTTGCGGCTCCAACTGACTCTGGTGTACACCCTGGCCGCCCTGGTGGTCGTGGCCCTGGTTGGGGGCGGGGCCTACCTGATTGTGGCGCGTTACTTTGCCGGGGTCACCGACCTGGCCCTGCAACACAAGATGGCCCACGAGTTTCATGCCCTGGCCGCCCCGTTACCTGCCGAACTGGTGCCCGCTGACCGTGATTGGTCGCTCGTGCGCGCCGAATGGGGCCTGTTGCCCGCGCCTGCCCCGCGCGATCGGACTGATGATGATGATGATGATGCATCACAAAGTAGCATGATCCTCGCTGGCACGGCTGATGCCGCTGAGCTTGCCGCGATCATTGTTTTGCCGCTTGATGCAAGCGGGCGCGTGCTGTTCCATCCTGATACCACTGCGCCGATCCTCGCTCCTGACCCGGCAGCCTTAGCCGTGGCGCTCCAAACCGGTCATGATCTGCGCACCATCCGAACCACCGACGGGCGACGCGTACGCCTGTTGACCTATCGCCTGACCCGCCCCGATGGCCCGACCGCGCTCCAACTCGGGCGTGAACTTGGCGACCAGGATTTGGTCTTGAACCAACTCACTGCTGGCCTGCTGATCCTGGCGGTTATGAGCATGGCCTTGGTGGGCGCAACCAGTTGGTGGCTGGCCGGTCGCGCTTTGCAGCCAGCCCAAGTGGCCTGGGAGCGCCAGCAACGTTTTGTCGCCAGTGCTAGCCACGAACTGCGCACGCCCTTAACCCTGATCCGGGCCAGTACCGAAGTGGCCTTGCGCAGTTTGCCAGCCGATCAAACCGATCAGCGCGAACTGCTCGGTGATGTGCTGGCCGAAAGTGACCATATGCGGCGACTGGTAGACGACCTGCTGACCCTGTCGCGCCTCGATAGTGGGCAACTGAGCCTGTCGCCAACCCGGGTTGTGTTGGCCGACCTGTTCCCCGAACTCGATCGCCAGTTGGGGCGGCTCGGCCATGAGCGTGGCGTCAGCGTGAGCCTGCCCCCGCCGGTGGGTGTAGTCTGGGCCGACCCGGATCGGCTCCATCAGGTCTTGCTGATTCTGGTTGATAATGCCCTCCGCCACACCACACCCGGCGGCACGATCACCGTGACCGGCACCGCCACACCTGAGCAGATTCGGCTGAGTGTGACGGATACCGGCAGTGGGATTGCTCCCGAACATCTGCCCCACATCTTCGAACGGTTTTACCGTGCCGATCCGGCCCGAGGGCGGTCCGGTGGCAATGCGGGCCTCGGTCTATCCATCGCCCAGGGCTTGATTAGGGCGATGGGCGGCCAGATCGGCGTGCAAAGTCAACTCGGACAGGGGACAACCGTTTGGTTTACTTTGCCGACAGCATAAACTCTAACACATGTCTAATTGCCGCTTGGCGCGCTTTCAGGTACAATAGGTACTAGCAAGTCAATTGAACCGCACCGGTGCATCCGAAAGGGCCATTTCGCCCTCTCGCATCGTGAACAGGTCAGTCTAGGTTTTTACTCACACCACGGAGGGTTGATCGCGTATGCCTACCTACGTCTATGCGTGCGATGGCTGTGGCAAGCAGTTCGAGCAGTTCCAGAGCTTTAAGGACGAGCCGCTGACGGTCTGTCCCTGTGGGCAGAGCGGCAAGGTGCGCCGGGTCATTCAACCCGCCGGCATCGTTTTTAAGGGTTCGGGCTGGTATATCAACGATAGCCGCGGTACCGGCAGCAGCACGGTCAGCAGTGAGACGACGAAGAGCGATGCGCCGAAGCAGCCTGAGGAAGCTACGCCGAGTGCAGAAACTCCCGCCACTCCCAAGAGTGAGCCGAGTCCTGCGAGCACGGCTCCTGCCTCGGACGCTTAGCCTAAACCCTACCTTGTCCGGACAGTTTACGCCTGCCCGCTCCTTCCAATCCATGGGTAGCTGTCGTTAGGGGTGTCGCACCATGCGGCACCCCTTTTTGTGTTGCTACGCCAACTACTCAGAAGGACTCCTCCTTATGAATCTTCCTCGTGCCTTACGCACGCTTCGTGATGATGTGCGGGCGATCTTTCGCAATGACCCGGCCGCCCGCAATCTGGCCGAAGTTTTGCTCTATCCCGGCCTACACGCCCTGTTGCTCCATCGCCTGGCTCACGCACTCTGGCGGCGCAAATTGCCCTTTGTGCCACGCCTGATCTCACAGATCGGACGCTTTTTGACCGGGATCGAGATCCATCCCGGCGCACGGATCGGACGCGGTTTTTTTATTGACCACGGCATGGGGGTGGTGATCGGCGAAACGACCGAAATCGGCGATTGGGTCATGCTTTACCAGGGCGTCACGCTCGGCGGCACTGGCAAGCAGCAGGGCAAACGCCACCCGACCCTCGAAGACCACGTGGTCGTGGGCGTTGGGGCCAGTGTGCTCGGTGCGATCACGGTTGGGGCCGGGGCCAGGGTTGGCGGGGGCGCAGTGGTGGTCAAGGATGTGCCACCCTACGCAACCGCAATTGGGGTGCCCGCCCGTATCGTGGCGACCCGCGACCCGGCCACCGGTACCACCCGCCGCGTCGAACGCCTGCCTGACCCCGAAGGCGAAATGCTACGCGGCCTGCACGCCAAGGTGCTCGAACTCGAAACCCGCCTCGCTGACCTCGAAGATGTCACCCATACCCATCACGCCGAACATCATCTGAGCTACGACGCCTTGCCTGCAAGCCTCTGGCAGGTGCTCGAAGAGGATGACGAGCGCCGCAATGGGCGTCACGAGGACGAGTATAATGCCGGAGCCGGGATTTAAAGTGGCATGAAGCGGATGCAGGCTGAGGCAAAGCGCACATGCGCAACACTGTTGGGATGAACTATGTCAATCACGCTATATAACTCATTGACCCGCCGGGTCGAACCACTCGAAACCATTGAAGCGGGGGTGGTACGCATGTATGTCTGTGGGGTCACGCCCTACGACGAGGCCCATATCGGCCATGCCATGTCGGCAATTGTCTTTGATGTGATCCGCCGTTACCTCGAATATCGGGGCTATCGGGTGCAGCATATTGTCAACTTTACTGATGTGGACGATAAGGTGATCGCCCGGGCTGCCCAACATGGCAGCGATCCGCTTGCCCTTTCGTCGCAATTGGCCGACGAGTTTCTCGATCAACTGGCCGCCCTGAATGTCTTGCCCGCCACGGCCTACCCCCGCGTTACCCAGACCATGCCCGAGATTCGTGATTTTGTGCAGGGTTTGATCGAGCGCGGCTACGCCTACCCCGCCGAGGGCGATGTCTATTTTCGGGTCAGCGCCGATGAGGATTATGGCAAACTCTCGGGTCGTTCGCTCGACGAGATGTTGAGTGGCACGCGCTTCGAGGTTGATCCGCGCAAGGAATCACCCGCCGATTTTGCGCTCTGGAAGGCCGCCCGCCCCGGTGAACCCTCCTGGCCTAGCCCCTGGGGCGAAGGTCGGCCGGGCTGGCATATCGAATGCTCGGCCATGAGTATGGCCCACCTCGGGCCGCAGATCGATATTCACGGCGGCGGCAATGATCTGATCTTCCCCCATCACGAAAACGAAATCGCCCAGAGCGAGAGTCTGACCGGCCAGTCCTTCGCCCGCTTCTGGATCCATAACGGCATGCTCCAACTGGTCAACCCGGCCTCGCGCCAGGTCGAAAAGATGTCGAAGTCGCTCGGCAATGTGGTGACAATCGCCCGCTTCCTCGCACAGTACGATGCCGATGTTTTCCGCCTGATTGTGCTCAGTAGTTCGTACCGCAGCCCGCTTACTTATAACGATGAGGTCGCCGCCGATAATGCACGCAAGCTCGACCGCCTCTTGACCGCGCTGCAACCCGCCGTAGGCGCGCAGAGCGACGGCCCTGCAGTGGCGACCCTCACCGAGACGGTTGCCCGTACCCGCAATGAGTTTCTGGCGGCGATGGACGCCGATTTTAACAGTGCCGGGGCCTTGGCGGCACTCTTTGAACTGGTGCGGGCGATCAACAGTGCCCGCGATGCCGGGGTTGCGGGCGAACCCTTTGCTGCCGCCCAGGCCAGTCTGCGTGAACTGGCTGGCGTGTTGGGCCTGCGGCTCAATCCGAAGCAGCAGCACGGCAATCAGGATCTGGCCCCGTTTGTCGAACTGCTGATCAGTACCCGCAACGAACTACGCAAACTCAAGCAGTTCGCCCTGGCCGACCAGATCCGGGATCGTTTAGCCGAGTTGGGCGTGATCCTCGAAGATGGCCCGCAAGGAACCCGGTGGAAATTATAGGGATGCCGATGCGAAGGTGCTAGCGCACCTTCGCATCGGCTAAGGTTCCTGGGAGAACATGGTTCTCCCAGGCCCGCATGCCCAACAGGCGTTCAGGAACGCGCAAGCCGTAAGGCTACGATGCGCAAAATGCTCTGTGGACTCCGCGGCTCTGCGGTAAACCAACCATACACATATTACAAAGGCAACCTATGACCTGGCTCGAATTAAGCGTCAGCGTAGATAACGAAGCAGTCGAGGCCGTCTCGGAGTTGTTGGCCCGGTATGGCTACAATGGCGGGGTGGTGGTCGAACCGGCCTGGACGCCTGGCGACGAGGGCCCCGAGTTTCGGTATGATCCGGCCCGCCCGGCGGTCTTACGCACCTATTTGCCGCTTGACGCTCAGAGCGAAGAGTTGCGTCAGCGGATCGAGCAAGCACTCTGGCATTTGGGTCAAGTGCGCCCGGTTGGCCCATTGCAGGTGCGCTCGCTCGAAGAAGAAGATTGGGCCAATGCCTGGAAGCAGCACTATCAGGTCTTGCGGGTGGGCCAACGCACCGTCGTCGTGCCCTCATGGCTCAGCCACGAACCCGCCCCTGATGATGTGGTGCTCCAGCTTGACCCGGGCATGGCCTTCGGCACTGGTCTCCACCCGACCACCCAACTCTGTTTACGCCTGCTCGAGCAGTACGCCCGCCCGGGGTTACGAACCCTCGATCTGGGCACCGGCTCGGGCATCCTGGCGATTGCGGCGGCCAAACACGGCGCAAGCCCGGTGCTGGCGCTCGACAATGACCCGGTGGCGGTCGCGGTCGCGGCCGAAAACGTCGCCCGCAACGGGGTCGCAACCCTCATCCAGGTTGCCGAGGGGAGCCTGGGTGCGGGTAGCAGCATGGGTCACTGGCTCAGCGGTAATTTTGGGCCAGCCGACCCCGCCGAAGTTGGCAGTACACCCACGGCGGGCAGTGGCCCCCAATTTGACCTGATCGCCGCCAATCTGATTGCGCGGGTGCTGGTCATCCTGGCGGCTGACCTGGCCGCCGCGCTGGGTCCCGACGGAATCTTGATCAGCAGCGGCATCATTGACAGCCGCGAGCACGAAGTTGTCGCCGCTTTCGAAGCGGCTGGGTTACGGCAGCGTGAACGCCATGTCGAAGGTGAGTGGGTCGCGTTAGTGCATGGGCTTACATAGTGCCAATAACCGATAGCGTGTTGCAAAGGTTCGTTGTATACTTGCTAAACAAGAAATTTGTGCTAGAATACTATTACAAATATAACACGATTACGTGTTATATTGTTCTGATGGCACTGAAATGACCTGTGCAAGGAGCCACTGATGGGCCATAAAACTGCTGCCTTTGAAGTTCTGTTAGCAGTTACGACTGAACAAATGGAGTTCATGCTTCACCATATGCCAACCCTCGCTTGGGATGACTTTCTGCTCAATCCACGGCGTCTGCGGGGTAGTGACTTCTTAATGCGCTGGTCACAAGGTGTGTGGAGCGAGGAGCGGCTGATCCAGGCGATCAATACAACAACAGATTATTACGCTATTCCTTATGGTCCAAGTGGGACAGCCCCGGATCACGATGTACGCCAATTTGAACTTTATTTTGAGCGGCTAGAAGCAGCAGGACTGGGCAAAATCAAACGTCCCGACCTCCTTCTATTTCATAAAACCGATCAATCCGTTGTTGATGGCTTGATTGAGTCGTATGGTGGACTTGGCGAACTTCCATTTATCGCCGAACCCGATCTTTCTGCATTGCTTGACAGAGCTCTTCTTGCTGTAGAGTGTGAGAACAGCTTATGGAAAGCCGAACAGATGCCTGACTACCATACACCTCTACGCAAACAAAAGCGTCTAGGAGATAAACTTGGTCTGAGAAAGAACGCTGTATTACCTACCATTATTCTCAAGGAAGAAGATCTCGAACCTTTGCAAAGTTGGCAGGACTCAATTGGCATTCCAATTCACATTTGGCATGTCTTCTTTGATCGCGCCTATGGGATTGCGTTTGATCGAATTTGCGAACTCATTGAAGAAGGAACTGTTGAACCATTCAAACAAGTTTTCCAAGCTCCTGGGGGTGGTATTTCGCACAAGACGATCTACAAAACACACTACCACCACGCATATAATCTTGGTCGATCAATTGACGAACCGATTCTTTCGGCACAATCAATTATTGACAAAAACGGACACATTTTGCCATATGTCACTTTTACTGGTGGCACGTTGCAACTCGACCAGGATGCTTTAGCAATTTTAGCTCGCCAAACCAAAGCTAGGGGTAAAACATGAATCCTTCATCTCAGCAAAAGATTCCTACAAACTGGGTTGAACGTGAGCAACTTCGGATCAAAGGTCAGTTTTGGACACCTGATTGGGTTGCTGATGCAATGATTAGCTATGCAGTTGCTGGTGGTATCAATGAGATATTTGATCCCGCAGTTGGCGCAGGGGCATTTTTTCTTGCTGCAAAGCGCGTAAGTAAGTATACAGAACAGCAATTAGGTCTTTTTGGTTGTGAAATCGATCCAAATGCATTGCTTGAAGCCCAAGTGCATGGATTAACCCAACACGATCTTGCTGGTGTAAGCCTTCAGGATTTTGTTCTTAGTCCAATTAATCGCAAACTAGATGCAGTTGTAGCTAATCCTCCATATATACGCCATCATCGCTTGAGCAATGAGGTTAAGGCACAACTCAAAGTGCTTTGTCAACAAACAACCGGCTTCACCATTGATGGGCGTGCGGGTTTACATGTTTATTTCTTAATCAAAGCCTTGTCATTGCTTCAGCCTGGAGGAAGACTGGCATTTATTATGCCTGCTGATACGGTTGAAGGCGTATTTGCACAACCATTATGGCGCTGGATTACACAATTGTATCATCTTGATGCCGTTGTTACATTTGCCCCTGAAGCTACACCATTTCCCGGCGTAGATACTAATGCACTCATTTTCTTTATTCGTCATGTGCCACCGAGTACTACGTTTCACTGGATGCATTGTGTAGCTCCTCACCCAACTCACCTTATGACGTGGGTATTATCGGGCTTCACTGCACAACCCGCAGCAACCATGCATTGCTATCAACGAGATCTGGCTGAAGCACTCCAAACTGGTCTGTCCCGTCCACCAAGTCTTCAGGTAACGCATGAATATCCTCTGATTAAGTTTGCTCGTGTTATGCGGGGAATTGCGACTGGATCGAATGACTTTTTTTTCCTTACGCGTCAACAGGCAACTCAGCTAGATCTGCCACCTGAGTTTCTTAAAGTTGCGCTTGGGCGTACACGTGATGTTCCACATGAGGTTATTACGCAACAGACAGTTGAGGATGCAGATCGTGCGGGACGACCAACCCTCGTTCTTGCGCTTGATAAACGACCAGTTACCGCTTTCCCTAAGAGTGTACAAACCTACCTTGCGCAGGGTGAACAGCAAGGATTGCCTAACTTAGCACTTATTAAGCAGCGCCGACCGTGGTACAAAATGGAGAGCCGCCCCATTCCTCCTTTTCTATTTGCCTATCTTGGACGACGCAATGCACGATTTATCCGTAATGATGCAGGCATTCTTCCATTAACAAGCTTCTTGTGCGTTTACCCTCGCTTCCATACGGAAGACTATCTTCAGGCCCTCTGGAACGTTCTTTCACATCCCGAAACAGTGCGTAACCTCGCACTTGTTGGCAAATCGTATGGATCTGGGGCAATCAAGGTTGAACCTCGCTCGCTTGAGATGTTACCATTACCGGATCATATTGTGCGTAAGGCTGGCCTCGATAGTTCCCATCAACTTGTGTTGGGTCTGTAGGCATGAACCTAAGGGAGCCGCAGGCATTGTTATGAGCATCGAGATTCGTTTAATCACCACCCTCGCCGAGTATGCCGCCTGCGAAGTGATTCAACGCACGGTCTGGGGCCATATGGGGGTCGTGCCCGACCATATGCTGCTAACCGTGCAGCGCAATGGTGGGATTGTGCTCGGGGCGTTTGATCAGGCCGCCCCCGGCGCACCGCTGGTCGGTTTTGTCTTTGGTTTCTTGGGCCGCAGCGAGGACGGACGGCTCAAGCATGCCTCGCATATGGCGGCGGTCCTGCCTGCCTACCGCGATGCTCAACTCGGGGCGCGTCTGAAGTGGACTCAGCGCGACCATGCCCTGGCCCAGGGCCTTGAGTTGATGACCTGGACGTTTGACCCGTTGCTGGCCCGCAATGCCAACCTGAACATTGCCCGTTTGGGCGCGGTCTGCTCAACCTATGTGCGCAATATCTACGGTCCCGAACCCGAAGATCCGCACGGCCCCTTACCAAGTGACCGCTTTCGGGTGGACTGGTGGTTAACCAGTGAACAGGTGGTGAGTCGGCGGGTGGGCCTGCAGACCACGCCGGACGCAGCAACCTTGCGCAGCATGGCCCTCCTCGCTAACCCCGATCCGCTGGAACCGGTAGCCGAACCCGTCGGTCAGCGCTTCCTGATCCAGATCCCCACCCACATGGATGCGCTCCTGATGACCGACATGAATCGCGCCCGGGCCTGGCGCTACCAGGTGCGTGGCCTCGCCGAAGCCGCCTTCGCACTCGGCTTTCGCGTCACCGCCTTTGCCCGTGATGGGCTGGTGGGCCTCTATTTGCTGGAGCGCAATCCGTAGTTCAGGCGCCGCACGTAACCACAGTCATCCATGCGCGGGGCGCACACCGCGCCATGAAAATGGGCCAACGAAACCTGCCAGGCCTTCCACAGGGAAGTCTACAACTGCATAAGGGCAAGACCTGGCAGGTTTGATCCGCGCTATTTTCACGTTAGAGGCACAGAGGGCACAGAGGTTTTTGAGGATCGTACCTGCCTACCTAGTTTCTCCACATTATCCCCAAGTTATCCACATTGTTGTAAAGGCTTTTTTTAGGGATTGGATACCTTGACACTCTGACATGGACGTGCTATAGTGCAGTTCGTCGCCCAACCGTCAAGATGTAGAAGCATTCTCCCTCTTTGGCCCCATATTTAGTAGCACATGCCTGCCCAGGACTCGTTCTTGGCAGGCTTCTTACTGCTATGGGCACGGCGACGACTTTACAGAAGTGCGGCCAGCGGGGCCGTCATCCTGTACCAATGGAGGCATACGAATGTCCGTTGAAAGTGAGCGGTCTGCCAACGGGCGGGCCAATGGCAGCCACGCGCTCGACGATCTGAGCGTGGTTGTACCGACCGAGATCGTTAAGCGTGATGGGCGGGTCGTCACGTTTGATGCCGAGCGGATTACCAATGCGCTCCGCAAGTGTTTTGTCAGCCTGGAGCGTGCCCCGCAGACCCCTGTCGAGGAGTTGACCCGCCGGGTGGTCAATATCATCGCTGCCAAAACCCATGGCGATACGCCGACCGTCGAAGGGGTTCAGGACATTGTCGAGTTGGTGTTGCAGGCCGCCGGCGAGTTCGAGGCCGCCAAGCACTACATTCTCTATCGCGCTGAACACGCCAAGAAGCGGGTCGAGCGCCCCATCCCTGAAGAGGTTCGCCAGGCCTTTGCCGACTCGGATCAGTATTTCCCTACCGCGCTCCAGAAGTTCCAGTTCTTCGATAAGTATTCGCGCTTCAACTATGATTTGGGCCGCCGCGAAACCTGGATCGAAACCGTAGACCGTAGCGTGGCCTTCCTGCACGAACTGGCCGGCGATCGCTTGCCCAGCGAGACCTATCAGCGCGTCCGGCGCTCGATCCTCGAAATGAGCGCGATGCCTTCGATGCGCATGCTGGCAATGGCTGGCCCGGCGGCTCGCCGCAACAATATGGCGATCTATAATTGTCTCAGTGGTGATGAAAAGTTGCTCACCCGTGATCAAGGCGTGATTGCCCTGCGCGATGCCGTAGGATCGGTTGTCGTGCTGAATCAAGAGCGCGAGTGGACGGATGCCGAGGTGCGTTGCTTTGGCACGCAGGAGACGGTTGAGATCGAACTAGGTCGCTTTAAGACGCGCAAACGCTTGCGCGTGACGATGAATCACAACTGGGTGCTGGCAGATGGTACGCGCGTAACCACGCAGGAATTGCAACCCGGTGACGAGATTCCCTACATGCTGGCTCCACGCACGGTTGATACCGACTCGATTGATTATCGTCTCGGGCTGATGCACGGCATCATTTATGGAGATGGGAGCCAGATTTTCACGCAGGAGCGGAGTCTTGGGTACGTTATTCGACTGTGTGGTGACAGTCGTGCGTTGCTCTCGTACTTTACTGGCTACAATGTGAGCTATCCGCCAACCTATGGAGGTGATCCTGTAGTCTATATGTTTGATGCCTTTGCCAAGACGCATGCGCTCAAGGAGTTGCCGGCGGAGACAGAAACACCGGATTATCTGGTCGGCTTCATCCGTGGGTGGTTTGCCACTGATGGCTATGTCTCGAAGATCGGGCAATTGCTCTTTGCGACAGACGATCAGGGCGAGGCATGGTTGCGCCGTGTTGGTCCAACGGTGGGCTTTGACTTTGGCTACCATGTTATGCTCCCAGAAACAACCAACTTTGGGGTGCGGCAGAAGCAAACACGTAATCTGGAGATTCGCCGTCAGTCTATTAGTGCCGATGACTTGCTGCTCACCAAACATCTGCGGAACTACCGGCAGGCGGCATCGGATCGCAACTGGAAGTTTTTGGGGATCATTGTAGGGACAGAACGCACGGAAGAAGTCTACTGTGCTACTGTCCCTGAAACACACACCTTTACCCTTGCTGATGGCGTATTAACGGGCAATTGTAGCTACCAACCCGTCGAGAGCATCGACTCCTTCGTCGAGGCCCTGATCATCTCGATGAGTGGCTGTGGCGTCGGTTTTTCGGTCGAGAGCCGTTATGTCGAAAATTTCCCGCGCATTAAGCGCCAGAACGGTCTGAAGCCGCGCACCATGGTCGTCGAGGACTCGGCGGAGGGTTGGGCCGAGGCGCTGCGCGTGGGCCTCGAAACCTGGTTCGAGGGCAGCGATGTGCGCTTTGACCTATCGTTGCTGCGTTCGGCGGGTGCCCCCTTGCGCACCAAGGGCGGGCGCGCCTCTGGCCCCGAACCGCTGCGCATCATGCTTGACTTCGTGCGCTCGCGCATCCTGGCCCGCCAGGGTAGCTACCTGCGCCCAATTGATGCCCACGATATTATGTGCTCGGTGGGCAATGCCGCTGTTAGCGGCGGGGTCCGGCGCACGGCTATGATCGCCCTCTTCGATCAAGACGACGACGAGATGCGCCTGTGTAAGAGTGGCGATTTCGAGCGCGAGAATAGCCAGCGCTGGAACGCCAACAATTCGGCGGTCTGGCCCGCCGGTGGCCTGACCCAGACTGAATTTGTCAGCCACTTCCTCGAAATGGTCGAGTCGGGGCGCGGCGAACCAGGCATCTTCAACCGCGAGGCCGCCAACCTGCTCAAGCCCGCCCGTCGGCAACCCGCCCTCTTTGGCACCAATCCGTGTGGCGAAATAACGCTCCGTCCCCACCAGTTCTGCAACCTGACTGCCGCCGTGGCCCGCCACGACGACAATTTCGACGCGCTGCGCGAAAAGGTCGAGGTTGCCACGATCATCGGGACGATTCAGTCACTTGCGACCTTCTTCCCCGGTCTGCGGCCCCAGTGGCAGCAGAACTGCGAAGAAGAGCGCCTGCTCGGGGTGGATATTACCGGCCAGATGGATAGTCCGCTCGCCCAGGATGCCGGGGCCAAGGATCGCTTGCGCCAACTGGCGATCGAAGTCAACCGCCGCACCGCCCAGAGCCTTGGCATCAATCAGTCGGCGGCGATCACCTGTGTCAAGCCGAGTGGCAACTCGTCGCAACTGCTCAACTGTTCGTCGGGGCTGCACACCCGTTGGGCACCCTACTACATTCGCAATGTGCGCGTGGCGGCCCACTCGCCGATCTATAAGGTGCTGCGTGATGCCGGGGTGCCCATGAGCCCCGAAAATGGCCAGAGTGCCACCAATGCCCATACCTGGGTCATTCACTTCCCGGTCAAGTCGCCCGATGGCTCGATCACCCGCAAGGATCGCTCGGCCATCGCCCAATGCGAGTTCTGGCTCCAGAATAAGATCTACTGGACTGAACACAATCCGTCATGCACGATCACCTATCGCCCCGACGAGATGATTGACCTGATGAAGTGGGTCTGGGAGCACCGCGACCAGATTGGCGGCCTCTCGTTCTTGCCCGCCTTCGACGCCAAATACGATAACATGCCCTATGTCGAGATCTCGCAAGAGGAGTTCGAGCGTCTCGCTGCTGCCTTCCCGCCAATCGATTTCTCGAAGATCTATCGCTACGAGGAACAAGACCTGACTAATGCCGCTCAGGAATTGGCCTGTAGCTCAGGATCGTGCGAAATCGAGCTCTGATCAAAGAGGGAATGGGGGCGACCTAATCGTCCCCATTCCATCCAACGAGGAGTAAGCTACGCGTGAGTACCGTCACCGCAGGCCCGTTCCACTTGACCGTTGCTGGCAATATTGGGGTTGGCAAGAGCACCCTGGTGCGGCTGTTGGCCGACACGCTGGGCTGGACACCCTATTACGAAATCGCCGAGGATCACCCGTACCTCGACGATTTTTATGCCGACCCGGCGCGCTGGGGCTTCCATTCCCAGATCTGGTTCCTGGCCCAACGCCACGAGCAGCACCAGGCCATCGTAGCCGCGCCCAGCCCGGTCTGCCAGGATCGTAGCATCTACGAAGATTACGAGGTCTTCGTCAAAGGGCTCTATGATCAGGGCATGCTGAGTCCCCGTGATTTCGGCACCTATAGCAAGCTCTTTGCGACCCTGGTCAGTGGGCTACGTCCGCCTGACCTGCTGATCTACCTGAGGGCCAGTCTGCCCACCCTGCGCGAACGCATCAATGGGCGCGCCCGCACCTACGAGCAAGAGATCCCGAGCGCTTACCTCGAAAGCCTGGAACGGCGTTATAGTCGCTGGATCGCTAACTTCCATGCCTGCCCGGTACTCACGATTACCACCGACGAGCTTGATCTGGCGAACAATCCCGCTGATCGGGCTGCGGTCGTCGAACAGGTGCGGGAGGTATGGGCGCAGTCTCAGCGCAAGCGCAGCCCGCGCCCGCTGAGCATGCAGTATGCCCAGGTGTGAGCGGATGCCGCCTTACGGGCGTAGGGACGCAGCGTGCTGCGTCTCGTCTGCGGATGCAGCGTCCCTACACCATTACGGCAAGTGCAACGCCAGGTTCTCGAGTACCAGTTGCGGATTACCATTTTCGCGCAATTGTTGCGCAGCCTGGCCCAGACGGGTCGCAAAGGCATAGGCGGCGGGTAGGCCGTGGCGCTGCGCAGCGGTGCTCAACTCATTCCGCCGATCAGGGTTGGCAACCGCCTCGGGGCAACCAGCGGCGGTCAGGATCACGTCGCGCCACCAGCCTTGCCAGAGTGCCAGTTGGGCAAAGACCTCGTCTTGTTCGCCTGCGCGGTAGGTTTTGGCCCACTGTTCGGCCCAGCGCATGGCTGCCCCACGGCCCTGGCCCGGCAGTTCAATCAGGGCTGCCAACTGCTCGTCGCGTTGGGCCAGTTGCTCGGGTTGATCGCGCATGCTCAAAGCCCAGCCAATCCGCCCGCCGCTCCAGGCCGCAAGCAGTTCGGCATCCTCGGCCACGACTCCGTGCTGCACGAGGGTTTCAGCCACCTGACGACGGGGCAGTGGGCGCAGTCGGATCACCCGACAGCGTGACACAATCGTTGGCAAGAGATCGGTGCTATGGGCCACCAGGATCAGGGTTGCATAGGGCGGCGGCTCTTCCAGGGTCTTGAGCATGGCATTAGCGGCCTCTTCGTTGAGCCGTTCGGCGTCGTGCAGAATAAAAACCCGCCGCCGCGCCTCGTAGGGCCGCAGGTTCAGATCACGCTGCCACTCGCGCACCGTGCCAATCTTCAACTCTTTTTGGCGGGCGGCTTCATCAGCTTTAAGCCCGGCGGCCTGGGTCGCCATGCCCGCGATCCGCACATCGGGATGGTTGCCGCGCTCGATCCGGCGGCAGGTGCGACATGCCAGACATGGCACGCCCGGGCCTTGTTCACAGCAGAGGGCCTGGGCCATACGCAAGGCCAGCCGTGCCTTGCCCAGCCCGGCAGGCCCGCCAATCAGATAGGCGTGGGCCATGCGCTCATGGGCTAGACTCTGCTCAAGTTGGGTGATGGCCCACTCGTGACCAATAATATTCCAAGGCATAGCGTAGGAAATAGGAGGATAGGAGATAGGAGATAGTTTGGGAGCACCTGGTGCGCCCTGGTGCTCTCGCAGTGAGCTTGGCGCATGCCAAACTCACCGCCCCCTACGTCAGTTTCCGAAACACCAATACTGCATTGACCCCGCCAAAGCCAAACGAGTTCGAGATCGCAACCTGAAGTTGGGCCGGACGGGCCACATTAGGCACATAATCGAGATCACAGACCGGGTCGGGGGTTTCCTGGTTGATTGTGGGCGGAATCAGATTATGCTGCAAGGCCATAATGGTTGCCGCCGCTTCGACGGCCCCGGCTGCACCCGTCAAATGACCAAACATGGACTTCGAGGCACTGATTGGGACGCTATAGGCGTATTCGCCAAACACCTGTTTAATCGCCCGCGTTTCGGCCACGTCACCTGCCGGGGTACTGGTGGCGTGGGCATTGATATAGTCCACTTGTTGCGGATCGAGGCGCGCTCGCTGCAACGCTCGCCGCATGGCCCGTGCTGCCCCCTGGCCGTCAGGGTCAGGAGCCGTTACATGATGAGCATCAGCCGAACAGCCGTAACCCGCTACCTCGGCCAGGATCGTGGCCCCCCGCCGCCGGGCACTCGAGAGCCGCTCGAGCACCAGCACTGCCGCCCCTTCACCGGGGACAAAGCCATCACGTTGGGCGTCGAACGGTCGTGAAGCCCGCGCCGGATCTTCGTTGCCCTGACTACTTAAGGCCCGCATCACACAAAACGCCCCCAGGCTCAGCGCCGTAATTGGGGCCTCGGCCCCACCGGCCAGCATCACTTCGGCCTCCCCGCGCCGAATCACCTCGGCCGCCTCGCCAATCGCCTGCGCCCCAGCCGCACAGGCGGTACAGGTCGCCGAAATATAGCCCCGCAGGCCGAGTTGGATCGCGACCTGGCTGGCAGGCATATTGGGCAGGGCTGCCGGAATAAAAAATGGACTGATCTTCATGCCACCGCGCTGCACCAGCGTCGTGACGGCCTGTTCGACCTCGGGCATGGCAATCGTGCCACAGCCGATCAGCACCCCCACTTCGTCAGCGACCCCTTCGAGCCGCAATCCCGCCGAGGTCACCGCCATCCGGGCCGCCGCCACCGCCATCTGGCTCGAACGCGACATGCGCCGGGCCTCTTTGAAGTCCATAAACTCCTGTGGCGCAAAATCGGGGGTTTGGCCGGCGATCTGGCAAGGATAGCCCGTCGGATCAAAATGGGTAATCCGCCCGATCGCACTACGCCCGGCGGCGAGTCCCTCCCAGAATGGTTCCAGCCCAACCCCAAAGGGCGATACCACCCCGATCCCGGTTACCACAATCCGCCGATCCTCATCCTCATCATCAATCGCGAGTGGCAACGGCGCGATCAGCGGCGCATCTTCAAGCACCTCGGCGAGCAATTCGTCAATCTGGGCCTCAAGATCAGCAGTGACCCCGGCGCGCACCAGGCCGAGCAATTCGGCCCGCAGGGCGGCAAGGCGGCTGGCAGGTAGCAGAGCCATAGGCATCCCCGGCAGAAAGCGACGAAAGCCGCGCCATGATAGCACGAATTTGGCGTAGACGGGAGCAACTTCGCCACCACTTTGCCACCACCGTAGGGACGCAGCGTGCTGCGTCCGCATGCTGCGTCCGTCAACCGCGTCCCTACGCCAACCCAAAATGATCCTACCCGCCAATCAATTCGAGTTGCGCCCACACATAGGCCAACAATTCGGCAGCCGTTACGCCATCGCCACCTGGCACGGCTTCGTCGGGGAAGCGGCGGTGCAGATTTTGGGCCGCACTACGCAAACTGCGCCGCGCCTCGTGCGACTGACCGGTACGTTGCCAGATCGACGCCATGCCCAGCGTTCCCATGACCCAGTTTGGATCAAGGTACACACTGCGCCGGTAGGCACCAAGGGCACCATCAAGATCCCCGGCCTGCTCAAGCAGTTGCCCATTCAGGTAATGCACTTCGGCCCGCAACGGTTCGCTCACCAGTGCCCGATCAACGGCAGTCCGGGCACGGGCCCAATCACCCCGATTCGCCGCCAGCCGACCCTCGGCCAGATAATCCGGCGGTGGGGGCGGTGCCGCAACTACCGTCTCCTGCAGCGCCCGAGGGGTTGGTTTGGGCTGGGTGGGAGCGGGCGGGTTGCTACGGACAGGTATGGCCGGAGCCGGGGGCAGGTGGGGTGACGGCAGGGCCACCGGAGCACCCCCGAGGCTGGTCGTCACAAAGGCCGGGGCGCTCAACGGTTTCCGATAGAGCACCGTGCCCGGCGCGTTATGGGTTTCGAAGGCCCGGTAGATATCGGCATGCGGTTCGGCGTGGCCCACCACCAGCCAGCCCCCAGGTGCCAGCGCACCATAAAAACGCTCGATCACCTGGCGAGTCGTGGCCTCATCAAAATAGATCGTCACATTGCGACAGAAGATCAGGTCAAGCGCTACGGTACCATTCGTGACGGCCGGATAGCCCGGTTCAGCCAGGTTCAGGCGTGCAAACACCACCTGGCGGCGCAATTCGGGCCGCAAACGCCAGCGCGTGCCCTCGGGAATAAAAAACCGTTCGCGCTGGGCGTCGGTGGTTTCGCGGAACGACCACGAGCCATACACCGCCTCGCGGGCGCGGGTCAAAAACTGGGGATTAATATCGGTGGCCAAAATACTGATCTGCCACTGGCTAGCGGGCAGATAGTCGGCGAGGGCCATCGCCAACGAGTACGGCTCCTCGCCCGTGGCGCACCCGGCACTCCACAGACGCAGATTATGCACGCCACCCCGGCGGCTGATCAGATCAGGCAAAATCCGCTCACGCAAGGCCGCAAACTGCGCCCCATTGCGAAAGAAATAGGTCTCGCCAATCGTCAACTGCGCCACCGCATGATCCCAGGCCGTCCCGTTGGCACTGATCGCCGTATACAGCGCTTCAAGATCATTGAGGCCGCACACCTCGGCGGTCTGACTCAGGCCATGGGCCAGATCGTTCCGACGCCGTTCAGGATAAAACAGCCCGGCGCGACTCAGGAGCAGATCCCGGAAACGTACATAAAGCTCGTCACTCAATCGGAGGTCAGTTGGCATACTTGCCACCCACGCTGGTCAGAACGGCGGCAGCTAACCCACCAAGCGGCAGCATCCAGCCGACCGCACCGGCGAGTTGGGCAGCATGCGGCATGCCAAACACCACACAGGTGGCCTCGTCCTGGGCGAGGGTAACTGCGCCGGCCTGGCGCAATTTGCTCAACCCACGGGCACCATCGTCACCCATACCGGTCATGATCACACCTACCGATCGTGCGCCATACACATGGGCCACACTCTCGAAGAGCAGATCGGCGCTGGGGCAGTAACGGTCATCGGCATGGGTTACCCGCGTATTGGCCAGATTTCTTCCCGTGATCACGACATGCTGATCATCCGGGGCAAAATAGACCGTGCCAGGGAGCAGGCGGGTCTCACCCGTAATCACACGCACAGGCAACGGAATGACCGAAGCCAACCAGTCTACGAGGGCAGTCGTGAAGCCACGGGCGATGTGCTGGGCAATCACCACCGGCAGGGGGAAGGCGGGGCCGAGGCCAGACAGCAAGACCTGCAGCGCAGCTGGGCCACCGGTGGATGAGGCCACCGCAACCAGTTCGGGGATCACATTCGGGGCTTGCTTCGCCAGATCGGGTGGCAAAACCGGAACCACCCGGGGAGCATGGCGGGTGACGACGCGCACCCCGGACATCAAACGTAACATCCGCAAAAAAGTGGTACGTTCTTCGGCACTCGCTGCCGTCAACAGATTACCCGGCTTGCGCACCACCGCCAACGCCCCCGCCGCCAGGGCCTGCATCGAACGCCGATCGGCATCACCAGCACTATTGCTGAACATCACAATTGGGGTCGGGCAGCGCTGCATAATCTGGCGCGTGGCCTCGTAGCCGTCCATAATCGGCAGATGAATATCCATCGCCACCACACTCGGCCGGAGCGTGGCGGCCTGGGTGACGGCGGCGCTGCCATTCATCGCGGTGCCAACGACCTCGAATTCGCCTGAGGCGCGCAGCAGTGCCACGATCAATTCAAGTTGCGAAGGCGAGTCTTCGACCACCAGAACTTTGATGGGATGTTCCATTTAGGTACCACGGTGAGCCGCATGCGCGGCCAGAGCCTCGGCATCAAGCACAACAACGGCTTCATCGCGTTCACGCAACATGCCAACCACCAGATCATTGCCATTGGTCAGGGGTGCAAAGCTCCCGGGGGGGAACTGGCGCACCATTTCCACGGCATCTACCATCAGGCTACAGACAGGGCGCTCACCTATGCCATTAGAGAGCACCAGGATCTGGCTTTCGAGCCCGACCGATGGCGGCTCTTCGAGGATGACATGCGCATCGAGCACCGGAATGAAATTCCCACGTAAGTTTAGCATACCACACAGCCCCGGAGGCGCACCAGGAACCGTTGTCAAGGCCGGGAGGCGCACCACTTGCAGGACTACCCCCAGGGGCAGGGCGTAGCTCTGGCGACCAACTTTAAACGTGACCACCAGCGGTGCAGTTCCAACCGGTGCAGGCGCTTCAGCAAGCATAACAGTGTCCTTGTCTACGGCGAGCTAACGAGCCACATCCGCATCAAGAGTTGGTCGCCTTCAGATCCAGACTTGACCCAGGTATCATCAACCAGGGCCCTGGCTTCGGCAACGGCAGGTAAGGCATAAATCGGACGCGCATCGGTACTGTTGCCCCCGTGACCAGGAGCACAGAGGATCTCGAAAGCTGGACGGTTGCCAATCCCCGTTTCAATCCGAATCGTAAACTGCCCCGCACCTGCTCCATACAGGAGGGCGCGGGCCACTTCGCTGATCGCAGCGGTGATGCGGGCCTGTTGCGCAGGGCCAAGACCCACCGCCCGGGCTCGTTGCCGGATGGCCTGGCGCAAGGCAATCACATCGCCATCGCTCAGCACCTGCATGTGTTGTGGCTCGGCTAGCTGCATAATCATCGGTTTATACTAGGTAAAGCGGGCGCGGCAATCCAAAATCAGATCAGGCGAGCGATCGTATCAAGCAGAGTCTGTTGATCAAAAGCCCGCTTGACAATATACGCATCGGCTCCTGCCGCCACACCCCGTTCACGATCAGCGGGGCTATCAAGCGAGGTCACCAGCACAACGGGGAGGTTACGCAATTTGCTATCAGAGCGCACCTGGGCGGTCAGATCAAACCCATTCAGTCGGGGCATGTCAATATCACTCAGCAGCAGGTCGCAGCCACCATCGTCGCTCAGGCGGCGCAGCGCTTCCAGCGCTTCCTGGCCGTCGGTCGCCAACCAGACCCGGTAGCCAGCGGCTTCCAGGATATTCTTCTCGAGCGTGCGGGTCGTGATCGAGTCATCGGCCACCAGCACCACCGGGGCGCGTTGTTCTTCTTCGTGGGCCATTTCGGGGGTGAGCGCACGTTGCGCACCGCCAGCCGCCCGCGCAAGGTCAACCGCATCCAGAATGGGCACGACCTGCCCATCAGCCAGGATGGTTGCGCCCGAGACGAAGCGTACCCGCATCAGGGGCGCGGGGAGGCGGTGCACCACCAGTTCCTGTTCGCCCACAATCGCGTCCACCAGACAGGCCACCTGGCGATCACCACTACCCAATAAGAGGGCCAGACCACGGGTTCCACCAAGGCGTTCACCTTCGAGGCCCAACAGATCGGAGAGGGCTGCCAGCGGCACGGCCCGCCCTTCGAGGCGCAACACCGGGCGACCTTCGAGCATCTGCACCTGGCCTGGGGCGGGCATCACAATGCGCTGAACCGCATCGAGGGGCAAGACATAATCGCTGCCGCTGATCCGCAAGAGCAAGCCATGCGAACTGGTCAAGGAAAGCGGGACATCAATTATAAAGGTCGATCCCGCGCCCGGCACATAGCTCACGCTGGCCCGGCCATGCATGCGTTCAACCCGCGAACGCACCACATCCAGGCCCACGCCCCGCCCCGAAAGCGCACTGACGGTCTGGCGCGTCGAGAAGCCCGGCAAGAAGATCAGGTCACTTAACTCTTCCACCGAGGCCCGTTCGAGTTCGGCCGGGCCCATCAAGCCCGAACTGATCGCTCGTCGCCGAATCGCCTCAAGATCCAGGCCGGCCCCATCATCTTCGAGCGCCAAGGTCAAGCGGTCGCCGCTCACTTCGGCCCGCAGCGTGATCGTGCCCATTTCGTGTTTGCCAGCCGCCATCCGCACGTCGGGACTCTCGATACCGTGATCAATCGCATTGCGCAACAGATGCATCAGCACTTCGCGCAACTGTTCCAGCACCTGGCGATCCGCTTCGGCCCCACGATCATCCAGTTCGAGGGTGACCCGTTTGCCAGCGGCGCGGGCCATTTCGCGCAACTGCAAGCGCAGCGGGTTGATCAGTGTTGCTAACGGCAGCATGCGGGTGCGGCGGATCTGACTGTGCAGCCGATCAGTCACAGCCGCGAGGCGAGTTTGATCCTCGGCGGCCTGACGGGCCAGATCGGCAAGGTTAGCAGTCAGTTCGTTGATCAGCGTATTGGCCTGCTCTAAAGCATCCAGCAGGCTCTCGTGCTCATTGCCACGCCGATGCAATTGTTGGCGCTCAAAGGCCGAAGCACTGCCATTGTTACGATTATCCAGGTGATGCACGACCGGCTGCACAATCGAGCCGTTATCGCGAACCCGGGCAATCACCGGATTAATGCGCCGCCACATGCGCCGCCAACGGGCCGGCAAATCCTGAAGATTCTGGGCCTCGCGGGCCAGTTGGCGCGCCCGCAACGAGCAGGTCATCAGTTCGCCAGCCTCGTTCATCAGGCCATCGAGCACACTGATCGCCAGGCGCACGGTCTCTTCGTTATTGGGTTGGGCATTGTTGCGCGCCGCTGGCAGCACCTCGGGCTCGGTCACCTTGCTGATCACCTCAGGCACCACGACGGGTGGTGGTGGGTCAACTACGGGTGGCGCTGATGGCGCAACTGGCTCTGCTGGCGCAGGAACCGCAGCCACGAGGGCCTCGGGCACAACCGGAACTACCTCAGGCTCGGGCAAATCAATCCCACGAGCAGTCTCGCCAAGCGTGATCAGCAGATCCTGGTACAACGAGATGTCTGGCTCGTGACCTGGGGCGGCATGCTCGATCAACTCACCGATCGCATCAAGCGCAGCATAGATCGGATCACACACATTCGGGGTCAGTACCAATGAACCCTGGCGCACCGCCGAGAAGATATCCTCGACGTGGTGGGCGATCTGTTCGATCGCGACCAGGCCAGCCGCTCGCGCCCCACCCTTCAGGCTATGCGCCTCGCGGAAGAGTTGATCGAGCAGCGTGCGCCGCTCGGGATGCTCGGGTTCGCGCTCCAGATCGAGCAAGAGTTGCCCAATCGCCTGACGGTGATCGGCCTGCTCGGCCTTAAAAGCCGCGAAAACCTGAGCCATAATATCTGCATCTGTAAGCATGGAGCACTCCGGGTGGAAGCTTTCACAATTTATAGGTCGAAACCGTCTTTTGCAGATTTTGGGCCAGGGTATGCAGATCCTGGGCAGCCCGTTCGGCCTGACGGGTCGAAGCTAAGGCCTGGGTCGTAGCTTGTTGGATCGATCCCATGGCCTGCCCGATCTGCTCCATGCCCGCAGTCTGTTGCTGGGCAGCCGCCGCCATCTGAATATTGGCCTGGGCTCCACCTTCGACTTCGGTCGCGATGCGGTGGATCGCCTGCCCGGCCTGTCCGGCCAGTTTGGCCCCACTCTCGACTCCCTTGGTCCCCTCTTCGGTGACGAGTACCGCCGCGTTAGTCGCCTTCTGGATCTCGCTGAGGATTTCGCGTACCTGGACAGTGGCGGCTTTGGAGCGTTCGGCCAGTTCGCGCACATGCTGGGCGACGACGGCAAACGACTTGCCCTGTTCGCCAGCGCGGGCGGCTTCGATTGCCGCATTCAGGGCCAGCAGGTTCGATTGATCCGAGATTTCGCTGACCGTGGCGGTAATCGCCCCGATGGCCTGGGTCTGTTCGGCCAGACCAAGGATGGTCTGAGCGATCATCTCGACACGGGTGCGGATCTGACCCATGCCTGTGACGGTTTCCTCGACCGAAAGGGTGCCCTGGCGGGCGGCAGTCAACGCATTCTGGCTATCCTGGGCGACCTGGGCAGCCTGTTGGGCGGTCTGGAGCGCAATCGCCTTGACCTCTTCAATCGTGGTGGTGGTCTGGGTAATCGCGGCCGACTGTTCGGCAGCCGAAGCGGCCTGTTGGGTCGTGGCGGCGAGGATCTCGGCGGCGGCGGCGGCGATATTCGCATTGGCCTCACGCACCTGGCTGGTCACACTATGCAAGGCCTCAACCATCGCATTCAGATCGTTGCCAATCCGCTGCATATCAACATCACCCTGCGGGGCCACGCGAGCGGTCAAGTCACCACTGGCGACCCGACTAATGAAGCCACTGTAGACATTCACCGCAAGTTGCAACTCGTCACGGGCCTTGCGCTCCTGCTCGATGCGCCGATCTTCAGCCGCCCGGGTTGCCAACTCGTTTTCGCGGGCGGTATGCAATTGGCCGACCATCTGGTTGAACTGGCCCGCCAGATAGCCCAACTCGTCGTTGCTGTTTAGTTCCACACGCTGGGTAAAGTCGCCTTCGGCCACCCGGTTGGTGGCGGCGGCCAGTTTGCCCAGATTGCGGGCAATCATATTCGAAAGCCAGAAGCCCAGTACGGTGGCGACGATCAATAAGACCGCCGAAGAGCCAATGATCATGGTCTGTGAGGTGCTGAAGCTATCGTTGACAGCGGCTACTGCATCGTCGGCCTGGCGGTGCACTTCGTTGCGCAGACTAATGCTATACTCGATCATGCGCGAGAAGTTCGTAGCCGTCTCACTAAATACGGTTTTCGCCGTGGCATAATCGCCCCGACTATGGGCAGCGATGAATTGATTGTTCGAAATCTGGAGGAAATTGTTCCACTCGTTGCGAAAATTGTTGAAGGCCACCCGCTCGGGTTCATCAAGAATGAAATTGGGATAGACCGCGAAAATCTCGGCCAGGTCGGAGGCTTGTTTGTCAAGTTCGCTGCGCACCCGGGCCAGATTTTCGGCATCATCGTAAACTAACAATGAAGCCTGGAGACCACGGTAGCGATTGACGATCCGGCGCATATCCGAGGCGTGGTTCATTGAGGGGACGACGTTGCTGCCAACCAGTTCGGCCTTCGCGTTCATTTGCATCATCTGCGAGAGCGCGATGCCACTGAGGCCCACCATCATCAGCAGCAGTGCCCCGAAAGAGAGAAGGAGTTTAAGGCGGATCGTGAATTGCATGGTGCCCTCCGTGTCGCTGTTGCATGCGGTCAGCAATGACGATAATGTTTATGGGGGGGGGAAGTAGGGCTTCCCCCAGGCTCCTAGAGGCGATAGGCCTCGATGGTCTTTTGTAAATTCTGGGCCAGAGTATGCAGATCCTGGGCGGCCCCTTCGGCCTGGCGGGTCGAAGCCAGGGTCTGGGTCGTGGCTTGCTGGATCGAACCCATAGCCTGCCCGATCTGCTCCATGCCCGCAGTCTGTTGCTGGGCCGCCGCCGCCATCTGCACATTGGCCTGCGCGCCGCCTTCGACTTCGGTCGCGATCCGGTGGATGGCCTGCCCGGCCTGCCCGGCCAGTTTCGCCCCACTCTCGACGCCCTTGGTGCCCTCTTCGGTGACCAATACTGCTGCGTTGGTGGCCTTCTGGATCTCGCTGAGGATTTCGCGTACCTGGACAGTGGCGGCTTTGGAGCGTTCGGCCAGTTCGCGCACGTGTTGGGCGACCACGGCAAAGGATTTGCCCTGCTCACCGGCACGGGCGGCTTCGATGGCGGCATTGAGGGCCAGCAGGTTGGACTGGTCAGAGATCTCGCTGACCGTGGCGGTAATCGCCCCGATGGCCTGGGTCTGTTCGGCCAGACCGAGGATATTTTGGGCGATCATCTCGACGCGGGTGCGGATCTGGCCCATGCCCGCAACGGTCTCCTCGACCGAAAGAGTACCCTGGCGGGCGGCATTGAGGGCGTTCTGGCTATCCTGGGCGACCTGGGCGGCCTGTTGGGCGGTCTGGAGCGCAATCGCCTTGACCTCTTCAATTGTCGTGGTGGTCTGAGTGATCGCGGCCGACTGTTCGGCGGCCGAGGCAGCCTGTTGGGTTGTGGCGGCCAGAATTTCGGCGGCGGCAGCGGCGATATTGGCACTGGCTTCGCGGGTCTGGCGGGTAATCGTATGCAACCCCTCGACCATGGTGTTCAACGAACGTCCGAGCGCAGCGAGTTCATCGTTGCCGGTGATATTTTCCAGGCGAGCGCTTAGATTGCCACGAGAAACTTCGTTCGCAAAATTGCTATAACTGCGCACCACCTGTTCGAGATAATCTTTGGCAACCTGAGTCGCAGCAGCGGCCCGGAGTTGCTCGTTGGCCTGCTGTTGTTCTTCGATCTGACGCCGAATAGTGGCGGCCATGGTATTGAAGGACTGGGCCATATGGCCGACTTCGTCGTTACCAGAAGGCAGGTCGTACTTCTCGTTGATCCGCCCGGCGGCGATACCATCAGCGGCGCGCGAAACCAGGCCGACGCGGTGGGCCAAACCATTGGCAACCCAGACCGAAGCAGCGATGCTAAAGAGGATCGCAGCCAGAGTGCCGCCGATCAAGACCAGTTGCAGAGTCGTGGCAGCTTGTTCCGATTCAATCTGACGTTGAGCCAGCAGATCACGCTCAATCTGCTCAAATTCGGCAAACAAGGCTCGCATCCCATCAACCCGGCGTTTGCCTTCGCCGCTGGCAATGCGTTCAGCAATCACATCAAGCGTTGCCGTCCCCTGGGTCGTGGCCCGGCGCAACTGGATCTGGGGCTGCAAGACTTGCTGATCCCATTCGCTCTGGGCGATAGCAATCTCATTCAGAATATATTGGGAGCGTTGATCCTGGACTGCTTTACGGGCAGTATCAAGATGTTCTGCAAAGGCAGTACGCCCATTGTTGTAGGGTTCGAGGAAACTTTCATTGCCGGTAATCACAAACCCGCGGGTACCGGTCTCTATGTTCACAATCTGGGCCAGCAGCAGGGCGCTCTCATCAAGGATGCCGTAGGTACGGCGTACTTCGGCTTCGCGGGCCTGGGTATCCTGCACCGAGATCAAGGCGAAGACCGCGACCGTACACATCGAGGCGAGCACTAGAGCCGTGACGAGCAGGATTTTGTTACGGATGCTAAAGTTGTTGAACGCATTCATAGGGGAGACCTCATGAACATAAGGTGCTCGCCTGGCTGTCGCGAAAGGCAGCTAGCGGGCCGCCGAGTCAAGCGCCTGAGCCACGGTGGCACAGAGCTCGTAGGGGGCGTCGTCTTTGAAGAGATAATCGTCGGCACCCAGGTCAATCGCCCGCTGCACACTGGTGACATTATCGCGGTGGGTCAGCATCACCACTGGAATGGTGGCGGTGCGGCGGTCACGTTTGAGCCGTCCGAGCACCTGGAAACCGTCAAGCGAAGGCAAGTCAATGTCGAGCAGGATCATGCGTGGAGGGGTAGCGCAAGCACGGCGCCAGCCACTGGCCCCATCTACAGCGACGTCAACACTGTAACCGGCCCGCTCAAGCATCAGGCGAAAACGCAGCGCCTGGCTGTGGCTGTCCTCGATCAATAGGATGTCAGTAGTTGGATTCATAAGCTTCCCGCACAGGTGCGGCGCTAGGCGCCCTCGGCCTCGGCATTGACAACCAGGGTCGGATCAGCAAAGAGCATCACAGGGTCAAGGTGAATACTCAGCTCTTCATCTACGCCACGTACCCAGGCGACGCTACGCCCCGAGGCCGCCGAAGGGGCAGGGGCGAGGTCGGTACGCTGACTGCGCACGGCCAGGACACTATCGGCAGCAATCCCAAGCTCGTTATCGTCCACGCTCACAATCAAGAGCATCGCCCCGGGAGCGAGTGGCGCGGCGGGCAAGCCAAGCAGCGGGCGCAGATCAAGCGCAGTGATCAGACGACCGCGCACATTGACTAAACCAAGCACAAAAGGTGGTACGGCGGGTAGGGTGGCAAAACGGCCCATCGGCTGGACTTCACGCACGGCAATCGCGGGCAAACTATAGCTGCTGTCGCCAAGGCGGAAGGTCAAGGTTGCCGCACCTAGTTCGCCGACGACGCTATCTTCTTGCAAGGCTAGGGCGCGTGCCCGTTCAACCAAAATACTCCAGGCCTCGGGATCCTCGACTAGCTGCCGTAGCTCCATCGTCCCCTCTCAGTGCGTCCGGGTTCTCTGTCCTGACGCATGGCGCATCTGAACGAATGCCTAGCATCTTAACAGGTTGGTATTACCAGAGTCGAAACATGTTGCAAGATGTAATGAAGATTTAGTACCATATAATTCCATGATCCACTCCCCAACGATCTACATCGGACTCGATCTCGCCTGGTCAGGGCGCAATCTGAGCGGGGCCGCGACCTTGCAGGGCGATCAGTACGGGGCGCAGATGTGCGCCGCCCCAGTGTTGTTGCGCGATCTTGATGCAATTGTGGCCTATGTGGATCAGCAGGCCGGACGCGATGATGCGATCGTCGCGGTGGATGCGCCGCTGCGGGTGCCCAACCAAACCGGCCAACGCCCGGCTGATGCAGCGCTGAGTGCGGCTTTTCGACGCTACGAGGCGGGGGCGCACCCTGTGAATCGGCGCTTATTGGATCGTGACGGCACGGGAGTGCGCGGCGAGCAACTCGTGGATCGCCTGACGGCCCTTGGGTTTGCGCCAGCCGCCCACATCGCTGCCGGGCAACCCGGTCGCCTGATCTGCGAGGTCTACCCGCACCCGGCGCTGGTGGTGCTGTTTGGGCTGACCAAAAGCCTGAAATACAAAGCCCGCCAGGGCCGCGCCCATGAGATTCGGCTGGCCGAATGGCAACGCTACCAGGCGGCGATGCGCAGTCTGGCCCAGGCCGACCCGCCCTTGGGCGGCGACCTGAGCCTGCTCGACCCTGATCTCGCGGGGTTGGGAGCAACGGCCCTGAAGCACTACGAAGACCAGGTAGACGCCTTGTGTTGCGCCTACTTGGCCCTCTATCTGCATCGTTGGGGTACGGCGCGTTCGGTTACCTTCGGCGATCTGGCGACGGGCTGGATCATCACACCCAAGCCACCACCTCAGCCTCAATGAAGGCTTCACCAAGGGCGACGGCGACCGAAATGCGATGGTGACCGTCACGGACGAAGTAGCCGTCGGCGGTGCGAATCAGGCGCACGGCGGGCAGGGCCGCACCGCAGCGGCGGGCACGGGCGATCTGGATCCAGCGGTCACGGGTGCGCTCTTCGCGGGGGGCAAAATTGCGGTCAAAATCGGCAACCCGCCCTTCGCTACCAATGATCTGCGTGATCGCAATGGTCTGCAAGCCCAACGAACGCCCGCTCTGGGCTTTGGTGCTACCGAGGCTAACCAGATCATGGGACTGACCGCGCAAGCGTTGCCAGCCGCGCCGGAAGATCCCATTGACATAGGCCCGTTTGAACAGTTCGTTGGCCCATGCCTGAACGTCGTGACGGCTGAGGCTGGTGGCGGACTGGTTCATCATCAACACGAGGGGCCTCCTGGCAGGTCTTACGATCAATCCTTGAGGCTAGGATAGGCCGTACGCGTCGCACCAGCGTTGCGCCTTGCGTCTCAGATTGCGTCTCAGGGGGATTCACCTTTGTCTGCCGAGGCGATCCATGTGCATATCGCGCCATGGATATGGAAGGCCGAAACATGCGCCGATCCGCCCGCCGATGCATGCCGATCCGCCCGCCGATGCATGCCGATCCGCCCGCCGATGCATGCCGATCCGCCCGCCGATGCATGCCGATCCGCCCGCCGATGCATGCCGATCCGCCCGCCGATGCATGCCGATCCGCCCTGTAAGGCCGAAGCATTCGCCATACGTCCATCACAGTGACACCGATCATCCGGCGGCGAATGCTTCGGCCCTACATATCGTCCGCGCCCCGGCGGTTCGTCCGCGCCCCGGCGGTTCGTCCGCGCCCCGGCGGTTCGTCCGCGCCCCGGCGGTTCGTCCGCGCCCCGGCGGTTCGTCCGCGCCCCGGCGGTTCGTCCGCGCCCCGGCGGTTCGTCCGCGCCCC